>JAZLHS010000181.1:0-39448 GCA_045616885.1 Selenomonadaceae bacterium | reverse complement strand
AGACCTTGAGATGCCCAGATCCGCGCAGATGCCTGCTTCACCGCAGCCGGAGAAGATGATTCTGAAGGTCAATGCCACCTGCGGTGAGTTGTATCTCATCCTTGCTAAGGAAGAATTCCTACCCCCGATAACCATTTTCTGATGATTTTAGCGGCAGGAGCTGTCTGATGATGGCTCCTGTTTTATTTTTTTGTGATTATTTTTTCATTTCTGCGAAATTTTCGTTGACAAATAAAAAGCCATAATATATAATACCCAATGTTGTGACGACAATAGAATATATCTTGTGAGTCAAGCATGGAGAGTTGTCCGAGTGGTTGAAGGAGCACGCCTGGAAAGCGTGTATACGGTGAACGCTGTATCGAGAGTTCGAATCTCTCACTCTCCGCCATTTTTTTACCCTTTTTTAGGGGACTTTTTAATTTTTCTTTCAGAAAAAATCCAAAGCATTGTGCTAAGATGAAGTGAGTTTGAGCCTTTCCGGCTCGGTTCACAGCGTCCAGGTCTTGCGCAAGGCGGCCTCGTGAATCTCGTCAGGTCCGGAAGGAAGCAGCGATAAGCGATACACCGTCTGTGCCGCGAGGTAGCCGGGGGGCTGTGCGCCGAGGCAGAAAGGCTTATTTAATTTCCCTTAAGTCCCAGACCGAGATTTTGACAAAGGGAAATGGTAATGGTATAATAAATCTGCTTTTTCGTGAGTACAAAAGATGATCGCGGGTATCCACAGGATACATGAGGAAAGTCCGGGCTCTACAGGGCGCTGTGCCGGTTAATGGCCGGGGGGAGTGATCCCCGGAAAGTGTCATAGAAACGAAACCCGCCTCAGTCCGCTGAGGTAAGGGTGGAAAGGTGCGGTAAGAGCGCACCGGCATCCGGGTAACCGGGTGGCCTGATAAACCCCACAGGGAGCAAGACCAAGTAGGGAAGGGATGATGCGGCCCGCGGAGCCTTCCGGGTTGGTTGCTTGAGCCGTCGGGTAACCGACGGTCCAGATAAATGATCATCGCCGCTTTTGCGGAACAAAACCCGGCTTATTGAGTGCTCACGGTCGTTATCTTCAGTTGCCTGACATGTTCAGGGACTGTTCGATATATATGTTCATAGTAGTTTTCCGGGCTTTGAACCGAATCCGCCCGGGGAGCGGGGGAACCACTTATTGGGGTGAACGGCATTTGCCGAGGCTGTTTCTCCGGCCCAACCCGTCAGCTAACCTCGCAGGTTAAGAGAGAGGAGTATCCCAAGTGTTCTTTTCGTGGAAAAAATGCGCCATGATGGTTGGCGCCGCTGTTTGTGCGATGTCGTTTACCTTTGCTTCCGCTGCTGAAGCTGCTGCCTTCCAGGCCGGTGATCAGGGCGCGGAGATTGCAGAGATTCAGGGTGAGCTCGCCGGTCTCGGATATGATGTAATCGCCGATGGCGATTATGGTCCGGCTACCGTAGAAGCGGTAAAGGATTTCCAGAAGAAGCGCGGTATGGATGCTGACGGCATGGTAGGGCAGACCACTTACTCCCTGCTGATGGGCGGTCGCCAGATGCCGGAAGTGAGCCGCGGCAACAATTATGTAGCTCGTCGAATCGTTCAGTCAGCTATTCAGTACATCGGTGTACCTTATGTATTCGGCGGCACCACTCCCTACGGCTTTGATTGCTCCGGCTACGTTCAGTACGTGTTTGCAAACTGCGGTATGTCTCTGCCCCGTGCAGCAGATGACCAGTATGAGATTGGTATTCCGCTGGAGCGACGTGAGCTCCGGACCGGTGACCTCGTATACTTCTCCACCTACACTTACGGTGCAAGCCATGTAGGTATCTATCTGGATGACGGCAAGTTCATTCATGCTTCCTCCAGCCGCGGCGTCATCATTGATTCCCTCTACGATGATTACTGGGTCGAGACCTACATCGGGGCTCGCCGCGTGCTGTAACAGACAGAAAAGACGAGAGGCTTCGGCCTCTCTTTTTTTGTTCCTTTTTGGCAGCGTGATGGGACGGGCGGTTTTCGTTGACAAGGCTCGGCTTTTCGTGAGATAATAACCGTGGATTAGTGTCTCCTAAAGATTCTGCGTAAAAATATTTTTATCATAGAAGAGAAGGACTGACTGACCGATGGATATTGAAAAAATTGTCCGCGAGAAGGCCGCAGAGGCGAAGGACGCCTCCCGTAAGCTGGCGGTGCTGCCCACGGCTGTGAAGAACGATGCTCTGCTGAAAATGGCAGCTCTGCTGGAAGAAAAGGCCGCAGATGTGCTGGCGGCGAATGAGGAGGATATCAGAGAAGCCAGAGAGTCTGGCATGAAGACGGCATTCGTCGACAGACTCCTGCTGACGCCGGAACGCATAAAGGGAATGGCTGACAGCCTCAGGGCTACGGCAGCTCTCCCTGATCCCGTCGGCGAAGGGGACTTCGCCACTGTCCGTCCCAACGGACTGGAGCTGCGCCGGGTGCGGGTGCCTATGGGTGTCGTTGCCATCATCTACGAGGCGCGCCCCAATGTCACCGCAGAGGCTGCCGGCCTGTGTCTGAAGTCCGGCAATGCCGTCCTCCTGCGCGGCGGTAAAGAAGCTCTGAAGTCAAATCTTGCCGTGATAAATATCCTGCGGGAGGCTGCCTACGGAGCCGGTATTCCGGAGGGAGCTCTGGGCTTTATCGACTTCACCGACCGCAGTGCTGTAGATGCCATGCTCCATGCCAACGGGCTGATTGATGTGGTCATCCCGCGGGGCGGTGCCGGCCTGATTAAGAAAGTAGTCGCCAATTCGGCTGTTCCGGTCATTGAGACCGGTGCCGGTATCTGCCATACCTTTGTCGATGAGTCAGCCGACTTTGATATGGCGGTGAATATCATCGTCAATGCCAAGACATCCCGTCCCTCTGTCTGCAATGCAATGGAGACACTGCTGATTCACGAAGCGGTGGCAGAAGAATTCCTGCCGATGGTGACAAAGGCTCTGAGGGAAAAGGGCGTAGAGCTTCGCGGCTGTGAGAAGTGTCTGGCTATCGTGCCGGATATGAATGCGGCCACGGAGGAGGACTGGGCCACCGAATACGATGACCTCATCCTTTCAGTCAAGGTTGTCAAGGATGCAGACGAAGCAATCGCGCATATCAACCGGTACAATACCGGTCACAGCGAAACCATCGTTACCAAAGATTTGGTCAATGCCCACCACTTCCAGGCGGCGGTAGATGCTGCAGCTGTCTATGTGAATGCCTCCACTCGTTTCACGGATGGCTTTGAGTTCGGCTTCGGGGCAGAGATAGGCATCTCCACGCAGAAGCTTCATGCCCGCGGCCCTATGGGTCTCAGAGAGCTTACATCGCAGAAGTACCTGATATACGGCAACGGTCAGGTTAGATAAGTTAGGAACAGATCAATGAATAAAATGGAAGAATGGCTCTACGAAGGTGTGCCCGATGCGGAGCGCCCGGAGCGGAACCGCAGCGACTATCAAAAGCCGGAGTCAAAGGTCAAACAGCTGACCATGGAAGAGCTGGAGCAGCAGAGTGATTTCACCGAGGGGGAGAAGTATTCCCCGCTGCAGACCGCTCAGGCCTATGCCCGAACCATTGCTCAGGACAATGCCACCGAGAAGGGGCACCATGACAATGTGGATTATGCCAAAGCAATCATCATCATCGTTGTCTCGGCAATTGCGATATATGCGTTTTTTGGAATTATCATTGCAGTAGTCAGCAGCATGTTCACTATGCCGCCTGAGCCCTGAGAGGGGTAATAGAAATGAAAGCTGTAACGCGCCGTATCGGTATACTGGGCGGCACCTTTGACCCGATCCATGTGGGACATCTCATGACGGCAGAAGCAGTCCGTGATGAGTTCAGTCTGGACAAGGTCATCTTCATTCCCGCGGCTGTTCCGCCCCACAAGATGGATCAGCAGGTCACAGAAGCCCGTCATCGCTACCTGATGACGGTCCTCGCCACCACATCGAATCCGCACTTCGATGTTTCCTCCATCGAGATGGATCGTCCCGGCCCCTCATATACCATCGACACCATATATGAGCTGAAACGGCAGTATGGTGAAAATACCGATTTGTTCTTCATCACCGGAGCGGATGCTATCGCTGATATCCCGACTTGGGACAGGATAGAGGAGCTGCTGGGGCTATGTCAGTTCATTGCAGCAACTCGCCCCGGCTTCCTGCCCAATGTAGACAATATCAAGGAATACTTCGGTGAGCTGGGCAGTACCCGTATTCACCGACTGGAAACTCCGGAGCTGGAGATATCCTCCACGAATATCCGCGAGCGGCTGAAGCGTGGCTTTTCCATCAAGTACATCGTCCCGCCGGCGGTGGAGGACTACATATACAAAGAAGGACTTTATAAATAATGACCATTGAAGAGATAAAGAAAGAACTGGCCGGACGGCTGAAGCAATCCCGCTACGAGCACAGCCTTGGCGTGGCCAAAGCGGCCGTGAAGCTGGCCGAGCGCTTCGGCGTCAACCGGGACAAGGCGGAGCTTGCCGGACTTCTTCACGACTGTGCCAGAGAGTTCCCGCAGGAGACGCTCATCGACGAGGCATATCACCGTGGAGTGACCGTATCGCCTATCGAGCAGGCAATACCATTCATGCTTCATGCTCCGGTAGGTGCAAGCCGAGCCAAGGAGCTGTATGGAGTCACCGACAGAGACGTTTTGGAGGCCATTGCCCGTCACACCGTTGGTGGCAAGGGAATGTCCGATTTAGACAAGATAATCTACTACGCGGACATGATAGAAGAGAACAGGGATTATCCCGGAGTAGAGGAGCTACGCCGGCTGGCGGAGACGGCCTCTCTCGATGAGATGCTGCTGGCTGGTTTTGATCAGACGCTTTCTTTCGTCCTGACAAAGCATGGCCTTATGCATCCGGATACAGTGGTAGCAAGAAACGAAGTAATTATGCGCCTTATGTAACAACAGGATAAAATGTTTAAGAAGACTTCAAAAAGGCCGGTGGCCGGCAGTCACACAGACAGGAATATCAAAGAGCTGCGAAAAGTGAAGACTCGCCGGGCGACGATTCACTACTTCCGCCTGCTGATACTGGCTCTCTGTCTGTGGCTGGTCGGCTGGGCCGGATACCACGGCGTAAGGGTCAGCTGGAATATTTATCAGGACTATCACGCCAGATATGAGGAATACCTGAGCCGTCGAGCGGACAGGGAAAAGTATTGGGACCATCGCTTTGACGGATACTACAACACTCTTATCCTCGGTATTGGCAATGGCATGGAGACCGGTACGCCAATAGCGGATACGCTGGTGGTGGCATCACTGGACAAAGCCACCGGACAGCTGACATACATAGCTATCCCTCGCGGTACCGCCACTACTGTGCCGATAGCCGGGAATGATAAATCAAGAGTTACAGTCCCCATCGGAACGCTGTACGGCACCGGCGGGGCGAAAGAGGTCGAGCGGGCTGTAAGAGAAATGCTGGGCATCACCATCCACCAGTACATCGGGCTGGATATGGATACGGCTGCCCATGCCATCGACATTCTGGGCGGAATAGACCTCTATGTGCCGGAGCCTATGCTCTACGAGGACCCGGAGCAGGAGCTGGTAATAAAGCTTGACCGCGGCTATCGTCATTTTGACGGACAGGATACCATGCGCTTCCTCCGCTACAGAGGCGGAGAGCTGGGAGATATCGGCCGCGTAGAGAGACAGCAGGGCTTCCTACGGTCTCTGTATGAGAAGCTTACTGAGCCGGAATCGCTTCCGAAGCTGCCGGGACTGGTAAGCTACCTGCAGCGCAAGCTGGTGACCAACGGCGAGATATGGGATACTCTGGAACTGAGGGAATGTTTCCGCCGAGCCAGAGAAACAAAGCCGCGGACTATACTGCTGCCGGGAATGGTCAGAAATGACGGGAAAGCAAACTGGCAGCCGGATAAAACCGCTATCGACAGCCGAATGAGGGAAATATTCCCCAAGGCCTTTGATGAAAATACAACTGATGCAAAGAAAGACGGAGGAAAATAAATTGGGAATTGAATTAAAAGTAGCCGAAAGACCGGAAATAACCAAGGAAATGATTGAGAAGGACACCAGAAAGCTGGCTGAAGTCATCGCCGGTGCCTGCGCTGATAAGAAAGCCAGAGATATCGTATTCATGAATATGGATGGACTTTCTCCTTCTACTGATTGGTTCGTAGTCTGCTCTGCCCGCTCTACTACTCAGGCTCGCTCTATCGCCGACAGCGTAGAGGACAAACTGGATGAGCTGGGCATCCACTTCTATCACAAGGAAGGATATCAGGATGCCACTTGGGTACTGCTGGACTACGGCGATGCTGTATGCCATATCTTCCTTGACGAATCCAGAGAATACTACGCTCTGGAGAGCCTCTGGTCTGAGGCCGAGCTTATCCCCTACGAGGAGTAATTAATGGAAAAAAGATTTTCTCGCCCCAGAGCAGAGGGTCTCAGTGCCCTGATGGATGAAGCCGAGGCGGCGAACCATATCCAGCGTGAGTACAAAGCCGGAACCATAGCGACTCTGCGAGTCGACCGAATAGCTGAGCCGGGTGCCTTCCTTGATGCCGGTACCGGTAGCAACCATGATGATATCCTCCTGCACAACAACCAGCAGACAAGACCGGTGGAAGTGGGGGAGGAGTTGAAGGTATTCCTCTACCGCGACCCCAATGGCCGTCTGGCGGCCTCAATGCGGGTGCCACAGCTGAAAGAAGGGCAGATTGCCCGCCTGAAGATAATCAATGTGGACAAGAACGGTGCTTTCGTCGATGTGGGAGCCGAGCGCGGCGTATTTATGCCCTTCGCCGGTATGCGCGGACGACCAAAGGTAGGAGAAGTTGTCTGGGCAAAGCTCTATACCGATAAGTCAGGGCGTCTGGCTACAACAATGGTAGTCGATGATGAAATTCGCCGAGCCTCGAAGCCGGCATCCGGAGTGAAGCGCGGCGACACTGTCACCGGGGCCATATACAATATCACCGAAAAGGGTGCCTTCATGTTCAGCAGTGAGCGCTATATAGTGTTCATTGACCATCAGGAGATACCCCAGCGGCCGAGAGTCGGCGAAGTGGTATCAGCCAGAGTCACCTACATCCGTGATGACGGACGCCTGAATGCTTCGCTTCGTCCCATAAAGGAGACGGCACTTGAAACCGACTCTGATATGATAATGAAGCATCTGAAGGAGCACAACGGACGGATGCCCTACGACGACAGCACGCCGCCGGACATCATCCGCATGAAGTTCCACCTGTCGAAAGCAGCCTTCAAGCGTGCTCTCGGACACCTCATCAAGGAAGGTGTTCTGGAGCAGTCAGACGGTTGGACAAGATTAAGAAATTTTTCTTAATTTGCAGGAAATTTTCATTAAATAAAGAATATAATATTATAGGTATAACTTAGCAAGTTGTTGGTTTTGAAAGAAATCAATTGCAAACGAAATATAATGATGGGGGCGAATCCTATGGCAGACAAAAATCTCGATAAAAAAGGAATACTGCTGGAGACCGGTACCAACGAATTTGAAATCGTTGAATTCAATATCGGCAGTGTAAACTACGGTATTAATGTCGCAAAGGTACGCGAGGTTATTACCGCAGCGGCCTTCCCGGTGACCCATATGCCGCAGGCTCATCCCTATGTAGATGGACTGTTCACCCTGCGCGGCAGAGCAATGCCGCTGGTAAACCTGTCCCGCTGCCTCAATGTTGCCGGTGATGCTCGTCCGAAGAATATCATCGTAACGGAAATCAATAACTACAACATTGGCTTCCTCGTAGACAATGTATCTCGCATTCATCGTATCTCTTGGCGTGACATGGAGCCGGCTCCCGAAGTTGGTGACCAGTCCCGTGTCGTCGGTCTCATCAAGATGGAGGACAAGATTGTTCTTCTCATCGACTTCGAGACCATCATCGCCGAGATTAACCCGGAAATCAATGCCAAGCTCACCACCTTTGAAGAAGCAACTCAGGATATCAAGAGTCGCCGTGCCGGTGCTCACATCGTTGTCGCTGAGGACTCTCCGCTGCTCCGTGAACTGCTGGTATCCACGCTCCATGAGTCCGGCTATGAGTATGTCAAGGACTTCAACAACGGCAAAGTCGCTTGGGAGTATCTGGAAGGATTGGCCGCCAAACCCGGCGACATCAAGGATATGGTTCGCCTCATCGTCAGCGACATCGAAATGCCGCAGATGGATGGACATCGCCTGCTGAAGCTTGTCCGTGATAACGAGCGCCTCCACGATGTACCGCTCATCCTATTCTCCTCCCTCATCAACGAGGAGATGCGCCGCAAGGGTGACGAGCTCGGTGCCAGCGGTCAGATTTCCAAGCCTGAGATTAATCAGCTCATTGCACTGCTCGATGAGCTCATCTTCGGCATCAAGAAATAATCACATAGCTGTAAACAGAAACGCCACACCTGATGGGCGTGGCGTTAATTCTGTTCTGGGGTTTTCTCCGACAAATAAATATGCGGTTGTAGCTCAGATGGATAGAGCATCTGCCTCCTAAGCAGAGGGTCGACGGTTCGACTCCGCCCAATCGCACCAGAAGAATCAAGGCTTCCGAAAAACCGGAGGCCTTTTTATTTTGGTAGATTGTAAAAACAAATTTACACAGATTTTGTTTTGTGATAAATTTATCTATAATAAAGTATTTAGTGCGTGTATATTTTTTGGTACGCTTAGGTGGTAAGGCATGCAAAAAATAAATGAAGTCTATGTCTTAAACGAGAAAAATATTGATGTGTTGTCAGATAAAGTAAACACATACTTAGAAGGACTGAACATCACAGAAGAAGCTGTAGTGAGCGCTCGCTTAGCTTTAGAAACTGTGCTTTTAGAATGGTTAGAGCAAGGTGCGGCAGGTAAAAGCTTTAGTGTAGAAACGAAAAAATCTTTTGGCCGTTTTCATATTTATCTGAAACTTGAAGGGGCGCCCATTGATTTTTATAACTCCGGACGAGATGCGGACTTTCTTAATATTCTGGAAAGTGAAATATCTGCGCAGTTTTCCACAACCTACGTAGACGGAGTGAATGTAGCAGACATTAAACTGCCACGACAGCAGCTTAGCAGCTTAGGACAAATCAGCGTAGCTTTTCTTTTGGCCTGTGTATTTGGTCAGCTGCTGCCGCTGGTCTTTGCGCCGGAGGTTATGAAGAGCTTTAGCCAGGAATATCTGGTACCAAGTTTTTCAGCTATTATTGGAGCTTTGGGTGCAGTTGCCGTTTTTCAGATTTTCTTTTCTGTTTTGGACTCCATCGTTAATATGGGCAATATTGCGGTCTTACGGGATCTGGGCGGCAAGTATGTCAAAATGGTGATGGCAACAACTGTTTTTACTACTGTTATTGGCAGTATTATAATATTGCTGTTTTGTCCTGTATTAAGTGAAGGTCTCGCCATGGACGGCAAACCGGTAAAGGATCTTTATCAGTTTTTTGTTAATATTATCCCCACCAACATTGTGAAGCCCTTTGCGGAAGGCAATATGCTGCAGGTAGTAGTGATGGGATGTTTTTTCGGGGCACTGCTCTTAATTATAGAAGACGAAACTGCCAGATTAAAAGGATTTGTAGGTGAGCTTAATAAGGTTTTTCAGTTTGCAATTTTATCATTAAGCAAGCTGCTGCCGCTTTTTGTGTTCTTGAGTATATTGAGTATTTTCCTTAATAATCAAATTAGTATTATTATGGATAGCTGGTATTTGTTTTTAGTGCATGCAGTCTGCTGTCTGGCGGTTGCTTTAGTAATGCTGACAATCGCCTCCTTGTATGCTCGTATAAATTTACTGCTGCTTATCAAAAGATGCCTTTCCGTCTTATTGGTAGGCTTTACTACAGCCAGCACCATCATGACCGTTCCTAATATAAAAAAGGTCTTGGAAAGCTACAATGTAGATGAAAATATCAGCAAGTTTAACATAAACTTAGGCTATGTGCTTTCCAGACATACCTGCTGCATGGTAACCCTTAGTATTATCAGCTGCTTTTACTTTTTTTTAGGCAAGCACATGGACATAGACGGATTTGTTATGCTGGCTGTTATTAGCATTGTTTTGGCTGTGGCTGCACCCTCTGTTCCGGGAGGCGGAGCAGCGCTCATTGCAAATCTTATGGCTCTGTATGGACTGCCGGTGGAAATAGTCGCAGTAGTATTATCCTTAGATTACTTCATGGATATGATCACTACAGGTACAGGCTGTGTATGCATAGCGGCCGAAGGTATTATACTGAATAAGCTTTCAAAGTGATTGCAGAATTTTCTTCTTTTAGCGTGGAATATACTGCTGGTTTATCCAATAAAATCAGTGGTTAGCATTAATATAGTGATATGGGAGGATGTATCATGAACAGTTGGAAAAAGTACATGAAAAAAATTGTCGTGTCCCTATTATTGACGGCGGTATCATTTGCAGACATGGGGATAGCCTCCTGCCAGCAGGAAACAGCCGCTGGTACTGTAGAATTAAATCAGCAGAGCAATATGCTGAATGCAGCTGACACCAAGCATGCTGTGTCCGATACTGCTTATATTACATTATATTGGCTGGCAAGTGCCGGTAATGACAAGGCGAAGCTGATTCTTGAGCATGCTGATAAGGAACTGCTTGCCGGTCTTGGTAAGGCCAATGATTTTGATAGAATTAAGGTTGTAAATAAAGAATATCAGAAGCTGAGATATGATTCGTTAAATCGTTATGTTCTGGACAACAATTACCGGGAGGTTATGGATTTAGCTTGCGGCTATTCACCACGTGGCTTGGAATTGAGCGAATCTGAAATTACTTATATCGGCGGTGACTTTCCCAGTGTTGTCAAGGATATGCAAAGTCTGACAGATAGCTGTGCAGCTGCTTATCAGAAAAAATATCTTAAATACAAGGCAGCGGATGTTACCAATCGGGAGCAAATGCTGGCGGCGGCTGCCGATATAAAGGGCCCTGTGTGTATAATGACCGAAGGCTTATTTATGTATCTGGATAAGGAACAGGCGGAGGAAGCCATTAAGAACATTGGAGAAATTTTGAAAAATAAAGGCGGCTGCTTTATAACTCAGGATTTTTCTACAAAGCAATTTGTGACCGGCGTGGCAGAAGCATTGTACCCTCATAGTGGTGAAGAGCTGTATAAGATATCTGCGGGGATATATAATGCTACCTCCGACGGTATCATGAATACGGCGTTTGGAACTAATCCTGCTGAAATTAAAGCTGCAATAAAAAAGGCGGGCTTGCACTTTAGAAAAATTCCCCTTAACGGTAAGAACAAATGGTCAAGTGCTGAAGGCTTAGATGTTGAACAGGTGAAGCGCTTGAACAAGGCAATGTCGAAAAAGTATATGTGGGTCATTACAGCTTCCGATAATAGCTGATTGTTATGAGGTGAATCCCGATGATTTTCTGCAAATTTAAGAAAAAAACACTGGGCTTAGCTATCGCTGCTTGCCTGATGGCAATGCCGGTGTTCGCACAGGAAGCGTTTCCGGGTGAAGCAAGACTGAATTCTTATGCGGAAGCCGCAATCGCTAATAAAGATTTTATAATGGGCTATCCATGCAACCAGAACTTGCGCCTTGAAGGCTTTTACAAATGGTTTATGGAAAATAAGATGTATCTGCCCATGATGAATAACGCCGGGGATCCCTTTGTGGAGCATCCCTATGTTTGCGCTTTGCCCTTTGAGCGCGAAGTTATTGAGTACTTTGCCCCCAAATATGGCTTTACTTTGCAAAATGTTTGGGGATTTGTATCCAACAGCGGCACCGATGGAAACAATCATGGTATTTATTTCGGAGCCAAGTATCTGAAGAAAATCACAAATAAAAAGCCTATCGTCTATGTATCTAAGGAAGCTCATTATTCTATTATGCGGTTGTGCGATTTGCAGAATCTTGAATTTCGTCTGATAGATACAGATGAGCACGGACGCATGGAGCCAAAGGCATTGGAAAAGGCTCTGAATACTCAGCGTCCTGCCTTGGTCGTTTATGCTCTTGGCACGACCTTCAAGGGAGCCATAGATAATCAGGCTGCACTGAATGCTGTGCTGGAAAAGAAGAAGCCTGCGGCAGTTTATCGGCATATAGATGCAGCTCTTTTCGGCGGATATTTACCTTTTACCGACAGAAAAGACTTGGTTGATAGAAATGTACAGCCCTTTGACTCCATTGCCATTAGCGGGCATAAATTCTTTGGCATGGACGAACCTTCCGGATTGTTTTTGACTACGAAGGAGGTTTATGCTGAGCAGACGGCTTTTGATGTTCCTTATCTTAACGCGGAAATGCCCATGATAAACTGCTCCCGTGATGCTATTGCCCCGGTCAAGATGTGGTGGCTGATACAGAATGATGGAGAGGCAGTCTGGACAAAAGAAGCGAAGGAAATACTGGATACTACAAAATGGTTCTGTGACCGGCTGAAAGCCATGAATTATCCCTGCTATGTTGAAGAGGCCTCCAACACCGTCTATATGAAGCGTCCTTCTCAGGAAATAGTTAATAAATTTGCCCTTGCAACGGATTATGATGAGCGTATCGGCGGCGAGCTTGCTCATCTCGTGGTTATGCAGCATGTAACGAAGGCCAATCTTCAGCTGATGCTGGATGCTTTGAAAAACGAGTAGAATAATACTTTTATACACAGACTTGTTCCGTTATAAAGGTGGCTTATTTGATGTTTAATAACCTCTTGGCAAGAGAAAGGGTTGCGACCGGACGACTGCGGGAGCTTGACTGGCTCAAAGGATTTGCTGTGCTGGCCTTGGTTATAAACCATGTACACCTAATCCTGCTGATGGATAAGGACATTCCTTTCTTCGTGTTTGCTTCTCATGTGTGGGTAAAGCTGCTTTCTCCCACTGCCTTTGTATTTTGCATGGGTATGGGCTGCGTTTATTCTCAAAACTCCGGTTGGCGTGACAACATACGCCGGGGCTTTCGCCTGTTGGCCTACGGCTTTGGCCTGCACATATTTTTCTTCCCTATCTGCACGCTGTTTGTCTATCAATTCACTCATGACCATAATGACCTGATGCTGCAGCTGCTCACCTATTGCTCGGATATCCTGCCATTTGCCGGGCTTAGCTTCCTGCTGCTGGGCGTTATGAAGGCTGCCGGACAATATTCTACCGGCAAGGTTTTGCTCGTAGGCGTACTGCTCTCTATATTCGGCACCTTCGTTAACGATTACAATGTACAAAACCTTTTCCTAAATCAGACCATTGGCTTTTTTGTCGGCAACAATCATACCATTTTTCCTTTGGTGAACTGGTTTATCTACGTAGCTGCCGGCATTGCCTACGGTGATATTTATTCCAGAGTCAGAGATAAGGCGGCATATCACAAAGTCGTGCTGCCGGTTACCTTGCTGGCCGGTGCTGCCCTGCTGTATATTTCTTTCAATGTGCCCAATCCCTATCTGTTAAAATTATTCTCTCTCGATTATTTTTACCATTACAGAGTAGGCTTTCTCGATGCATTGGTTGATATACTTGTTGTTATTTGTGCCATCAGCCTTTTTGCGAAGCTGCCGGAAAATCTGCCTATGGGCATATTCGGCAAATTTTCAAAGTATTTGACTAATTATTATGTCGTGTCGTGGATGGTGATTGAGTTTGAAATATCTGTCATGAAGCTGACAGGTAATTATTATGATTTTCCTGCCACTGTTCTTTCCGGCGCGTTATTATTTGCGCTCACGATAGTCTTAACAAATCTTGGAGTAAAGATTTATCTGAAGTATGGAAAGGCAAGGCTGGAGCCTATATTTACCAGTCGGGCATATGTGATTGCCGTATTGGTGTTTACGATTGCTTTTGACATTTTTATGATAAAATATATTGAGCATTAAAGACACGTATTTTGTTCATTTTCTCTGTGGATAGTAAAAGTGGCAACTCCTAAGCAGTTGCGCGCGCTTGACTCGTGCTAATTGCACCAAAACAAAAGGCTTCCGAGAAATCGGAAGCCTTTTGCTTTGCAGAGACCTTTAATTTTACGCCTGTTTTGAGTACAAGACTATTCGTTGAGGCTTTTACATTCCTTCACAATCTCGATTATTACTTCCATTGCCTTTTCCATTGATTGGAGCGGCAGATATTCGAAACGGCCGTGATAATTCTGTCCGCCGGTGAAAATGTTGGGGCAGGGCAGACCCATGAAGGAGAGACGGGCGCCGTCTGTGCCGCCGCGTACAGGCTTGATAATCGGGTCGATGCCGAGCTGCTGCATTGCCTTGCGGGCAATGTCTACCACATACATTTTGTCGTCAAGCTTTTCCTTCATGTTGTAGTAGCTGTCTTTAATCTCAGCGACGACAGTATCAGCGCCATATTTTTCATTCATTTTTGCAGCTGACTGACGGAGCAGTTCTTTGCGCCGCTCGAAGTGCCGGCGGTCATGGTCACGGATAAGCATCCCCATGGTCACTGCTTCTACGTTGCCCTTGATGCTCTGCACATGGAAGAAACCCTGATATCCTTCCGTACACTCGGGACATTCCTCAGCAGGGAGCAGCTGCTGAAATTCAGAAGCCAGCTTTACGGCATTAATCATTTTGCCCTTGGCAGAACCGGGATGAACATTGCGTCCATACAGCTTTATGACAGCATTGGCAGCGTTGAAGTTCTCATATTCCAGTCCGCCTAGCTCATCGCCGTCCATCGTATAGGCGAAGTCAGCGCCGAAGAGCCGGACGTCAAAGAAATCTGCACCGCGGCCTTTCTCCTCGTCAGGGGTGAATCCTACACGAATTTTGCCGTGCTTTATTTCGGGGTGTTCGATGAGATATTCCATCGCGCTGACGCTTTCACATACACCGGCCTTGTCATCAGCGCCAAGCAGCGTCAAGCCGTTGGTAACCATGATGTCCTGCCCTTTATATTTAAGCAGTTCAGGAAATTCTTTCGGGGATAGGACTACCTGTGCTGATTCGTTTAGCACGATATCTCCGCCGTCGTAATTGCTGACGATTCTTTCCTCCATTGGCTCAGCCGGTGCATCGGGGCTGGTATCCATGTGACCGATAAAGCCAACTACAGGAGCATCAGAGGACTGCTCCTCATTTGCCGGCAGCGTGCCCATCACATAACCATTGCTGTCGAGCGTTACTTCAGTCATACCTATCTGCCGGAGTTCGTCTGCTAAGTAGCGGGCAAAGTCAAGCTGGCCCGCTGAGCTGGGGCAGGTATTCACATCCGGATTGGATGCAGTAGGAAAATGTATATATTTGCGAAATCTTTCGATAAGTCTTTCTCTGTTATTTGTTTCCATCGTGAGCATTCCTCCTATAGCATTTCAGGTGCCGCTTGGCCGCAGCTGAAAAATATAATCAAATTGTACCATCTAATGCCGTCATTAACAATGTTGGCTGATTCATAATCATGACAAACCGGGGAACATTTGATATAATATACAAAAGTACAATTAAAAACAAAATGTTAAAAACAAAATGTCGCAAGAAAGGTGATACCATGAACGAAGAACAGCTCATACAGGCATTTCACGCTATGTGGAATAATTTCCCCGAGCCGGTAATGCTCATCAAGAAAAGCCGCGATATCTATGCCGTCAACAATAAGGCAGCGTCCCTTGGACTTAAGGGCGGTGCGGTCATGAAGTGCTCTCAGATTGGTGATCCGTCTCAGCACAAGGGCTGCCGCTGCAATGAGGCGGCGGATGAGAAGAAGGCTGTCTATGGACAATACCAGACCTCATTCGGCAAATCCTTTGGCTACTGGATTCCGGTGGAAGGCAACGAGGAGTTCATCATTCACTTTGGTATTGGCGGAACCTTTGAATATGAGGAACTGAAAAAGTAACAGGCCATTCTTCACAGCGCTGTTGGAAAACAATTCCTCTTTAGTCGATGCTGTAATCTGCTGGAAGACGACATGACTTAAGTGAATGACCATTATATAAGAGGACTGCAGGAATAAGAAATGAAGATCGTAATTGTATATGCAAGCGTACACCATGGGAACACCAGAAAAGTTATAGAAGCAATCGCCGGAGAGTACGAAGTCGACCTTGTGGATGCAGTACAGGTGAAAGAAAAAGATTTGAGCGGCTATGACTTAATCGGATTTGCGTCGGGAGTGTATGCTTTTAACCTTCATAAGTCGATTATCAGCTTTGCGGAAGCCAATCTTCCGGAAAAGAAAAATATCTTCCTGATTTCAACAAGTGCAATGAACAAGGATTTTTCCGGGTCGTTCATGAAAGCGATTGAAGGCAAGGGGGCTACGGTAGTCGGAAAGTTTTCCTGTCAGGGCTACAACACCTTCGGCCCCTTTAAGCTGGTGGGAGGAACCGGAAAAGGGCACCCGGATGAGAAGGATATATCTGAAGCTAAAGCATTTTATAAAGGCCTTTTAGAGAAATATACGGTGTAGTTTGCAGCTTGCGCCGGCAGATGGCGCTTAAAATGCTAACTAAAGTACAAAAGCGGCGGTGATAAAATGATTGCTCATTTTTCACAGCCGCTTTTTATGATAAGCACTTGTTTTACAGTTTAATACCTTTTAGGAATCAGTATATACTGCTTCTGTGTCCGATTTCTACAACAAGGACGATGACTTTTTCGTCCTGTATATCTGCAATTATTCTATAGTCCCCGACTCTATATCTCCATTGGCCGCTGCGATTTGAAGTCAGACCTTTTCCGTGTTTGCGCGGATCAGTACAGCCTTCAATGTTTTTCCGGAGCCATCCGGTAATCAGTGATGCGGTATATTTATCCAGCTTTTTTAGCTGCTTAAAAGCTCTTTCGGAGAATGCAAGGCTATATTTCATAGCAGCCCCAACTCCTTCTCAACTTCATCAATAGAGTAGGTGATGGGGTTAGCCTTGTATTCTTCCATTGCTGTTTTGTTCGCTCTTAAATCGTATTCGTCTTCAATGCGCTCAATGACAGATGTCCTTATTAATTCGGATAGTGTGATTCCATTTAATGCAGCGTAGGATTTAAAAAGCATTGTGTCAGCTTCATTTAGGCGTAAAGAAATGGTCATAATAAGGGCTCCTTTCTATGCTTATAATACATTGTATTACATCGAAAATTAGTTGTCAAATAGGAAAGAGATGATTGTCGGTAACGCCTGTCTTTTTAACAGGCTAAATAACTGGCACTTTTCTGGTAATTGTGATATGATAATAATTATTGATGATTGACGGAAGGAATGCTGTTTTTACCATTATGTAAAGAATCGTAAAGGAGCCTTATCCGTATGAGTGAACAGTTCACATATAAGCTTACTTCTGAAAGTATAGATGATTTTTCTGACAAGCTGTACGATTACATCGTCGGACAAAAATTCAGTAAGGACACAGCCATAAAGACGAGACTCACGGCGGAGACGGTTCTGCTTGAATGGATGGAGAGCGTGCCTGAAGGCAGTGAGTTTGAAGTAAAATACACAAAGTGGCTGGGAACAAGGCATATCGTGCTAAGTATGCAGGGGGAAAATATCGGAGCCTCGGATATAGCAGAGGAGGACTCCGATGACTATTTTTCCAATATGCTTACGAATCTTGACTGTAAGCTGGAACGTAAATATAAAAATGGCATAAATATCGTCGATATCACGCTGCCAAAACAGCCGGTAGGCAATGTGGGAAAGATTCTTATTGCCGTATTGCTGGCTATGGTGCTGGGGCAGATAATCCCGATGCTGCTGCCGCAGGATTATTGCCTCGCTCTGAGCAAGGTATATCTGAAGCCCTTGTTTAAGGTGATAATGAAGCTCCTGACAGCCACGGCTGTTTTCATGGTGTTCACCTCCATTATTATGAGTATCTGCAGTATGAAGGATATCTCAGCGCTGAAGAATATAGGAACAAAGCTGATAGGGCAGATATTTACCAGCGCACTGGTCTTTAACACGATAGCGGCGGTTTTTGCAGCCATGTTCTTCAATGTCGTTTCCCTCGATGGCGGTGTAAATCTGACACTTTTCTCGAAGATATACGGATTGCTCCTTGGGGTCATTCCGGGAGACCTGCTATCGCCGTTTATTCATGCTCATACCCTGCAGATAGTATTTCTGGCGATTTGTTTTGGCAGTGCCATGCTGGTGCTGGGTGATGAGGTAAGCGGTGTAAAGCACAATGTTATGCAGCTCAACCGCATCATCTCCTATATTGTTGCCTGCATCGTCAAGGCACTGCCGTTCATGGTATTCTTAGGTATTCTTACCATGTGCCTGCAGGGCGATATCTCAACGCTGGCCGATACCTGGAAGCTGTTTGCGGCTGAGACGGTATGCTTTCTGACTATTTACTTTGGACATGCGGCATATACCTGTTATTCCTGTGGGATAAATTTTTTCTCTCATTTGAAGGTATGCATGCCGACAACATTGCTTGCCATAACAACCTGCAATCAGATAGCTTGCCTGCCGTCGATAGAGAGGGTGACAAAGGAACACTACAAAGTCGATAGGAATGTCGTCGATTTTGCATTGCCTATCGCGCTGATTTTTTCCAAGCGAGCCAGTGCGGTGCACAACATGATGCTGGTCTTTACCTTCAGTGAGATATGCGGCAACAGTCTGAGCGTGAGTCAGATAGTAATCATGATAATCTCATCGATTATCCTGACCTTCTCCACGCCGCCGGTACCCGGTGGAGCCATTGCGATACTTTCTATGTTCATGACTCAGTTCGGATTGCCGGAGTCGGCTGTTGCGGTAGCAATATCTATTGATTTTCTATCCAATGTGCAGCGAAGTGCTGTCAATGTGACTGCGCGTATCAACGATATATTGCTCTTGAATAGCAGACTGAAGTGAAAGAGCGCACTTAACGGGGATAACAGATTTCTCGTTAAGTGCGTTTTTGTCTGTAATTTATGCTGTCGGTGTGGTATGATAAATATAATTTGGGTATAATGTAATTGGAATATTGAAAGAATCGGTAGCATTGAATGACGGAAATCCGAGAAGGGCAACAACATGAATGCAACCTGTTTACCACACGGGAAGAAAACTTTTATCTTAATAATGGTGCTGCTGGCAGTCTGTATTTTTATCGGCGGCTGTGCCGGCAAGGAAACGGCTGACTCAGCTAAGTCCCAGTCTGCCGAGAAAATATTAAGAATCGGTGTTGAGACGAACTACGCTCCTTTTGAATTCAAAAAAAAGGACAGCAATGAGGTAGTCGGTTATGATATAGACCTAATCAAGGCTGTTTGCAAGAGGATGGGCTATACACCGAATTTCATAAATACAAGCCTTGCCGCAATGATTCCTGCCATAGATGCGGATAAGCTGGATGTGGCGGTCGGTGCCTTCACCATCTCGGAAGAGCGTAAGCAGCGGGTGGATTTTTCCGCGCCTTATTTTCAGTCCGGACTGGTGATATATGTCAGGAAGGACAGAGCAGATATCAACTCTCTGAAGGATCTTGAAGGGAAGCGGATAGCTGTCCAGATTGGCTCGACCGGTGAAGATTTGGCTCGGAGCATTAAGGGAGCCAAGGTTTTGGCCTTTAACACCATCGGAGGTGCAAATAGGGAGATAAAGTCAGATGCGGTAGATGCCGGTATTAGTGACCTCACGGCCGTAGAGTATTTCCTTATAAACGGGGGAGACCGGTACTGCAAAATAGTCGGAGAGAAGCTCACCTCGGAAGAATACGGTATTATGGTAAAGAAGAACAGCCCGCTGCTAGGCCGGATAAACAAGGCTTTGTCCGAATTGAAAAATGACGGAGAGCAGGCTGCGATTTACGCTAAGTGGTTTAAAAAGTAAAAAACAAAAAGGAGTTATTAAGCATGGAAATTAAAACTGTACAGACTGCACCGGTAACTGTTGTGGAGATTTCTGGCCGCATAGATACTACGACCAGTGGGGCTTTTCAGAAGGAGATAATTGATATCCTGAAGGCAAATGGCAACGATATAGAGCTGAGCTGCGAGGAACTGGAATATATTTCCAGTTCGGGACTTAGAGCGCTCTTGATGCTTGCCAAGACCGCCAATTCAATGCAAAAGGGTGTTACGCTGAGCAAGGTGACACAAATGGTGAAAAAAGTAATCACGGTTTCACACTTTGATGCGTTCTTCAACATGAAGGAATAATGCAAAGGAGTTTGCTATGGATTTTGATGTAGAAAAACGCTTTGCTGCAACAGAGGATGCTCTGCCGGAAATACTAGGCTGGGTGGAAGAACAAACTACCGCAATGCTGGATTTTGAAAAGGCACTGAATGTACAGCTGGCCATTGAGGAAGCTATAGTGAACGTGGTTTCTTATTCCTATAAAAATTCCGAGCTGGAGCCGTACATAATCATTCGGTTCGCTGATTTGGGTTCTGCGCTTGTTACCGAGCTGGAGGATGGCGGCGAGCAGTTCAATCAGCTGGCTAATGTCCGGTATGATGCTGTTCCCGATGTGCAGCATCGGCAGATTGGCGGTCTGGGACGACCGTTTATTCTTCATTTCACCGATGAGCAGAACTACAGGTATGAACACGGCTGTAATATTCTGAACCTGAAGGTCAATAAATAGGCTGGTTATAAAGATGAATTTCAAACCTGAGCCGTCGCTGTTAAAAAAAGAAGTATGGCCATACATTATCATCAGTGCAGTGGCGTATTTTTGCGCCATTCAGGGCTGTTTCTATATCTTTCAGTTCGTTAAGGGGCTGGAGCTGCGTCCGGCTACTTGTCTGGCTACCGTTGCCGGTATGTTGTGGGGTATGCCGGGAGCCATCGGAATAGCGCTGGGTAATGCAGCACTGGTCATGAAGAACGGCATTGGCTTTGACGATGTGCTGCTTTCTTCCGTGGCGAATTTCTTTTTGGCCTATCTGCCGTACCGTATGTGGTATGCGATAGACAACAGGAAGGCGTTTCATTTTATCTGCGATAAACATACGCTGCGTAAATTGCTGCTTATTTTAGCGGTTGCCGGTACTGTTGCGGCTATGCAGATATGTACCTTTGCGAATGTGGTCTATGGCTTGAGCCTGCGCAATTTTTCTCTCTACATCTGGGCAGCGCAGGTCATCTTTCCGATTGCCATAGCGATACCTTTGATATTCTTTTTGCGGCGCGGGCATGTTGTCTGTTATTACCCACGCAAGGCGGAGGGCTTTTTTAATCTGCCTTATTCTGCCCCGGCTGTTTATGCGTACCTGATTATTTCGGCTGTTTATCTTTACGGCAACGGCAAGGGTTATTTTGAATTTGTTGAGCCGTATTTGTTTTATCCGATTTCTTTGCTGATGGCTTTATATCTGGCGCTGCTGGCTTGCGACTATCAGCCGGAAGCTTCTGACATACTCAGCAACACTTTTGCCGCTACGATAACCTGCAATTTCTTCATTATGGGTATTGCCTATAGCTGCTATGACTGCTATAAGGTCGGTTATCGCATGGTAGATGTCTTTGATGGGTTTGACGATGAGCTGTTCTGGATATGGCTCATGGAGGAATTCTTTGCCAATCTGCTGGTCGTCTTTTTGGCGGTCTATTTGATTCTGCGCTTCTTGGAAAAGCATTTCTTCTCACGGCTTGAGAGTCTGAGCAGTCTGGCGGGGGGCTTCGTGCGTACCGGTCAGATGGACGAGGAGAGTCAGGAGCTCAATAAAATCATCAATGAGAAACGCAATGACGAAATAGATAAATTCGCTTTGGCCTATCGAAAGCTGGGTCATGATATCCGTGAATATATCAAAGACCTGAGTGCGATGATAAAGGAGAAGGAAAATCTCAGCGCTCAGATGGAAATTGCAACAAATATCCAAATGCATAATCTGCCGAATATCGAGCTGGTGAACAGCGGCATTGCCGGCTATACTGTCGCCGGCGGCATGAAGCCGGCCAAAGAGGTCGGCGGCGATATGAACGTCTGCATTATGCTGGACGATGACCACATGGTCGTGGGTATCGGCGATGTTTCCGGCAAAGGTATATCGGCAGCGCTGTGTATGATGGCGGCCAATACTCTGACCTGTGCTTACGTTGAGGAGCGGAAGACGGTTGACCCGGCGGAGATTTTGACGAAGGTAAACGAAGCCATTGCCGCAAAAAATGAAGATATGATGTTCATTACCATGTGGCTTGGTGTCCTTGAGCTGTCTACCGGCAAGCTTACCTATGCCAACGGCGGCCACAATTATCCGCTTTTGGTTGACGGAGATACGAGTAAATGGCTGGATGGACCGTCCGGCCCGCCGGTGGGAATCATGCCGTTCCTTGATTTGGTAAACAGCGAAATCATCATGCCCCCCGGCAGCAAGCTGCTTATCTACACCGACGGTATCACCGAGGCTGAAAACGATGCCAGAGAGATGTACGGTGAAGAGCGGCTGGAGGCAGCACTTCGCAAGGTGGATACAGTGGAAGAGCTGTTGGCTGATGTGAACGGATTTGTGGGCGGAGCCGAGCAGAGCGATGACATGACCTATCTCTGGATAAAGCGGCAGCAATGAACTCAGTACGGAAATAAAAAACAGCCTGTATAGACTGATGTCTATATAGGCTGTTTTACTGTAGTTTTACGCCGCGCTCGGCAGGTTCCACTTGTATTTCGTGGCCATGAGTCTGAGAGCTACGACGGTGACGAAGCCCACATCGAGAGCCAGGTCGCCATACCGATTGCAGAGCAGAAGGTAAACGATGGCTCCGATGATACAGGGAGAAGCATAAAAGTCCTTTACGAATATCATGGGAATGGCCCCGCAGCATACATCTCTGATTACGCCGCCGCCTACGCCGGTAATGACTCCGAGGAACACTCCGAGGAAAACATTGTCGAAGGTGGCACCGATAGAGGCACCGGTCATGGTAAATGCACCCAGACCTACCGTATCGGCCACGATCCAAATCGGCTGGTCGAGATTTATCTGACGGCCGATTCGAGGGAGAAATACGAGCAGGGCGACGATGATTGCCAGCATTGCATACTCAGGATGGCGAAAGGTAGTTGGCGGCGCAACACCGATGAGGATATCCCGGATGATACCGCCGCCTACAGAGGTGATGACTGCCATGGTGACGATACCAAGGATGTCCATCTTTTTCTCCATGCCGACGAAGGCACCGGATATGGCAAAGGCAAGGGTGCCGAGTATTTCAAAAACCAGTGTGTGCATTCAATACCTCGACTTAATGGAGAGAATTATTTTTCGGGAATACCGTAATGCTCGATTATATAGTCCATATCCTTGTCGCCTCGTCCGGAGAGATTTACGAGGATGGAGCCGTGGTCACGCTCTTTGGCCAGCTTTATTGCGTGAGCGAGAGCGTGGCTGCTCTCGATGGCGGGGATGATGCCCTCCAGTCGGGAGAGTTTGTAGAAAGCGTCGATGGTAGCCTCGTCGTCCGCTACATCGTACTTTACTCGGCCAAGGTCTTTCCAGTAGGCGTGCTCGGCTCCGGAGGAAGGATAGTCGAGACCGCTGGCTACAGAGTAGACAGGAGCCGGGTCTCCGTTCTCGTCCTTCAGCATGATGGAGTTGAAGCCGTGCATGATGCCCTCGGTGCCGTAGCTGAGGCTGGCGGCATGGTCTCCCAGCTTCGGACCGCGACCAAGCGGCTCGACACCGATAATTTCTACCGGGTCATTTATAAAGCCGGAGAAGAAGCCGGCTGCGTTGGAGCCGCCGCCGACACAGGCGATGATGGTATCCGGCAGCTCACCGGACATTTCGAGGAACTGCTCGCGAGCCTCTTCGCCGACGACATGCTGGAAGTCGCGTACCATCATAGGGAACGGATGGGGGCCTACGACAGAGCCGATGCAGTAGATGCAATCCTTATACTCCTTCATGTAGGCCTCGAAGGCGCTGTCAACGGCTTCCTTCAGAGTGGCGAGACCGTGGGTGACCTCTACGACCCGGGCGCCGAGGATTTTCATGCGAGCTACATTCGGAGCCTGCTTTTTGATGTCAACGCTGCCCATGTAGATGTCGCATTCCAGACCGAAGTAGGCGGCGGCAGTAGCGAGGGCAACGCCGTGCTGACCGGCACCGGTCTCGGCGATAATCTTCTTCTTGCCCATGTATTTGGCGAGAAGGGCCTCGCCCATGCAGTGGTTCAGCTTGTGGGCACCGCTGTGATTCAGATCCTCGCGTTTTGCGTATATCTGGACATTGCCAATGCTGTTGGAGAGGCGCTCCAGATGGGAGACGGGAGTTGGGCGTCCCTGAAATTCTTTGCGGATGCGGCGTAGCTCAGCAACGAATTTGCGGGATTTGGCGATTTTGAAGTAGGCTTCGGTGATTTCTGCCATGGGGGCTTTCAGCTCTTCGGGGATGAAAGCTCCGCCGTAGGGGCCGAAGAAGCCCTCCTTGTTGGGATACTCTTTCAGATAGTTGTCAAAGTCGATACTGCCGAATTTCATATATGTTTCTCCTTTCCTTGGATTACAGTTGTATTTCTTTGAATACTGATTAATAAATGAATAATTTGCTTTTAAGCTTATTATAGCACATATTGCCCAGCTGGTTGCAAGATATTGTCCGATAGGAGAAGCGAATATATCTTTTGGATAGTATTCTTTATTGTGAAAAAGAATGTATTTAATTCTTATGTGTAGTATAATTTGGATAATAGAGTATTTGGCGACAGCCTGTGTCGGCTTATGCGGAGCTGTCGTGTTCATTAAGAGGTATTGCCGCTGTGGAATATGTGATTTATGCGGGATTGGGAATTGTCACCGGTGTTATAGGCGCCCTTTTGGGTTTGGGCGGCGGAGTAATAATAGTCCCTTATCTGGTTTTCGTGTCTATGTATGAGCCGAAGATGGCTATCGGTACATCGATGCTTGTGGTGCTGTTCAATTCAGCCTCGGGAGCCTGCGGCTATATCAGGGAGCGGCTGGCCTGTACGGATGCTGCAATCAAGTTCTCATTGGCTACGATACCGGGCGCATTCTTAGGCAGCTATGCCGCCAGCTTCCTGCAGGGCAGGATATTCTACGGCGTATTTGGCCTGCTTTTTCTCGGTCTGTCGATAAATATGTATATAAAATCCAACGGTAAAGGCAGGGATAACGGTGTCGACGTCGTGCCGGAAAATTATAATTGGAAGCTTGGCGTCCTTTGCAGCGTCTTTGTGGGCTTCCTTGCCAGCGTCCTTGGCATAGGCGGCGGAGTGATACATGTGCCGTTTATGCTATATGTACTTCGCTTTCCTGTGCGGGTAGCGATAGCTACCTCTACCTGCATACTGGCTGTTTCTGCGCTGGCAGGGGTGGTCAGCCATGCTTATCTTGGTCACATCAGCTATCTGGTCGCTGTTGCAATCGGCATAGGTGCCGCTATCGGCGCACAGATAGGTGTAAGATTGGCGAAAAAGCTTAAATCCGGTTTGCTTATGAAGGGTACCAGTGTGCTGGTAGCCATGACGGCTATTAAATTCCTGATGACAGCTCTAGGCTGAGTGGGACAACGCTGTGTACGTGTCGTTTTCGATTAAAGAAAACAAGGGTCTGTGAAAAATGAGCATTCATTTTTTCACAGACCCTTGTTATGTATTGGCTTAAATATTATGCTCAGGAACTACAGCGAAAAATTCCAGATTTTCCTCGCCGTCGTTCACCATCTTGTGGGTGCTTCCCTTGGGACAGTAGTGAACGACACCGGGGACGAGAGCTTCCGGCTCTCCGTCGCAGAGAGCGAAGCCGGAGCCGGCGGTGACGAAGATTATCTCGCTGCTTGTTTCATGGCGATGCTCACCGACGGTGTGACCGGGAGCAAGGCAGCCGAAGATTATTTTGTTGTCGCCGTCCACGCTCATGCGAGCCAGCAGCTCACCTTCGCCGCCTTTGAAGTGGGCGAGGTGCTGGGCAGGGAGGCGATCCTTTTTTATCAGCATGATTAGTCCTCCTGTAGTCTTGTTTGATTGGCAACTCACATCAGATGTGGTTTCCTGTGCATAATATAATATATGCCCCGGCTTCCGTCAACAGATTATTCCGCCGCCGAGGACGGTGTCTCCGTCATAGAAGACGATTGATTGTCCGGGGGTGATGGCTCGCACCTTTTCGTCAAATACGACCTGCACTTTGTCGTCGGTCAGCTGTGTTACCGTGGCGGGACTGCCGGCGTGGGCATAGCGAATCTTGGCTGTGACCTTCAGGGGGAATGATGGAGCTGCCGCGGTAGTCCAGTTTATATTTCTGGCGGTCAGCTCCTGCGAGAAGACGCTGCCGGCGACACCGACGATGACGCGGCGGTTTTTAACATCAAGCGCTTTGACAAATAATGGCTCACTGTAGGCGATGCCGAGACCTTTCCGTTGACCGATAGTATAGAGGGGGACGCCTTCGTGGCGGCCAAGCACCTGACCATTCTCGTGGACTATTTCACCGGGCTTCAGGCAGCCGGGGCAGTGGGCTTTGATGAAAGCATGATAGTCATCGTCGGGAATGAAGCATATCTCCTGACTTTCTTTCTTCTGAGCTACCGGCAGGCCAAATTTTTCGGCCAGCTCTCTGACCTGAGGCTTTGAATAGTCGCCGAGAGGAAGGTGGATGGTATCGAGAGCTTCCTGACTCAGCTGGTAAAGCATATACGACTGGTCTTTCTTTACATCCACCGCTTTAATCAATCGGTGGTGGCCAGCGTCATCCCGGATGATTCGAGCGTAGTGTCCTGTAGCCATGTGACTGCAACCGAGGTCAGCTGCGATACGGCGGAATTCGCCGAATTTTATCTGTCTGTTGCAGAGTACGCAGGGATTGGGTGTCAGACCTTCGCTGTACTGCTGAAGGAACGGCATGACAACATCGTCGGTGAATTTTTCCCTGAGGTCTGCTGTATGATGTTCAATGCCGAGAATTTCACATACCCTGCGGGCATCGTCGACAGCTGAAGTTTTTTCTCCTTCGGGAGTCATTATCGGTCGGCTTTCGTTGGTAAGCACCAGAGTGATGCCCATTACTTCGTGTCCCTGCTCCTTCAGCAGTGCGGCGGTGACAGAGCTGTCAACACCGCCGGACATAGCGACCGCTATCTTGTACTTTTCCATAATTACATACTGCTCCTATAGGTTTTTCATTACACATTGTATAAAAGAAATGTGCCTATTGCAATAGAAAAAGTTTACAAGGGAACTAAAGGGTGCAATAATAACGGAAGAAATATAGAGAAGAAGTGATTTATAGAAATGGCTGCAAAGCACGTGGTCTCCATGACGGAAGGCAACATTACCGGTCAGCTGATGACGGTTGCGTGGCCCCTTGTCATCTGTGACCTTATTCAACAGCTGTATAATACTGTAGATTCCTATGTGCTGGCTCGGTTTGTGGGACAGGACTCTTTTGCTGCCCTTGGTGTAGCCGAGACATTTGTAAATCTTTTTGTGTTCAGCCTGCTGGGAGCCTGCACCGGTATCTCGGTCATTCTGGCTACTCACTTCGGCGGCAGCAATGAGAAACTGTTTCGGCGGGGACTGTTCCTTGCTTTGATGGCAGGGGGGGCGGTTACGCTGTTTTTCTCTGCGCTGGGAATGTTTTTTACCGAGTGGGGACTGGGGCTTATTAATACTCCGGCGGAGCTGATGGCTGAGTCGGCCGCATATCTCCGAATCGTCTGCGGTGGTTTGATATTCTGCTATATCTACAATCTTAGCGCCGCTGCTCTGAGAGCAGTCGGGAATACAAGAGTCGCAGCAGTGATTCTCTTTGGCAGCCTGCTGGTGAAATCATGCCTGTCCTATCTGCTGGCTGTGACAGTGGGCTGGGGAATAAGCGGTGCGGCGGTAGCGACTGTATTGACACAGCTACTGGCCTGTACAGCCTTTTATGCCTATGGGCGGACATATCTGCCGATGCTTTTGTTTTCCCGGGAAGATATGGTCTTTGATAGAGCCGAGCTGCGAAAGATATTTGACTACTCATCGATGACGGCTCTGCAGCAGTCCAGTATCCAAATCGGCAAGGTGCTGATACAGGGCTCAATCAACAGCCTTGGGCCGGCCGGTATCGCTGCCTATGCGGCAGCAGCCCGTTTGGAGAGCTTCGTGAACACCTTCGCTCAGAGTCTGGCGGCAGCGGTGTCTGTCTTCGTAGCCCAAAATCTAGGCGCAAACAATCCGGTAAGGACGAAGGAAGGCTTCAAGCGGGGACGCAGTATATCTGTGATGTGCGGAGCGGTCACGGTGGTGATAATGTACGGCTTTGCTCCCTTGGGTATCAGCTGGTTCATCGACGCCAACGCCGGAGACAATGCGGCGATGGCGGCGGGTGTGGCCTACCTGAGGACGGTTTCGTTCTTTTATCTGATATGCTTCTGGGGAGCAATCTATCAGGGCTATCTCCGGGGAGCCGGGATTCTTGATATTCAATACTATGGCACCACGATGCAGATAGCATCGCGAGTAATAATTACTTGGCTCCTTATCGACACCCTTGGACTGGAAGCCGTCGCTTGGGCAACCGGCTTCGGCTGGGTGTTCATTACGACCTATCAGCTGATATATTGGTATAGACACGACTTGAACTGAATACAAAAATCGGCACGACCGGTTACTTCTTGGTCATGCCGATAAAATTACTGGTAGAGACGATTCGTCCCTAATTTTTTAGAGGAACACGAAAAATGTTACGCAAAAACATTGACTCGCAATCAATTAAAGCACTGCAATTTTCTTAAATGCCGCCTCAGTAAGTCCCATTTTTCTTGCCGCATCCGAAATGGTCATTACTCCTTCACGCACCAGTTCAGCCAGCAGCTTTACGCGACCTTCTTTTATACCTTCTTGTTTCTTTTCTATCAGCTTATCATGTAACAGTTCTTCCATTACCTTACCCATGTCGAATCCCTCCTCGTTGCTTAGTTCCTTTACGGCTTTTCCGTTGGCTTCTACTACGGCACTGATATAGGCCATGCCATACATCAGACCGGCCTTACCTCGTAAGTCATATACCTTTAAGACTGCCTCTTTCATGCGGTTCTTATCAATATTTCGGTGCAGATTTTTCAGCCAGAAGTGGAGCTTTTCGTCCAGTTGATTAAAGACTACTATCTGCGTAGGGAAGATATATCTTCCTGTCACAAGATAGATGCCCGGATGTACCTGCTCTATCTCATAGCCGTATTCGCGCAGAGCCTTAAATGCATCTCTCGGATATGTTTCTCTTGCCAGCGTTACCGTTATGTCGTCTGCTTTTATTTCATCAACGCTTTTGCCATAGGCTTTATAAAGAGATGCATAAGCATTTGCCTTAAATACAGTATCTATACTTAATCTGTCTTTTTCGGATTTGTATTCCATGATGTTGTGACCACGGAATTTGGCACCCAGCTCATTGACCAGCTCAATATCCTTATTCTTCTTTACGACCAGCAAGTCAATTCTTACCGGATTGTGGTTGAGCTGATGCTCCGAGTCGTATTCCAAATCAGCATCGTTTTCCAAAAATTCCAGACCGATTGCACCGTAAAAGCCTGAGTGCCAGTCTACAACATTATCGGACATCTGCTCACCTCGTTCCTCACAAAGTCTTTCCCTTAATCATATTATCGTATATTGAGAAGAAAATTTCAAGCAGGCAGCGGTAAAAGATACTTAAGCTAGACCAGCCGTAAAGTAAAAAAGAACCTGCGGCGCCTAAGTTCAATTAGATATAGCTGATTCTTTTGATATAGCAGGCGGTCAGAATTGTGTCAGCAAGAATCGTCCCTGTTGACACAAAAACAAAACCGGCACGACCAATATTTTTGGTCGTGCCGATACAATTTCTGGTGGAGATGAAGGGGTTTGAACCCTCGACCCCCAGATTGCGAACCTGGTGCTCTCCCAGCTGAGCTACATCCCCATTGGCAGTCGGCTGATACCGACAAATGAGATTATAAACCTTTTCGACTCTCATTGCAAGGCGAAAAAGACAGGTAAATGCGGTAAATCAATAAGACCGCATTTATTTCATGATGTTTCGGTAGGCAGTCTCCAGCTCAGAGATGGGCCCTTTATAGGTGCCGGTATATACGGAAATGCCAAGGTCGATGGCCTGCTTGCCCTGCTCGATAGTCTCGAAGCCCTGATCCATGAGACTCTTCCAGCCCTTAGCAAGGAATGTCTTCTGGTCGGCTACGGGCTTCTTCAGGAAGGCCTGAGTCATCCGCATCTCGTAGTAGTTCTTCAGCATATCCAGCAGCTCCGGAGTGAGCTTTTCTCTGGGACGCATGGCTCTTGCTTCGGCAAGAATGGTGGAGTATACGCGCTCGGCTACCTTTAGAGCCGGCTTCAGCTTCGCCTCGCGAAGCTCTTTTTCATTGATGTTGTTCTCCATGTAGTGAAGTATCTCGAAGAGGTAGTCGTCGTCTTCGTTGTTCTTTACAGCCAGAGCGATGTCGTCAGCGACCTTCAGTATTGCTTCCGCAATCTTCGGCGGCATATTGGGATACTTCTCCGGCAGCTTGCCCAGCTTGCGCCCGGCTCTGGTCAGGTTGGCTGCATCGAAGGTGGGGCGGCTGTTGGCAGCCGGTTCGGCAGCTTCTTCAGCTATGATATTCTCGTTTTCGGACACGGATATTCCTCATTTCGTGAATGGTTTATGTTTGGTAAAAAGACCTCTATATTATATTAGGGAAAACACAGGATGTAAAGGGGGAGAGACTTCCGACAAATCGGCAGAGCAAATAGAGAAAACAACAGAAAACAAAACCCCGCAGTCCGAATGACTTGCAAAAGTCGATGCAGATTGCTATAATATGGTCAGTGGCAAGGTCGCCCGGGAGTTTTGACCCCCGGGCGGTCTTTGTAGTGAACGAAATTTTTAGAAAGAGGTTATCATCATGAAGCTGAAGAAAATTTTGTGTGTCCTGACGGCTGCCTTTATGGCCATGACACTTTTGGCCGGCTGCGGCGGCGAGGACAAGAAGGCTGCCGATACCAAGGCCAAGAATGAAATGAAGGTTATGCGCGTAGCCGCCTCTGTCGACTTTGCTCCCTTTGAATTCCAGGACGAGACTAAGAAGGAATATCAGGGCTTCGACATGGACCTTATCCGTGCCATCGGTAAGGAAATGGGCATAAAGGTAGAGATTTCCAACATCACCTTCGACGGCCTGATTCCGGCTCTCGAGGCTGGCAACATTGATGTCATCATCTCCGGTATGACCATCAACGATACCCGCAAGAAGAAGGTACTCTTCTCCGATCCGTACTATGAATCCGGTCTGACCATGGTAGTAGCGGCCAACAACAACAATATCAAGACCTTCAAGGATCTGGAAGGCAAGAAAGTCGCTGTACAGATTGGCACCACCAGCGCTACAGAAGTCCGCAAGATTAAAGATACCAAGGTTGTAGAGCTCGACACTCCCTCCATCTGCTTCATGGAGCTGAAGGCCGGCAATGTTGACGCTGTTGTAAACGACCGTCCGGTAAATGACTACTTCATCAGCCGCGGCTTTGATGGCGTCAAGACTCTCCCGGAGCGTCTCACTGCTGAGGACTATGGTATCGCTATCAACAAGAAGAACCCCGAACTCCAGAAGAAGATTAACGCAGCTATGAAGAAGCTGAAGGAGAACGGCGAGTATCAGAAGATTTTCGACAAGTGGTTCGCTGCTAAGAAATAAAAAGGTACGCTAAATGGAATTCGATTTTGATCTGGTGATGCGGGCACTGCCCCTGCTGATAGCCGGTGCCGGAATAACCGTAAAGATTACGGTCATGTCCGTCGCACTGGGTATCCTTATCGGTCTCGTTGCCGGTGTTGCCAGGGTTAGCCGGTTCAAAGCCCTGCAGATGATATCGGCATGCTATGTCAATTTCTTCCGTGGTACGCCTCTGCTGGTACAGATTTTCATCATTTACTTCCTGCTTCCGCTCATTACCGGACAGCGAATGGAGCCGCTGGTTGTGGCGGTCACTGCCTGTGGTATCAACAGCGGAGCATATATTGCTGAAATATTCCGAGCCGGTATTCAGTCTATCGACGAAGGTCAGATGGAGGCAGGTCGCTCTCTGGGCTTCAGCTGGCTGGAGACCATGCGCTACATCATTGTACCGCAGGCATTTAAGCGAGTAGTTCCGCCGCTGGGCAATGAGTTCATCGCCTTGTTGAAGGATTCCTCGCTTGTATCGGTCATCGGTTTTGAGGAGCTTACCCGCCGCGGTCAGCTCATCATCGCCAGCACCTACGCTTCCATTGAGATATGGACCTGCGTAGCCATCATATATTTGGTTATGACCATGCTCATCTCTCAGCTGATAGCTTATCTGGAGAGGAGGTACGCTCTCGATGATACACATTGAGAAGCTGTCCAAGTCCTTCGGTTCGCTGGAAGTCCTGAAGGATATAGACCTTCACATCAACAAGGGCGAGGTTGTAGTACTCATCGGACCCTCCGGCTGTGGAAAATCTACTTTCCTGCGCTGCATGAACTATCTGGAGATTCCTACCGCCGGTAAAGTTACCGTTAACGGCAGTGTGATGACGGATAACGATGACGTGCTGAATGCAGCTCGGGCAAATATTGGAATGGTGTTTCAGCGGTTCAATCTTTTCCCGCACCTTACGGTAATGGAAAACATCACCCTGGCTCCTGTCAAGCTTCTGAAGATGGAAAAGGCAGAGGCAGAGCGTAGGGCGTTGGAGCTGCTGGAAAGAGTTGGGCTGGCTGACAAGAAGGAAGCGTACCCGAATCAGCTGTCCGGCGGCCAGCAGCAGCGAGTGGCAATCGCCCGCTCACTGGCAATGAATCCGAAGGTAATGCTCTTTGATGAGCCGACCTCTGCGCTTGACCCGGAAATGGTCGGCGAGGTACTGGAGGTCATGAAGAATCTGGCGGCTGAAGGCATGACCATGGTCATCGTCACTCATCAGATGGAGTTTGCCAGAGAGGTTGCCGATCGTGTACTCTTTATCGCAGACAAAAAAATCTGTGAAGAGGGAACACCGGAGCAGATTTTTGACCATCCACAGAATCCTCGCACCCGGGATTTTCTTTCCAAAATTATGTAATCCAATCTCCATCGTCTTCGGGCGGTGGAGATTTTTTCATTCACTCATTTTCCACGAACATAGAATAAAATAACATCGAGATAAGTAACAAGAAACAAACCGACAGGAGGCAGATTATGCGAGTTCTTTTAGCTGAAGATGATGCCCGGCTGGGCAAGCTCATCAACTACATGCTTGAGCAAAACAAGATAAATGTCGACTGGGTACAGGATGGCAGCATGATATATGAGTATGCCATGTACACGGAGTACGACATACTTATTCTGGACTGGATGATGCCCGGCGAGAGCGGTGTAGACGCCTGCCGACGCCTGAGAGAGAACGGCTACGAGAGGGCCATCATGATTCTTACTGCCCGTGATGCCGTTGAGGACAGAGTAAAGGGTCTTGATGCCGGTGCCGATGATTATCTGGTGAAGCCCTTTGAGTTCGCCGAGCTGCTGGCTCGCCTCAGAGCTTTGTCCCGCCGCAGCAGTCAGAAGCTGCAGCAGGATGTGGTCGAGGTCGGCGAGTTTACCCTCAACCGTACCGTGAAGGTGCTGAAGAAGGGGGATATGGATGTCCAGCTCTCGCCTCGTGAGTTCCAGATATTCGACCTGCTGGCTCAGAACCTCGGCTTTGCTGTACCGCGTGAAGTCATTCTCGACCGTATCTGGGGACTGGAGTCCGATGTCAGCTCCAACAATATCGATTCCTATGTGAAGCTGCTCCGCAAGAAGCTGGACAGTGTAGGCGGCGGCTCACTTATCCAGACCATTCGTGGTGTAGGCTACAAGCTGGAAACGGAGTGAGATTGTGTCTCCATCAGAAAGTCTAAAGAAAGCGGACGATAACGTATTTGGCCGCAGCCGTCGCCAGCTGACCTTTTACTATTCAGCTTTGATGGCAGCATTCCTCATCGTTCTGGTATTCATAGTCCATCGGAGTATGAACTGGGCCATCACCTCAGAGGAAGCCAAAGAACTCATCGATACTGCGAGCAACCTCTCCTATGCACAGAGTCGCATAATCCAGCACAGAGGCGACGATTCAGACGATGCCTTTGACATCAAGAGTATGAGCGACAGGATATTCTTCTATGCCTTTGACCGGAAGGGAACGATGCTGAGCTTCGCCCGCCCGACTCTCGACTTGGAAGATTTCGTCCTGAACACTATCAAGGAGTGGAAAGAGGGGCCGGATGAGGTCACTCTCTACATCCGACAGACAAACGGCCGCGAGCGTCAGATAATGATGACAGCGCATCCCATTATGGTAGGAGCCTATCCGATGGGCATGGTCTATGTAGGTAAGGACGTCACTACCATCTACGCCGGTATGCGCAAGGCTACATACACATTGACCTTTGTGGCATTTTTGGCGCTGCTTATCGCCACGGTCTCCGGCTATCTGATGGCCGGTAAGGCAATGGAGCCGCTGCAGGAAGCATACGCTACCCAGCGAAGATTTGCTGCCGATGCCTCCCATGAGCTGCGGACACCGCTGGCGGTCGTCATGGCATCCTGTGATATTCTGGAGAATGACCCGAACTTTAAGGAGCCGTTCCTCAGGCAGATAGTTGCCGATGTCCGTGATGAAGTCAAGAAGATGACCCGCCTTGTCGGCGACCTGCTGTTCGTGGCCAGAAGTGACAATCAGGCGATAAAGCTTATGCCCCGCGACTTTGACCTAGCGGCGGTAGCAGCTCAGACGTTGCGCATGATGCAGCCGCTGGCCGAGGAGAAGAATATTTCCCTGAAGCTGGAGGGGGCTGAGGCTGTTCCGGTCAGAGCCGATGAGGAGAAGATTGGCCAGCTGATGCTTATCTTCGTAGATAATGCCATCAAGTATACCAATCCCGGCGGCTCGGTCACGGTGACGCTACCGGAGCCAGTGAAGGGGAAGATAAACTTCTCTGTCACCGATACCGGTATCGGCATTGCTCCCGCCGACCTGAACAAGATATTCGACCGCTTCTATCGCGTTGATAAGGCTCGCTCCCGTGAGATGGGCGGCAACGGTCTCGGTCTGGCTATCGCTCACGAGCTGGCTGAGCTTTACAACGGAACAATAAAGGTAAAGAGCAACCTTGGTCAGGGTACGACCTTTACCGTTTCTTTGCGGGACAACAGCCGCAATCGAAACATCATTGATGTTAACCAGAAGAACAAAAACGGTTGACTATAAAGTCCGCGAAGTCTATACTTTCTATGTTGTGTGATAGTTTAGATTTTATAGAAATCGAGGGACTTATAATGGGATCACGAAATACGATTAAGGACATGACAAGGATGGCAATATGCTTGGCGCTTATCTGCGTATCGGCGTATATTGCTGTCCCTGTTCCTTTTGCGGCGGTAGTTGTTACCGCCGTTACAATGACCATGAATCTGACGGCATTCCTTCTGACGCCGATGCAGACTTTTGTGGTCATGGTCACATATATACTGCTTGGCGTAGCCGGACTGCCGGTCTTTGCCAATGGCGGAGCCGGTATCGGTCAGCTCTTTGGACCTTCCGGCGGCTTCCTCATCAGCTTCTGCTTTGCCTATCCGGTGGTAAGTAGGCTGAAGGGAACTCAGCCCGACTTTAAGCGATATATGCTTGCTGCGCTGGTTGGTATCCCCATCAGCTACATCGGGGGAATATATACCGTTATGACGGTGCTGAAGCTGACGCTCAATCAGACGCTTATGGTAGCAGCTCTGCCTTATATTCCCTTTGACATTCTGAAGGCGGCTATGGCGGCGGTTATCGGTATAAGATTGCAGAAGGCTCTGCACTAAAACAAGACAGGTGAAAAAATGTTAAAACGATTACTCTCTATATTTACATTGGCTATTATGACCATCGTCTTTACGACAGGCTGCGGCGGAGACAAGCCGGCAGACACCAAGCCGCAGGCGAAAGCCCTGCCCACCTTGGTTGTTGGTGTCATGCCGGATGTTGACTCTCTGCCTCTGATATTTGCCCGGGAGCTTGGCTATTTTAAGGATGAAGGTCTGGACATCAAGATAGAGCAGTTCAAGAGCGCCATGGACAGAGATGCGGCTATTCAGGCCGGGGCTGTAGATGGTGCTATCTCGGATATGCTGGCGGTTGCTTTCTTTCAGGAGGGCGGCCTTGATGCCAGAATAACCTCCTTTACCGACGGCAGCTACAAGGTAATCGGCGCAGCCAATGAAGGCGCAAAGAACATGAAGGAGCTGGCTGGGAAGGATATCGCCGTCTCTCGCAATACAATTATTGAGTTCATTACCGACAGCGCACTGGCCGCCGAGGGGCTGACCGGAGATGCCGTCAGCAAGAAGGCGATTCCCAAGATTCCGGCTCGTCTGGAGATGCTGGCCGCCGGACAGCTGGCTGCGGCTACGCTGCCGGAGCCGATTGCCTCTATGGCAGTAAAGAATGGCGGTCATGTTGTCGTCGATTCCGAAAAGCTGGGCATGAACCCCGGAATTATGATGTTCACGGCGAAAGCAGTGAAAGAGAAGAAGGATGCCATCGCCGCCATGTATCGAGCCTATGACAAGGCAGTAAAGTACCTCAATGAGAAGCCGGCTAAAGAGTATATGCAGACCGTCATTGATAAAGGCGGCTTCCCGCCGGCTGTAAAGGACGGAATCGTTCTGCCCAAGTATCGTCAGGCGGCTCTTCCGGCTGAGAAAGATTGGCAGCTTTGCCAGAAGTGGCTGCTGGACAAGAAGCTCACCACCAAGAAGCTTGATTTCAAAGCGGTAACGGAGAACATTACAGCAAAGTAAACCATGATTACCATTAAAAACCTTTCGGTGGAATACACCACGGATGACAAGAATAGACAAAGTAAGACCGTCCTTGCCGACATAGGGCTCTCCCTGTCGGCAGGGACGGTTAATGTTGTTATCGGGCCATCAGGTGGAGGAAAGTCAACGCTGATGAAGGCGCTGGCCGGACTCATTAAGCCGACAGCCGGCAGTATAGAGCTGACCGTTGACAGCGGCGGTAAGCCGGTTATCGGCTTTATGCCGCAGAACTATGGCCTGCTCCCCTGGGAGACACTGCGGGAAAATGTAGAGCTGGCGGCGAAGCTAAGACTGAAAAAAGCCGGCGCTTCATCCGGGATGTATGAGGATATGCGGAAGCGAGCCGAAGCACTGATGCAGCAGCTGGGCATAGAAGCTTTGGCAGACAGATATCCGAACGAGGTTTCCGGCGGTCAGCAGCAGCGAGCCGCTTTGGCCAGAATGTTCCTTTTGTCTCCGGATATCCTCTTGATGGATGAGCCGTTCTCGGCTTTGGATGAGCTCACGAGAGCAGAAGTGCGAGAGATTTTCGCCGACCTCTGCCGTCAGAGCAGCCAAAATAGACAAAGTCGGATGACGGTGCTGCTGGTGACTCATCAGGTAGAAGAAGCGGTGCTGCTGGGTGAGAAAATAATCGTCCTTGACGGAAAGGTCAAGGCGGTAATCGATAACCCATACAAGAGTCAGGGAGAAGACTGCTATACTCCGGAAAAGCTGGAGTTTATCGGAAAGCTTCGTCAGCTGCTGAAGAGGGAAGGGGGAGCTTCCCTGTGAAGAAAGAGAATAAGCTGATTATGCTGGCGGAGGCAGTAGTCATCCTGCTGGTGCTGTGGCAGCTGGCGGCATCAATAATGGCTCGGCCGATTGTGCCGGGGCCGGCTGATGTGTTCCCGGTGCTTGGCGCAATATTTGCGGACAAATTACTTGTTCATCTGGGCTACAGCCTTTGGCGAATTTTGGGCGGTGTCCTTTTGGCGGTGGCGGTGGGCTATCCGCTGGGAATATTCCTCGGCTATAGCAAAAGAGCAGCGCAGCTGCTGTCACCGGTGATATATCTGACCTATCCTACTCCGAAGATAGCCCTGCTGCCGATAGTGATGTTGCTGTTCGGACTGGGCGAGTTCTCAAAGCTCCTGCTGATATTTCTCATCGTCGTTTATCAGGTGGTCATCGCTGTGCGAGATGCAGCCGGTGACATTCCAGCGGAGTATTATTACCCGCTGAAATCTCTCGGCGCAGACTTTGGCGATATTTTCCGTCATGTACTTGCTCCGGCTACGCTCCCAGCCTTCTTTACGGCTCTTAGAGTGGCGATGGCGACAGCCGTTTCGGTATTGTTCTTTACGGAGACATTTGGCACGGAGTACGGCCTCGGCTATTTCATCATGGATGCCTGGCTCCGGGTCAGCTACAAGGAAATGTATGCCGGTATCATTGTTCTGGCGATTCTCGGCATTGCCTTGTTCATGCTGCTGGACTATCTGGACAGCCGACTCAATCGTTGGCAGCAATAATTAATAGAAAAGTGACTTCTCTGAACGGACATATCAGCCGTAGGGAGAAGTCACTTTGTGTTTTCAGTGGGAATTTTTGCCATTTTTTTCTTCGTGAAATAGGCAATTCACGCCAAATAACTACTTTTCGCGAACAACGTATTTACATTTGCCGCCAGTTGTGCTATTATCTCCCACGGTATTTACGTGGAGAGACGTCCACTGTATGCGTACATCTTTGATGGGTAAGCTAAGTCAACAACCGCAATTTACATAGATGACTGGAGGAACAAAAATGAAATTATTGAGTAATATGAAGAAGAAACAAATCTGTGCAGCCATTGCCTTTGGACTGATGTTCACCGGGGGGGGACATTGGGAGAAGGCTGAGGCGGCAGAGGGATATACCCTGTATGGTGCAAAAGAAGGTGTTTCTGGAGAACATGTTACTGAATTAACGGATGCTGTATTGGTAGAGGCTAATAATACCCATACACATATTGCTAAGATGCTTTCGACTTTGCCTGAGTATCCTAATGTTCTTGAATCGGGTGCCGCATTTACCGTTAAGGGTGGAACGTGGGATAATGTATACGGAGGCGTGGGATTAGGCGATCAAGTTGCTAAAGACAATATAATAACTATTTCCGGTGGCACTGTAAGTTATTTGGTCGTAGGCGGAGAAGCAGCCTCCGGTGCCGCTCTTGATGTTAAGGATAATATAGTAAATATTCTAAGCGGTAGTAGTGTAAACAAGGTTTACGGCGGCCGTAACGACGAATCCAACGCAGAAGTCAAAAGCAACATAGTAAATATCAATGGCGGTACAGTAAAAGGAAACATTTATGGCGGCTTTGCTAAAGGAGGTAATGCTACTGATAATGAGGTAGTTATTGCTAATATTAAGTGCGAGAGTGTGGATGTTGATGGGCCGCTTTATATTGTGGGTGGTCTTTCCTCATCCGCTGATAAATCTGCTCAAGGCAATAGCGTGACAATTAAAGGCGGTACTTTTACATCCAGTGGACATGGTCATACGATTCAGGGCGGTAGTGCTGGAGCCGGTACTGCAACAAATAACACCGTAACCATCGATGGAGGTACCTTTGACTCCTATGTAAGTATTTATGGTGGCAAAGGCAATCCCGACGCTTCCCGCAATGCGGTGAATATCAGTGACGGTGATTTTGCTGCACCTAAAACTGAAACTCAGGCAATTTATGGAGGTTATTCCTCTATCAATGCTTCCTACAATACGGTAA
>JAZLHS010000180.1:0-31746 GCA_045616885.1 Selenomonadaceae bacterium | reverse complement strand
GGCGGCGACTGGACAGAGAAGAAGGACTATCAGCATTTTGAGATTGGGTCGGAGCAGATAGCTCAGTGGTACCCGTGCTTTTAAGGAGATATATATGAGTAATGAAGAAAGGGCGCTGTGGCTGTTCCCGGACAGCGACGGTGAGGCGGACGCCAAGGAGAAGATAAAGGAGCTTACACAGCAGGCGGGGATATCGGAATTTTTAGCCGGACTACTTTATCGCCGGGGTATCATGTCGGCTGAGGCGGCGGAGCGTTTTCTGAATCCGCTGGAGAAGCAGGAGCTACACTCTCCCCGGCTGCTATCCGACTCCATGGCGGCGGCGGAGCGGATTGCCGTGGCTATCGAGCGGGGCGAAAAGGTCTGCATATACGGCGACTACGATGTGGACGGCGTGACGGCGGTGACGATTCTCGTCCGGGCTTTGCGTCGTCTGGGCGGTGCAGAGGAAAATGTCAGCTGGTATGTGCCGAACCGCTTCAGGGAGGGCTATGGTCTCAATGAGGCGGCGCTACGGAAAATCGCTGCCGACGGAACAAAGCTCGTTGTTACCGTGGACTGCGGCATCAAGTCGGCAGAGCTTATTGCGAAAATGAAGACGGAGGCGGGAATTGACTTCGTAGTCACCGACCACCATCTGCCGGACCGGGATGAGGCCGGGACTGAGGTAATTCCGCTGGCTGCGGCGGCGGTAGTAAATCCCCATTGTCAACACAATGGAGCCGTCTATCCCTTTGAAGAGATTTGCGGGGCAGAGGTGGCCTTCAAGCTGGCGGAGCTGCTGACGGAGATAATGGGTCAGCTGCCATCGGGCGCAGTCTATGAGACGGACATGGAGCTGGCTGCTCTGGGAGCCTGCGCCGACGTTATGCCGCTGCTGGACGAGAACCGCAGACTGGTAAAGCGGGGGCTGGAGCTGCTGGGCACCACGAAGATAAAGGGACTGCGGGCAATACTGGAAGCGGCTCGGGTGAAGAAAACAAATGCGTCGGCGGATGAGATTGATAGTACAGCCGGCTGGGAAGTAACTACCGAAGATGTGGGCTTTCGGCTGGCACCGCTCATCAATGCAGCGGGACGAATGGCCGATGCCGGTCGGGTGGTAGAGCTGCTGCTGGAGACGGACGGTTTCGCGATTGCGAAGCTGGCCGGACAGCTTCAGGACTACAATCTGGAGCGGCAGAACATGACGAAGCAGCTGACGGCTCAGGCCGAAGCCGCGCTGGAGCGCGAGGAGTCTCTGGGCGGCCAGCCGGTGGCGGAGCGAGATGTGATAGTCGTAGCCGGTGAGGGATGGGCCGATGGAGTTATCGGTCTGGTAGCTGCCCGACTGATGGAAAAATACAATCGCCCGGCGATAGTATTCTCCATCGGGACAGATGAGAAGACCGGCCTGCGGCGAGCGAAGGGCTCGGCTCGAAGCATTGACGGATTTCATATCCACGACGCACTCTCAGCTCCGGAGGTCGCTGCTCACATAATGCACTTCGGAGGTCACGCGAAAGCAGCCGGTGTAACGGTGGAAGCAGACCGGTTGGGCGATTTCACTGCGGCACTGACTGAATATGCCGGGAGAGTGCTCACCGACAGGGATAAGCGGAAAAAGATACAAGCCGAGTGCCGCCTTAAGCCGTCGGAGATAAGCCCGGCGATACTTGCGGACTTGAAGCTGCTGGAGCCCACCGGCGAGGCCAACAGGAAACCGGTCTTTGGCATATTCGATGTCCGGGCGGAGAAGGTGGCGACCATGGGAATGGAGGGAGTGCACCTTCAGTTCTTCTTGCCGGGGAGAGTCAGAGCCGTCTACTGGCGAGCCGGAAAACTGCTGGAGCTTATCAACAGCTCGGCAATTGATTTACTCTTCACCGTGAATGACAACGAGTGGCAGGGGCAGCATCGGCCGGAGTGTGTGGTCAGCGATCTGCGTTCATCGTCCTCGGCCTTTTCTCCGGAGCGGCTGCGGAATGTATTTAAGATGATAAGGAAGACGGTGGAAAAAGTCGGAGCCGATGATTTTTCTGTGGATAAGGAACTGGTTCATTCCACCGGTGTATGCCGGGAGGAACTGACGCTGATTTTGGAAGTTTTCCGGGAACTGGATTTCGTCACAGAAGAAAATAGTTGTTATAGGCTTGTGGATAAACCGACAAAAAGGAGCTTAGACGAATCTAAGACCTATAGGAGTCTGATAAATAGATAATTAGTCCCTTGTCCGTAATTTGACCATAAATATACACGATGGTATAATTAGCTTGATTATATGTAAAATTTATCTCGGGAGGGAATGAACTATGAAGTTTTCGTCTGTTCGAGCGAAGCTCATGGTGATGCTGGTACCGCTTTTCGTGGTAGCCTCGCTTGTGCTGGGCGCAATCAGTTATTATCTGGCTTCGGGAGCTCTGGTGAAGGAGGCTACTGAGCTGGCCTGTGAGACCGGTGAGCGCAATGCTCTGAAAGTAGAGTCAGAGATGGCAGTCATTCGGGCGCACATGGAGGAGCTGGCGCTCCTGCCGGTATTCAAGACCGGTACGACCGCCCAGAAGGCCGAAGCCCTGATAAAGGCAAAGGCTCTCGTTCCGGAGGTTAACTCCCTCGTCTGGCTGGATGTCAACGGCAAGGGCGTAAATACATCTAAGAAGACCATTGACCGTTCCTCCCGTGACTATTTCAAGGCGGTAAAGGCCAGCGGCAAAGCTTATCAGGCAGCTCCCAGCATGGGCGCAACCACCGGCAAGCTTACCACTATCCTCGCTGTTCCTATCATGGAAAACGGCAAGTTCGATGGTATAATCTTCGGTACCGTTTCTCTCGACAGTCTTGGAAAAATCAGCTCCGAGGTCAAGCTTTTTGATACCGGCTATGGCTATATCGTCGATGAGGCAGGACTTGTCCTCGGCTATGGCAAGCACCCCGAGTACATGGGCAAGCTGAACCTGAAGGAAAAAGAAATTCCCGGCGGCGGTCAGCTGGATGAGGACCTCATGAAGCTCTTTGCTGAGGCCACCGGTAAGAAAGCGCAGACTGCCGGTGAGTACACTTCTCCGGATGGTGCTCGTCAGCTGGCGGTTATTACTCCGGCCGAGCTCTCCGGTCGTAACTTCTATGTGGTTACCACCGCTCCCCTTGATGAAGTAAAGGCTCAGGCGAACAACATACTGAAGCTCATGGGCGGCGCTACCGTCGTAATCATCCTGTTGGCTGTCGGTGCAATCATCGCCTTTGCCAATAGCATTTCCAGACCCATCGTTCAGCTCTGTGACGAGTGTGAGGAGCTCACCAACGGTGACCTGCGCCGTCAGGGTGTCTCCGTAGACAGTGACGATGAAATCGGGACTTTGGCTAAAGACTTCGATAGGATGAGAGGCAACCTCCGCAAGCTCATCCAGTCGGTAATGAACGATGCCGGTCAGGTAGCGGCGGCCAGTGAAGAGCTTACCGCCAGCGCTCATCAGTCCAGTCAGGCTGCGATGATGGTGGCTGACTCTATCACGAATATTGCCGGTGGTCTGGCTATGCAGGCCTCCGATGCCAAAGAAGCAAATGCCACTGCTCAGACAATGTCCGTATCTACCGGTGAGATTGCACAGAATGCCGCTGATATTGCCAGAGTGGCAGCCGATACCAGCGATCGTGCTAACGAAGGTCGTGCGGCCATCGAAGGCGTCGTCAGCCGCATGAACGAGATAAACGATGGCTCCCGTGAAATATTGGCTGCCATCACAAAGCTGGAGCAGGGCTCTCAGCAGATAAACAACATCGTTGATATGATTACCAGCATCGCTTCCCAGACGAACCTCTTGGCACTGAATGCCGCTATCGAGGCAGCCCGTGCCGGTGAGGCCGGCCGCGGCTTCGCTGTCGTCGCTGAGGAAGTCCGCAAGCTGGCTGAGGAATCCCGCAACAGCTCCGAGCAGATAAGCGAGCTCATCACCAGAAACCTGGCAGACATGAAGGTGGCTGTAGAGGCCGGTCAGCGTGGCTCCAACCTCGTCACTCAGGGTCTGACCGCCGTTCAGGCCGCCGGTGAGACCTTCAAGCGCATTTCTGCCGATGTTACGGAGCTTTGCTCTCAGGTCGATGTCGTGACAGTGGCCGTTCAGGAAGTTGCCGAAGGCAGCGAGTCTGTGGCCAGCTCTGTACGAAGCATTGAGACCAGCAGCAACACCAGCGCCGGAGAGGCACAGTCCATCTCCGCCGCTACCGAGGAGCAGACAGCTTCCATGCAGGAAATCTCCACTGCCAGCGGCAGCCTTGCCGAGCTGGCCGGCAGATTGCAGGCAGCGGTTTCAAGCTTCAAGGTGTAATATACTCTCCAGAGAAATATCAAGCCCGGAAGGCATCATGCGATACCTTCCGGGCTTTTCTATGCCGAGACAGTCGGCGATGATAACAATAACAGGTGCTCTGTCTAACAAGCTGCTTCTGGAGGTGGCTTAGAAGCTGACTTAGGTAACGACACTCCGTCTAATAGACTCCACTGCCGTTCTTTACTTTATCCATCGCCCTTCGGGTAGCTCCCTTGTCGAGGAAGGCTTCGAGACAGATTAGCGGTTACCTTCGACCTCGCGAGACTTGGCCATCTCCCATGTTAGGGGAGGCTTCTTAAACAAAGCATCTCTTCGTCAGAGATTTCAACTGCATCCCAAACAAAAACTCCCGCTCAATGGCGGGAGTCTTTGTTATTTATGGGGTTAATTTGTTGTGTGCTGATTGGATTACTTGTCGGCTTCGATGACGTTCTTCTGATAGTCGAAGCACTCATCGGCTACATCCTTGGCAAGAACTACCAGGCAGATGAGGTTCGGGATAGCCATGAGACCGTTGGCGGTATCGGAGAAGTCCCAAACGAAGGAGAGAGTCATGGTAGCACCGATGTAGGTGATGAAGGAGAAGAGTACGCGGTAAGCGATGAGAACAGCGCGGCTGGATACGAGGTATTCGAGGGATTTCTCACCGTAGTATTCCCAGCCGAGAATGGTGGTGTAAGCGAAGAGGGCAAGGGAGAGGGAAACGATGTACTTGCCGTAGTCACCGAATACAGTGGTGAAAGCGCTGATGGTGAGGTTTGCACCGGTGAGGAGCTTGCCGGTAGTCGGGTCAATCTGGCCGAGGCAGCCGGAGCAGACGATTACAAGACCGGTGAGCATGCAGATGATCATGGTGTCGAAGAAGGTACCGGTCATGTTTACATAGCCCTGACGGGAAGGATGGTCGGTCTGAGCAGCAGCGGCAGCGATCGGAGCAGAACCAAGACCAGCCTCGTTGGAGAATACGCCGCGGGCAACGCCCCAGCGCATAGCCTGGAACATACTGGCTACGATAGCACCGCCTACACCGCCGGCAACAGCGTCGGCAGCGAAAGCCATGCGGAAGATTTCGGCAAGACCGGCCGGGATGGCGGAAGCGTTCATTACGATTACAACGATGGAAGCGCAGAAGTAGAAGACTGCCATTACCGGAACGAGGATGGAGGAAACCTTACCGATGGATTTGATACCCTTTACGAGAACGAGAAGGGAAAGAGCGGTAAGGAGAATGCCGCACATCCAAGTGGGAAGTCCGAAGGAAGTCTTGAGGGCAGCGGCAATGGAGTTGGCCTGAGTCATGTTGCCGATACCGAAGGAGGAGATTACTGCGAAGATTGCGAAGGCACCGGCAAGGAAGGAGCCGAGGGCCTTGTTGGAGAAGCCCTTCTTCATAGCGTACATCGGGCCGCCGCACATTTCGCCGACGCTGTTGGTCTCGCGATACTTTACAGCGAGAACGGATTCGGCATATTTGGTGGAGAGACCGAAGGCTGCGGAAATCCACATCCAGACGAGAGCACCGGGGCCGCCGAGGACGAGAGCGGTGCTGACACCGACGATGTTGCCGGTACCGATGGTAGCGGAGAGAGCGGTCATCAGAGACTGGAACGGGGTAATATCACCTTTGTGGTCATCTTTTTTCTCGAAAATCATTCCTACGGCGTAGGCGAGATTTCGCCAGGGGAGGAACTTGAGACGGACGGTCAGGTACACGCCGGTACCAACCAGGAAGAACAGCATGATAGGTCCCCAGACAAAGCTGTTGACCTCGCCCATAAGTCGTTCGATTTCAGCCATAATAAAAAACCTCCAATAAAAAATCCTGTGTTAAATATAAGAGAGTAAAAATAACAGCGGCTCTTGTTTTTATCTCAAGCCGCATTGCTATGGACGCAAGTATATAGCCTGAATTTGTGACTGTAAATACCCTAATTAAAAACATACTGTATACAGCAATACTTTTAAATACATGACGGTAATTTGATGATTGATTTTAGGTTAAATTGCCAATTTTGTTAAAAAAGAAAAGTTGCATACATAATTCTTTTTCTGTACATTGCGCTGTATATAGGGTTGAGCCTGTTTTTGACAGTCCTAGTATAGTCATTGCGTTATCTGAAATATATTCTTTTGGGTCTAAAGGGAATATGCCGGGGCAAAAAGGATATTTTTCCTACTTTTAACAAGACGGGTCTTGTATTATAATTAAACCGTATAAGCAAGAGTCAATAGTGATTATAGAGAACCAACTGTAAATTTTTAAGTGAGAGATCACCATGATTAACATCCCAATAAAGAAACTGCGGCCGGGAATGATAACTGCTCAGAGTATATACAACTCCAAGGGCGGAAGCTTTCTGACCCGCGGCGTGGCTGTAAATGAACAATATATCAGCAGACTGCAGAAGCTGGGCATCCAGTCGCTGGCGGTCACCGGTTTGTCACCGGAGATCGCTTTGCCGCCGCCGCCTGATGTGGTGCAGGAGCAGACCAGAGTGGAGGCCATCCACAGCGTATTCAACTGCTTTGAGAGCATGAAAAAGGGTATGCTGAAGGTGGAGGATGTAGAGAAATCCTCTGAGAAAATACTGGTTGATGTGCTGAACAGCAAAGGCAATCTGATTCAGCTCACCGATATCCGTACTCATGATACCTATACCTTTGCCCACAGTGTAAATGTGGCGGTGCTGTCCGCGATGCTCGGTCTCCATCTGGGCTTACGGAAGGATGAACTGCTGCTGCTGATAAAGGGCGCGATGCTTCATGACATCGGCAAGGTGACGGTGCCCGGAGAGATTCTGACGAAGCCCGGCAGCCTCAGCGACAACGAGATGGCCGTGATAAGACTTCATCCGGAGGCGGGCAGCCGACGCATCATAGCATCGGGCATCGCCGATGCTCCGCTCCTGGCCAAGATGGCGGCGCAGCATCATGAGCACATGAGCGGCAAGGGATATCCCAACAAGCTGATTGGCAGTGAAATCCACCGATATTCCCGCATCGTGGCGCTGGCAGATGTGTATGATGCTCTGACGGCGAACCGTCCCTACAAGCAGCCATATCGTCCCCACGTGGCTCATCGCATTATGACCACCTGTTGCACCGGACAGTTTGACCCTGAGCTGATGTACAAATTCTTCAATACGGTGGCGCTGTATCCGGTGGGTACCGTGATGAAGACTAATTATGGCTATGGTATAGTGAAGACGACAGCCTTTGGCCGGACGGCAACACCGGAGATAATTCTTTATTCCCAATACGACGGACGCCTGAGAGAAAATCCGGTGCTTCTCCGAATGGTAGACTTCCCGGATGTGAGGATAGAGAGCGTCATTGAGGACAAGGAACTGTTCCCCCTCATCCTCCAGCTGCGAGTTGACCCCAATATGTATCTGGCGGCGGAGGGTATGGAGTTCACGGAGATAAAGAGCTTGGCCGAGCTTTAAGGTTTTTCTTTGATATAATTCGATATAAGTTGATACAGAGAGGCTGTCTCAGACAGCCTCTCTATTTATATAAGAAGGTGAATTGTACTCAGCGTGATAAGAGAGCGATGAGTTCTTTTTGTGGTGTCTTGTTGTGGAATTTCAATAAAATTGTTATAATACAGGCAACTATATCATGGAGTCTGACCGTTGACTTTTGCCTGCGAGAGAGTCGGAGATTTTCAACGGATGCGCATTGGTAAAACCAGAATAAAGGAGGCTTCTTCATGAACATAGCTGGAGAAAAGCAGCAGACCGTTGCCGGGGATATCGTTTTCTCCGGAGTCGGCATTCACTCCGGCAAGGTGACGAACCTTATCATCAAGCCGGCACCGGCGGATGCCGGGCTGAAATTTTGCCGGACTGATTTGCCGGGCAGGCCGGAGATAATCGTTTGCGCGGAGAACGGACAGGAGTCGGCCAGGGCCACGACCCTCACGAAGGATGGAGTAGCCGTCTTTACCGTGGAACACTTTCTCTCGGCGCTTCATGCTATGAAGGTGGACAATGCAGTCATCGAAATGGATGGGCCGGAGCCGCCGATTCTTGACGGAGGTTCTCTGCCGGTAGTCAGAGCTATTCGAGAAATCGGTCTGATGCAGCAGGAGGCGGAGCGACGCTATGTAGTCATCACGGAGCCGGTGACGGTGTATGGGGACAAAGACCATGAGCAGATGGTCATCGCTCTGCCGGCAGACGATTTTCGCGTGAGCTTTACTTCGGTGAACCCGCATCCGCTGGTAGGCACGCAGTTCTGTGATGTGACGGTGAATGAGGAGAGCTACGAGAAGGAAATCGCTCCGGCTCGTACTATCGCCTATGAAAAGGAAGTAGAGGCGCTTCACGCTGCCGGACTTGGTCTGGGCGGCTCGCTGGAAAATACCATCGTATACAGCGATGAGAAGTGGCTGACTCCGCTGCGCTACCCTGATGAGCTGGTGCGGCACAAGATACTGGACCTCATCGGCGACCTGAGAGTTCTTGGTCTGGTGAAGGGACATTTCATCGCCGTGAAGTCAAGTCACGCCCTTAACGGAAGGCTGTCGAAAAAAATCGCGGCACTTTTCAAGTGAGCCGCGTTTGTGCTATAATACATTTTTGAAGTGGTGTCTTTTAATTTTGAAAGATAAGTAAAGATAGATAGAAGACGGAGTAAACGAGAGGAGAATTAAACATGATAACTCTTGACGTAAAACAGATTCAGGAAATTCTGCCCCATCGCCCGCCGATGTTGCTGGTAGACAGAATTATTGACCTGGTACCGTTCAAGTCCGGTATCGGCATAAAGAATGTGACCTTCAATGAAGAATTCTTCCGCGGCCATTTCCCCGGCAATCCCATCATGCCCGGCGTTCTCATTCTGGAGGCCATGGCTCAGGTAGGCGGCATCGCTATGCTCTACCCGGAGGAAAATCGCGGTAAGATTGCACTCTTTGGCGGTATCGAAAATGTTAAGTTCAAGCGTCAGGTCGTTCCCGGCGATCAGCTGGTAATGAAGGCTGAGCTCATGCGCGTACACGGCAATTACGGCCGCCTCCATGCAGAGAGCTTTGTCGATGATCAGTTCGCAGCTCAGGGCGATTTCATCTTCGCTTTGAAAACCAACGAGGATTTGAACAAATAATCTCGATTTTTCGAGAAAGTCGGTTAATGTTTAATACATTCACGGACTAATCAATAAAAACTGCACAATTTTGCCGTAAAATACAGGAATATGGCGTGTGAAAAATAACGCTATATGATGATTGTATGGATAAAGGGAAGTTTACGCCCGAGAGAAGGTTTCGGGATAAGCACTGGGCAAAGGGAGTGCGGATAGAAATGGGAAATGACATGATAGCAGCAGAAATACATCCTACAGCGTTAGTTTCGCCGCTGGCGAAAATCGCACCGGGAGTAAAAATCGGTCCGTATACTGTTATCGAGGATGGTGTAGAGATCGGTGAGGGCACTGTCGTAAAGGCGCACTGTGTCATTACCGGCAGGGCAAAAATCGGCAGGGATTGCAAAATCATGCCGGGCGTCTATATCGGCGAAGAGCCGCAGGACCTCAAGTACAAGGGTGAGGATACTACCGTAGAAATTGGAGACCGCACCGTAATTCATGAGTGCTCCATTATCCACCGCGGCACGAATGAGAGTTGGGTCACCCGCATTGGCAGTGACTGCCTCCTGATGGGTGCTACTCATGTAGCCCACGACTGCCAGATAGGCAACCGGGTTATTTTGGCTCATGGCTCGATGCTTTCCGGTCACGTCATCGTCGGAGATAATGCCATTGTCGGCGGCAAGACCGGCGTTCATCAGTTCGTCCGCATCGGACGCAATGCAATGGTCGGCGGTATGAGCCGTCTCACTCAGGACGTGCTGCCGTTCACTTTGGCGGAGGGTTACCCCTGTGCCACTATCGGCTTGAATTCGGTAGGACTGAAGCGAGCCGGTATGTCGGCGGAGACCCGCAAGACCCTGAAAGATGCTTATCGCCTGCTTTTCCGCTCCAAGCTGCTGGTAGCAGATGCTATCCGGGAAATGAAGGAAAATCTGCCTTCCTGTCCGGAGTTGGAAGAGTTCATAAAGTTCGCCGAAACTATGGAGCGCGGCTTCTGCCATGCCCGCAGTGAAGGCAAAAAATAAAAATACGAAAATCAACCTGAACCGAAACAGAACGGGCAATGCCGACCGGCGTCTGCCCCTGTTTCGGTTGATGTGGTTTTAATATCAGCGCTTTTACAATAATTAAACGGCTCTTTGGAGCCGCAGGGGGAAGTTTTTGATGGAGAAAGTCGGACTCTTGGCCGGTGTCGGCCATCTGCCGGTAGAAGCGGCAAAGATGGCGGCTAATTTCGGGCTGGAAGTTTATGCAGTGGCACTGCTGCCGGGCGTAGACGAGGAGCTCAAGACGGCTGTAAAGGATTATGCCGCAATCAGCGTAGCCCGGATCGGTGAGATCATCGACTACCTGAAGGAAAAGGAGATTACCAAGGTAACTATGCTGGGCAAGGTTACCAAAGAACTGCTTTTCTCCGGGGGACTGCAGCAGCCGCCCGATGAGACGGCTATGCGTATTCTGGCTTCCCTGCCGGACTACAAAGATGATACGATAATGAACGCCTTCGTGGCCGAGCTGGCCAAGAACGGCATGACAGCCTTTGACCAGACCATGCTCATAAAGATGCTGCTTCCTCAGCCGGGCGTCCTCACCAAGCGTGAGCCCAGCGAGGGAGAGAAGGCTGATATGGAGTTCGGACTGGAGCTGGCGAGAGCTATCGGCGGTCTCGATGTAGGGCAGACTGTGGTAGTAAAGGACAGAGCAGCAATGGCTCTGGAGGCCATTGAGGGTACCGATGCCTGCATTCGCCGCGGCGGTGAGCTGGCTCGCGGCGGCGCTGTTGTCTGCAAGGCAGCGAAGCCCAATCAGGACCTTCGCTTTGACGTACCTACTGTAGGTACTACTACCATTGAGAGCATGATTGCCTCCGGCTGCAAAGCTCTGGCAATCGAAGCAGGGAAAACGCTCCTCGTCGATCGGTCAAAGGTAATAGCACTGGCAGATGAAAATGATATTGCCATTGCGGTGATTTGATCGAAAAAGACGCGGCGGGCATTCGGGGTTTCCCGATTGTCCTCGCGTCTTTTTGTGCATATTGCAGGGTGTTTTTTCAGAGTTTTTTTGGTCGTTTTTGGTAAATTTTAGAGGATTTCTGTTGGTTGGAGGCGGAAAAATGGAAAGGCAAAAGCCATTGAAAATAATGTTTTCCGCCGGAGAACCGTCAGGTGATCTGCATGGTGCCAGACTGGCGGCTGCCATAAGGGAAATATCTCCCGAGGCAGAGCTTATCGGCTTTGGCGGAGATAAGATGCGGGAGGCCGGCGTGAAGCTGGTAGAGCACCTGAAGGAATACAGTGTCATGGGCATCTGGGCGGTGCTGAAGAATCTGGGAAAGATACTTCGCCTCATGTCGCTTCTGACAGATACCATGAAGACAGAAAAGCCGGATGTACTGGTCATAATCGACTACCCGGACTTCAACTGGCGTCTGGCCAAAAAGGCAAGAGCCATGGGGATAAAGGTGTTCTCCTATTCTCCACCGTCGGCATGGGCATGGCGAAAGGGAAGAGCTAAGAAGTGCGGCGCGCTGGCTGATGAGCTTTGTGCCCTTTACCCCTTCGAGACTCCTGTCTATGAAAAGGCAGGGGCCAATATAAAATTTTTGGGAAATCCACTGGTCGATACGGTTGTCCCGGCATTGACGCCGGAGGAAGGACGGAAGTTCTTCGGGATAACGGGAGATATGCGACCGGTACTGCTGCTGCCCGGCAGCCGCAGCCACGAGATAGAGCTTCTGCTACCCACCATGCTGGGAGCGGCGAAGAAGCTGCTGGCTGAGAAGCCGCAGACCCATTTTTTCCTCCCGGTGGCTCAGGGTCGCAGCGAGGAAGAGATGATTCCCATTGTGGAGAAATTCGGTCTGCGGGAGAAGATAACTTTTACCCATGAGCATACTTATGACCTGATGGGATTGACCGAGTTTGCCATTGCCACCAGCGGAACGGTGGTTATGGAAGCAGCTCTGATGAATCTTCCCTGTGTGGTGCTCTATCGGTTCGGTGCGCTGGCGGCTTTCATCGGTCGTCTGGTAGTTCACATTGAGAACTTCAGCCTGCCCAATATTCTCCTTGGAGAAAAACTTCAGACCGAGCTGCTGCAGGATGATGTGAATCCGGACAGGATATTTGCCGAGGCGCTTGTTTTGTATAAGGATGGCGAGCGCCACGAATATGTGAAGTCCCGCCTGCGGGATGCGGTGGCAAAGCTGGGCGGTCCCGGTGCGGCCAATCGCATTGCCGCTGAGATTGTTGCCTGCGCATCGCAAAAATAAAAAATCCCCCTTTCGGAGGTTTATATATGAAAAACTATCTGCGGCTTCTGAACTACATCAGGCCGTATACGAAAACTATCATCACGGCCATTTTCTGCATTGTAGTGGCGGCCGGTTCCAACCTCTATGTGCCCTGGATAATAAAGGACATGATTGACAAGGTGCTGGCGGAAAAAGATATGGAAATGCTCAACTACATTTCCATCGGCATCGTGGTCGTGTTCCTTATTCGCGGGATATTCTACTTCGGACAGAGCTATCTCGTCTCCTACGTCGGTCAGCGAGTGGTTATTGACATACGAGGAGAGCTGTATCGGAAGTTCCAGCGTCTGCCGCTGGCATACTACGACCAGCACCGAACCGGCGAGATGATGAGCTATATCTCCAATGATGTTGCGGCTCTGCAGAATGCGATGGTGGATAAGCTCATTGAGCTTATCACCGAGATATCTATTTTTATCGGCTCGCTGGGCATGATGTTCTATCTTGACTGGAAGCTTTCACTGCTGACCTTCGCTGTAGTGCCGATGGTCGGTCAGGCAATGAATATCTTCGGCAAGAAGCTGAAGCGATCCGGCACCATGATTCAGGAGCGAATGGCCGACATGACGGCCATGCTTCAGGAGAGTCTCTCGGCCGTGCGAGTGGTAAAATCCTTTGTTCGGGAAGACCACGAGATAAAGCGCTACGATCAGGAGAATGAGCGGAATTTTGAGGCAGCCATGCTGAATATCCGCCTCATGAGCCTGCTGACCCCTACGGTTGAGTTTTTGGCTGCGCTGGCTGTCACGGTAATCGTCTGGTTCGGCGGCTATGAAGTCGTAGAGGGTCGGATAACTGCCGGTGCCCTTGTCGCCTTCCTTACCTACGCCGTAAATCTGGCCAATCCGGTAAAGAGAATAAGCCGCGCCTTCGGTACAATGCAGCAGGCGTTGGCCGCAGCCGACCGAGTTTTCGCCCTGATGGATTTGCCCGAGCCTATCGCTGATAAACCGGAGGCTAAACCTTTGCCGAAGGTCACCGGCCGGGTGGAGGTAAATAATGTCAGCTTCGGCTACAGCGAAGAAAATCTTGCCGTAAAAAATATCTCCTTTGAAGTAAAGCCCGGTCAGATGGTGGCATTTGTCGGTCCCTCCGGTGCCGGTAAGTCTACTATAGCAAGCCTGCTTCCCCGCTTCTATGATGTGACGGATGGCTCCATTGTCGTAGAGGGGCTGGATGTCCGTGATGTTACCCTTGGCTCTCTCCGTGAGCAGATAGGTATCGTTCCTCAGGAGACCATGCTCTTCTCCGGGACAGTCTGGGATAATATCCGCTATGGTCGCCTTGATGCCACCGATGAAGAGGTCGTCGAAGCAGCCAAGGCGGCAAATGCCGATGAGTTTATTCGTCAGCTGCCCGATGGCTACGATACAAAGCTGGGAGAGCGCGGCGTAAATATTTCCGGTGGTCAGCGTCAGCGTCTGGCCATCGCCCGAGCAATTCTGAAAGACCCTCAGATTCTTATTTTGGACGAGGCTACCAGCGCTCTCGATACCGAGAGTGAGAAGGTCGTTCAGGCAGCCCTTGACCGGCTGATGGTTGGCCGTACTTCCTTTGTCATTGCCCATCGCCTGTCTACCATCCTTGGCGCGGACAGGATACTGGTGCTTGACCACGGCGAAATAGTCGAAGACGGAACCCATGAGGAGCTGCTGGCCAAGGGTGGTCTCTACAGCAACCTCTACAATATTCAGTTCAACAATCTGCAGCAGGGATAAATGATGCATTTACTGTACAATTTGGCGGGTATCCTGATAGTAATACTCATCATACCGGTATTCCTTATCAGGGCAGTCCGCGAACGGGGCTTTATTGAGCGCATACGCCAGAGCCTGTTCGGTCTTTTCCCACCGGATGCTATCGAGCGGGTGGCGAAGAAGAACTGTATCTGGGTACATGCCTCCTCTGTCGGTGAGGTAGTCGCCGCCAGTCCCCTTATCAAGGAATTCCGTGCGGAGTTTCCCAAGAGCCCGATTCTCGTCTCCATCGTTACCAATAACGGCTACGAGATGGCCAATCGCATTATCAAGGATGCAGACAGCATAATATATTTCCCGCTGGATCTTCCCTGGTTCTCCGGTCATGTTCTGCGCAAGATAAGTCCCCGCGTATTCATGCCGGTTGAGACGGAGCTGTGGCCGAACTTCCTGAAGGCATGCCGCCAGATGAATATTCCTGTCATGATGGTCAACGGACGAATTTCCGATAAGTCCGTTAAGCGCTATCACCTCCTCGGCACCATGCTGGAGGATATGATTGGTACCGTTAAGAAATTTGCCATGCAGTCTTCTATTGACTGCGAGTACATCATACAGCTGGGAGCTGACCCTCGTCTCGTTGTCAATACCGGCAACACGAAGTACGACCAGACATACACCGCGGTCAGTACCAAGGCGAAGAAACGCCTCATCACCGAGATGGGTCTGCAGCACAGCGATGGTATTCTGCTGGCCGGCAGCACCCACAAGGGTGAGGAGCAGCTGGTTATCGATGCCTTTATCCAGCTGCGGAAGATGCGGCCAAAGGCATCGCTGATAATTGCCCCCCGTGAGCTGCTTAGAGGCGCTCAGGTAGAGGAACTGGTAAAGAAAGCCGGTCTCGTCTGCGCCCGCCGCACCGTACTGAAAAATCACCCCTCCACAAATCACGATGTCGTCATTCTGGACACCATCGGTGAGCTTGGTCAGGTCTACAGCATCGGCGATGTGATTTATGTCGGCGGCAGCCTGATACCTCACGGCGGACACAACATTCTTGAGCCGGCAGCACATGGCAAGGCCATCATCACCGGCAATAATATGTTCAACTTCAAGGAGACGCACGTCCTCTTTTCCGGCCGCAATGCCTGCATTACCGTCAATGACGGAGCCGGGCTGACGGCAGCCGTACTGGAGCTGTTCCAGAACGATGAAAAGCGTCACGCTATGGAGGCTGAGACGCTGGCTATAATCAATGAGAACCGCGGTGCTGCCAGAAAATCGGCAGTAATTCTCCACGACCTTCTGGATGAAGTGGAGGAGAGACGGCGTCAGAGCGGTATTATCCACGCTACGGAAAAGATTGAGAACTTCCAGACATACTTCTTCCAGCTGGTTCACGAGCGGAGTGTTCACGGATTCATTCTCAATTCTTTCATGGGCTTCTTGCACTTTGCTTCCTTTGTATACGGAGCACTGGTTCATCTCAAGCTGGACGGCTACAAGTGCGGTGTTTTCAAGCGAAAGAAGCTGCCCTGCTTCATCATCAGTCTGGGCAACATCACGGTCGGCGGTACCGGCAAGACCCCGACGGCGCAGCTGCTGGCTCGTCAGATTCGCGATATGGGCTACCGGGTCATCATTCTGAACAGAGGTTATCGCGCCGGCTGGAAGGGTGATGTCGGTGTCGTATCCGATGGACTGAAGCTGTACATGGATGCCTCTGAGGCCGGCGACGAAGCCTTTATGCTGGCTCGTCATCTGCCGGGTATTCCGGTTCTCATCGGTCCGGAGCGTTCAATTACCGGCCGCTATGCCATTGAGCATTTCGGGGCCGAGGTAGCCATACTAGACGATGGCTTCCAGCACTGGCAGCTGGAGCGAGATTTGGATATCGTCCTTATCGACGCGGTAAATGTATTCGGCAACGGATATATGCTGCCGCGCGGTACCCTTCGTGAGCCAATAAAGAATCTGGATCGAGCTGATATCTGCCTTCTGACGAAGGTAGACCAGGCGGCGGGACAGTCCCGCGAATACATCCGCGGCAAGATACAGCAGTACAATGACCACGCTCTCGTGGTGGAATCCGTTCATCAGCCCCGGACATTCGTCGATTTGAAGACATGGAATGAACATATCGGCGGAGGAATCGATATTTCCGAGCTGAAGGGAATGCGGGTCATGGCGGTCTCCGCTATCGGCAATCCCACATCCTTTGAGCAGACTTTGGCTCAGATTGGCGTAACAATTGTGGAGAGCCTGCGGTATCCTGACCATCACAATTACACTGCCCGCGATATGATAAGCATTATCGACCAGGCACGCCGACAGGATGTAGAAGCTATCATCATAACCGAAAAGGATGCTGTTAAGGTACCGCAGCCGGCAGTACTGGCTGAGCATGATGATATGCCGGAGATACCGGTCTATGTCCTCAGCATCGAAGTAAACCTCCGAGACAGTGCGGCCGAAATGCTCGACCTTATCAAGAAGAGAATTCAGGATAAAATAGGACCGGCTAAGCCGGAAAGTCTGCTATCCTCCGGGGAACAGAAAGAGACGGAAGTATTTGCTGCCGATGATGCCCGGGATGAACAGACCGACACAACAGAAGAGAATTGAAAAACAACGAAGAGGAAGACCAATGAAAACACTGTGTGTTATCCCTGCCCGCTACGCATCTACCCGCCTGCCGGGTAAACCGCTGGCTGATATCTGCGGCAAGCCGATGATTGTCAGTGTCTATGAGCGGGCAGTTCAGGCAAAGCTTATGGACACCGTGGTCGTTGCAACTGACGATGACCGGGTAAAGAACGCGGTGGAGAGTCACGGGGGCAAGGCAGTAATGACTCGTGTTGACCATGCTACCGGTACTGACCGTCTTACCGAGGTGGCAACTACTTCTCCCTATGATGGGTACGACCTTATCATCAACGTTCAGGGCGATGAGCCGCTCATTGAGCCCGGACTTATTGATGAGCTAGCCAGACAGTTTGAGGGCAATGATGACCTGATGATGGCCACCGTCAAGACCGCCATCACTGATGAAGAGGAACAGAAGAACCCCAATAATGTAAAGGTCGTTACCGACAAGAACGGCTATGCTCTCTATTTCTCCCGGAGCCTCATGCCTTATCCTCGCTATGATAAGGGTGTAGCGGTGTATAAGCACATTGGCATCTATGCCTATCGTCGGGACTTCCTGCTGAAGTATGCGGCTATGGAGCCGACTCCGTTGGAGGAGACTGAGGCGCTGGAGCAGCTGCGGGCGCTGGAGAATGGCTACAGAATAAAAGTCATTGAGACGGCGCATAAGTTCGTTGGCGTCGATACGTCGGAAGATTTGGCAAAGGTCAACGAGATATACGCAAGCTTAAAGTGAGATTTAGCAGTCAGCGTACAGCCACAGAAAACCTTTAATCAACGCCGGTTCTTAGTGATTGACGAGCGGAGCGAAGTCAGAACTTAGAACTGCTGCGTTGATTGCAGAGCGCAAGCGTGTTTTAGGTGGCTGGACGATGACATGTCGAAGATACTATCGATATTTATAGAAAGGCGGAATGAAAATGAATACTGTTGAGATCCGCGATTTTTCCATCGGCAACGGCGGCCCTTTGACCCTGTTGGCCGGTCCCTGCGTCCTTGAGGAGCAGGAACGCTGCCTCCTTATCGGCGGCACCATAAAAGAAATCTGCAAGAAGTATGGCGTAAACTATGTATATAAATCTTCCTTTGACAAGGCCAACCGCTCCAGCTATTACAGCTTCCGCGGCCCCGGTCTGGAAAAGGGACTGGAGCAGCTGGCGGCAATAAAGAAGGAGCTGGATGTTCCTATCGTTACCGATATTCACAACGAATTCCAGCCGAAGGAAGTGGCTAAGGTCGCTGATATTCTTCAGATTCCGGCATTCCTCTGCCGTCAGACTGACCTGCTGTACGCAGCAGCTCAGACCGGCAAGGTAATCAATGTAAAGAAGGGACAGTTCCTCGCTCCGGCTGATATGAGCAACGTGGTAAACAAGCTCATTGAAAGCGGCACCCAGAAAATTCTCCTTACCGAGCGCGGTGCTACCTTCGGCTACAACAATCTGGTTGTTGATATGCGCAGCTTCCCCATCATGCGGAGCTTTGGCTATCCGGTAGTCTTTGATGCTACCCACAGCGTTCAGCTCCCCGGTGGTGCCGGCACTTCCTCCGGCGGACTGCGTCAGTATATACCCAACCTCGCCCGGGCGGCAGTCGGCGCGGGTGTAGATGCTATCTTCATGGAAGTTCACGACAATCCGGAAGAGGCAAAATGCGATGGCCCCAACAGCCTCTACCTCGACAAGCTGGAAGAGCTGCTGGAAGAACTGGTAGCTATCCACGAGATAGTAAGAAAGCATCAGGCTGAGTAAAAAGCAGAGTCGGTAGTATAGAGCCTAAAGGCTCCCCTTTAGGGGAGCTGTCAGCGAAGCTGACTGAGGGGTAATGGGTGAGTATTTTGAAAGATTCCATCAAGGAAAAAGCAATAGAAACACTAAAAATGGAAGCGGCAGCTGTTGAAAAGCTGGCTGACCGTATTGACGATGAATTCGCAGCAGCGGTAGAAGCCATTCTGGCGACTAAAGGCCGCGTTATCGTCACCGGTATGGGAAAATCCGGACACGTTGGCTGCAAGATTGCCGCCAGCCTCGCCTCCACCGGCACACCGTCCTTCTTTCTCCATCCGGCGGAAGCTTTCCACGGCGACCTTGGTATGGTCACGGAGAACGATATCGTCATCGCCATTTCCAACAGCGGCGAGACAAATGAGATAATCAATATCCTGCCGGTCATCCGCCGAATCGGTGCGAAGATAATTTCCCTCTGCGGTCGTCGCGAGTCCACGCTGACGAAAAACGCGGACTACTTCCTTGATGCCGGTGTTGAGAAAGAAGCCGGCCCCATTGGTTTGGCTCCTACCTGCTCAACCACGGCAGCCTTGGCTATGGGCGACGCTTTGACGGTAGCTCTGTTGGCAGAGCGGAACTTTACGGCGCAGGATTTTGCGGTGTTCCATCCCGGCGGCTCCCTCGGTCGTAAGCTGCTTCTCCGGGTCGGGGATGTCATGCACAAGGGAGACGACAACGCTACTATCGGAGCCGATAAAACGGCTCGGGAAGCGCTGTTCCTCATGACTAAGAAGGGCGTTGGAGCTACCAGCGTTGTTGATGATAATGGCTGCTTTATCGGACTGGTGACTGACGGCGATATCCGTCGCAGTCTGGCCAAGTCGGCAGAGTTCCTTGATGAGCCGGTATCGGCTCTGATGACCAAAGCACCTCTGACTATTACCGAAGACAAGCTGGCAACTGCCGCTATCTCCATGATGGAGAAGCATGAGCCGCGGCCGGTCACTGTCCTGCCGGTAGTAGATGAAGAAAATCATCCGATAGGCATTATTCACATCACAGATCTCATGAAGCAGGGAGTAATGTGACATGGAGCAGGTCTTTGATAATAATCTTGGCGAAGAGGATATTTTTCTCCGGGCAGAAAATATCAAAATGATAATAATGGATGTGGACGGCACCCTCACCGACGGAAAGATTTTCGTGGGAAATGATGGGGAGCTGATGAAAGCCTTTGACGTTAAGGATGGTCAGGGCATCGTTCTCTGGCACAAGTCGGGGAAATCATCAGCTATCATCACCGGCCGCAGCAGTGAAATAACAGAAAAGCGAGCCAAGGCGCTGGGAATACAGCATGTGTATCAGGGTCGGGCCGACAAGCGAGCTGCTTACGAAGAATTAAAAGAGAAAACCGGCCTTGATGACGATGATATCTGCTATATCGGTGACGACCTGCCGGACATTCCTCTGATGCTGAAGGCAGGCTTGGCTGTGGCGGTGGCTGATGCAACCGAGGAAACCAGACTGGCCGCTCATTATGTTACCGAAAATGTCGGTGGAGCCGGCGCAGTGAGGGAGATTATCGAGCTGATACTCAGCGTTCAGGGTCTTTGGGAAGAGCGGCTGGAAGAGTTCTACAAATAATCAGGTTATCTATTGGCGATAGGAGAGTGAACGGGCAATGATGTATCATGTATGTATGCTCGTGAGCAAGCTGGTCTGCCTTTTGCCTCACTCAATGATTTTGACCTTGGGCAAGGCATTGGGAATACTTTACTACAAAATAATCAAGAAGCAGAGGAATCTGGCAGTCAAGCAGATGATGCCGGCTCTGGGGCTGGATGAAGCGGCTGCCCACAAAATGGTGCGGGAATCCTTCATCAATATGGGACGCAATGTCCTTGAGATACTCTATATGCCTCGACTGGCGAAGGATGGTCTGGAGAATTATGTGGAGATAGACCATCTGGAGCGAATGAAGGACGCTCTGGCCGAGGGTCACGGTGTCGTAGTTCTCACCGGACATATCGGTACATGGGAATGGCTGTCGGCGGCGTATACGCTTAACGGGCTGCCGGTTACGGCCATTGCCAAGCAGCAGCCGAACATCGACTATACACGAGCCCTTGACGATTTGAGAGCCACCATAAATGTTGAGATATTCTCCCGCGGCACCAGCGAGCTGCTGGCTGCCGGCAGAGCTCTGAAAAAGGGAAAGATACTGGGCTTTTTGGCTGACCAGGATGCCGGCCCCGGCGGTGCATTTATCGACTTTCTGGGTCGCACGGCTTCTACCCCGATGGGTCCGGCTGTCTTCGCGAGAAAGTTCAATTCTCCGGTGGTGCCATCCTTCATCATCCGTCAGCCCAATGGCAAGCATAAGGTGCTGATATACGAGCCGCTGCGCTATGAGGATACCGGTGATACAGATGCGGATCTGCTGAATCTCACCAAGAAGATGACGGCTATCCTGACTGATGTCATCAGGCAGAATCCTACTCAGTGGCTGTGGTTCCAGAAGCGCTGGAATACGCCGCCGGATATGAAGCAGGAGAAGCATCACACAGTTTTGAAAACAGAGAAGAGTAATAAATGATGGAAAGATTTAAAGCGCTGCCGCTTGCGCAGAAGGCAATGGCTGTCGTATTTTGCCTGTTTGTGGGAGTTGTCGTCTGGGCGATATTCTCCGTGCCGGAGGTTCCTTCTCAGGAAGAAGCTAAGCAGATGGCAGAAAAGGCAAAGATAATGGTCTATGAGAACCAGACCATGAAGGAAGAACAGAACGGCAAGGTGGTCTGGGAACTAAAAACAAAGCGTACCGAGATGAACATGGACACGAACAGTGCCCGCTGTGAAGATATCGTGGCCAAATTCTATATGGAAGACGGTACTGTTGTAGACGGCACGGCCAAGGCCGGCGGCTACAACGGCAAGACGAAGGACGTTTTTCTGGAGGGTGACGCGGTTATCGTGACAAATGACGGCCGGAAAATGACGGCTGACAAGATAACTTGGCTGGCAAAAGATCAGAAAGCAATTGCCGAAGGTCGTGCCCACTTGACAAAGAAATGATATATTGTGATAAAATGAAGATTGGACATTTCGGAAGGAATGATTGATATGAATAAAACAGCACGACGGATATCCCTGTTTCTGACAGCGCTGAGCATTGGTGCGGCGACTGTTTTTGCTGCTCCGGCTGCCGCCCCGAAGGGACCTTCGGAGCTTATCGCCGATACTGTGACCTATGACATGAAGAATGATGTCATGATTGCCAAGGGCAATGTAGTGATGATTACTACCGATGGCAAGACTACCGGTGACTATGCGGAGTATCACAACAAGGACAAGTCTGGTAAGCTGACCGGTCATGTTGTGGCCGATAAAGGCGATATCCACATGGAGTGCAATGAATTTTATGTGGACGGACAGAATCACTTTACTGCTATCGGCAATGTAAAGGCTAAACAGCAGGATAAGACTTATAATGGCCCCAAGGCAGAATTCTTTCAGGATCAGGAATACGTCCGCATGGAGCAGGGCGGTACTGTTACCAGCAAGGATGGCAGTATCACGGCTGATTTCATGGAAGGCTGGCCTTCTCAGGAGCATTTCATTGGTAGAGGAAACTGTAATATAGTCAGCAAGCCGAAGGATTTCAAAGGCGGCGGTGACCATGCAGAGTACTGGGGCAAGCAGGAGGGCAAGACTGTCCTCACCGGCAATGCCTGGGCACTGCAGGGAGACAACATGATGCGCGGAAAGGTAATAACCGCTCTGCTCAATGAGCAGCCCGCCGGGAAGAAAGGCGAACAGTCACAGGAAAGTGACGAAGAGTGATTTAGCAGGGACAGTCTGACTGTCCATTAGAATACGAAAGGAGCGGGGAAGCTTGCGCATTGAAGCGAAGAACCTCGTTAAGACCTATAATGGCCGCAATGTAGTAAACGGCGTCAGCTTTGATGTCTCTACCGGTGAGATTGTTGGTCTTCTCGGGCCGAACGGTGCCGGTAAGACCACTACATTCTATATGGTCATCGGACTGGAGCGTCCATCCGCCGGTGAAGTTTTTGTGACGGATAACGGCGTCGAAACAAATGTGGCCGGGATGCCCATGTGTGACCGAGCCAATCTTGGCATCAGCTATCTGGCGCAGGAAGCATCTATCTTCCGGAAGCTCACGGTAGAAGAAAATCTCATGAGTATTCTTGAGACTACGACCCTGTCGAAGGAAGAGCAGATAAAGAAAATGGAGGAACTGCTGGAGGAATTCAGCGTTACCCATCGTCGCCATGCCAAGGGTACTGAGCTGTCCGGCGGTGAGCGCCGCCGCGTAGAAATTGCTCGCTGTCTGGCGCTGGAGCCGAAGATTATCATGCTCGACGAGCCGTTTGCCGGCGTTGACCCCATTGCCGTAGCGGAGATTCAAAATATGATTCGCTATCTTCGGGAGCGCGGCATGGGCATTCTCATCACCGACCACAATGTTCGTGAGACCTTGAAGATAACAGACAGGGCGTACATCCTCAACGATGGTGAGATTCTCGTAGAGGGTACAGCGGAGGATATTGTTGAAAATCCGCTGGCGAAGAAATATTACCTCGGTGAAGATTTCAGCCTGTAATAATGGTTGCCGGACATATATAAAAGAAAAATACCGGCATATCTCAGAAAGATTGGATACTTATGAAGCTGCGAATTCTCGATAAGTACTTGTTCACGGAAGTCTTTATGACCTTCCTGTTTGGCATCTGTGCCTTCTCGGCCGTCTTTATCGGCTCGGGAACATTGTTCAGAATTGCCAGATACATCACTGACTACGGCGCGACCTTCCCTATGGTCGTGAAGGTCTTTATCTACAGCCTGCCGAACATCATCATCTGGACATTCCCCATGTCTATGCTGCTGGCCTCCCTTATGACCTACGGCAAGATGTCCGGCTCCAGTGAGATAACGGCAATGAAGTCCTGTGGTATCAGCTTTTACCGCATTGCTGCACCGGCTGTTATCCTGGGCTTCTTTGTGAGCCTCTTTGCCATCTGGTTCAATGAGGAAGTCGTCCCCAGAGCAAACAATGCCTACGAGACGACTGTCAACAATGAAATAAAGGGCAACACGGCTCCGGCAAGTCAGGAACACATCATCATAAAGGAAGTAAACAGCTCCCTCATCAAGCGCATTATTTATGCGCGCCGTTACGATTCGGAGACGAAACGTATGGAGCATATCACCATGCAGATGTTTGAGGAAGGAAAGCTGAAGACTGTAGGGAATGCAGCCTACGCCGACTGGCTCGGTGACTCCTGGCTCATGCACGACGGCGTTATCTACGAAGTGCAGGATGGCAATGTAAAGGCGCACGATTCCCGCTTCGATACTCAGAAGCTTCCGGTCAACATGAGCCCCCGAAAGATAATGGAGTCACAGAAGAAGATGGAAGAAATGACCCGCAGCGAGCTGCGGGAGCAGATAAAGATTCTTGGCGAGCAGTATGTAAACACCAAGAAGCTGGAGGCGGAGCTGGCTCAGCGCTACACCGTACCGATGGCAAGCCTTATCTTCGCGCTGGTAGGTGTTCCGCTCGGTATGCAGCCGAACCGCCGTTCATCTTCGGCCGGTTTTGCCATCAGCGTCATTATCATTTTCACCTACTATGCCGGCATGGTCATGGCATCGGCGCTCGGCCGTGGCGGTGCGCTGCCGCCGACTCTGGCCGTCTGGCTGCCGAACATTATCAGCGGTGCTTTTGGCTACTATCTTGTAAGGAAAGCTGCAAGATAAGTTGACGCCCTCTATCCCGGAGAAAAACTATGTATGGTATTGCATTGATTCTCGCCCTGACGATTGCCGGCGGAGCTATCGCCTTCATTGGGGATCGTCTGGGAACAAAGATAGGCAAGAAAAAATTATCCCTTTTCGGACTTCGTCCGAAGCATACATCAACTCTAGTTACGATTGCTACCGGACTTCTCATTACCATTACGACCTTCGGCATCATGGCGGCGGTCAGTGAGAATGTCCGGACGGCTCTCTTTGGCATGGAGAAGCTGAACCGGCGGATGGAGGAGACCCAGACGAAGCTCACCGCAGCCAACGAACAGCTGGGCAAGGCTCAGCTGGAGACGGAGAAATCTCAGGCTGCCCTGAAGCAGAGTCAGGAAGACCTCAGCCGCCTGTCAAAGCAGCAGGCTGATTTGGAAAAGAAGACGACTGCTCTCCAGTCGGAAAAGACGCAGCTTCAGAACGACAACAGCAAGCTGAAGAAGGAGCAGGCCGAGCTGGAGAAGCAGACCGAGTCCCTGAAGTCCGGTCTCACCGCCATGCGGGAAGGCAGCATTATCTTTCAGGCCGGTGAGGTCATCTCCGAAGGAGTTGTCCCGGCAGGTCTCGACAGCGCCGGTGTGAAGAAAGCTCTTGATGGGATAATCGAGTCAGCCAATCAGGAAAACCGACTGCGGATGGGCGCAGTAGCTTTTCAGCATCCGGAGCTGACCGGTGTGCTTCTCACGAAGCAGGAGTACGATGAAGCCATTGCCCACATGACTGAGGGCGGCGATAAGAAGACCGGCGGCAGAGGATTCGCTGTCCGAATCGTTGCTTTTGCCAACATGGTGCTGGGCGAGCCGGTTCGCTGCGATGTGGAGATTTTTGAGAACAAGCTTGTCTATCGCAAGGACGACTTTGTTCACGGCATGAAGTTTGACAACGCTGCCGCTCAGAGCCGTGAGGAGATAGAGGAGCAGGTGGGACGATTCTTCCGCGAGATAAATATCGTGGCCTCCGAGAAGGGCGTTGTCCCCGATTCACTGCGAGGTACCGTCGGCATCATTGAGGGCGGTCAGGTCTACGAGATGGTGGAGGCATTGTCGAAGCTGGACGGACAGAGTGTCCTGCTGGCTTATGCACACAGTGATACATATACTCTCGGGCCGTTGCGTCTGAAGCTTGGCATCGGCCAGCTGAATGGTGCGCTTGGTCTTGGAAACGATAAGAAGTAAAAGAGGGGCTGTCGCACTAATGAAAATTAGTCGACACCCCCTTTGGGGTGTTGATGAGGTGTGTGTCCTCCCTGGTCTCCAAGGAGGGGGACCATGCGCAGCATGGTGGAGGGTTCGTCAGCTTACGGAAACCTGGAGCGACAGAGTAACCCACCACCGCCTTGCGGCGGTCCCCCGCCCTTAAAAAGGGCGGACTTGATACAATTGGCCAGCCTACTGCGACAGCCCCTTCCTTATAGGAGACATCATGGAAAAAATATTGGCAGTCGACCCGGGCAGGGACAAATGCGGCATGGCTGTCCTTGACAGCGCAGGAGAAATAATCTTTCATCAGGTGATAGCCACCGGCGAGCTGGAGAAAAAAGCTGTCGAGCTGACGGAGCAATTTTCCGCCGCAAGACTGGTCATCGGCGACGGCACCACGAGTCAGGGCGCAAGAGTGCGACTTCAAAGCGTCCTGCCGTGTCTTCCGATAGAGACAGTGGACGAATACCGGACGACGGATGAAGCGAAGCTCCTTTACTGGGAGCTGAATCCACCAACCGGACTGAAGAAGCTCCTGCCGGTGACGATGCTGACTCCGCCGGGACCGGTGGATGACCTTGCGGCGGTAGTCTTATGTCGCCGATATTTGAGAAGAAAATAACAAAACAACTACAAAATTTATAGATTTTTTCTGTTAAAGCTTGTATAATAAGACAATGCGGAGTTTTTCCGCGGAAATTTTTTGAATTGTTACAGGGGGAAGAGAGCAATGTTCAAATCCGCTAAACTCAAGAAGCTTTCTCTGGCAGTAGCCACCATGCTGGCAGCCGGCATCATCGCAGGCTGCGGCGGCGGAGACAAGAAGGCTGATGCTCCGAAAGCAGATGCCAAGAAGACTTACAATGTCGGTGTCGTTCAGCTGGTAGAGCATCCGGCTCTTGATGCTACCAATAAGGGCTTCGTAGATGGCCTGAAGAAGCGCGGCATCGAGAAGGACAAGAATTTGAAGCTTGACCAGCAGAATGCTCAGGCTGACCAGTCCAACCTGAAGAATATCGCAACCCGTTTCGTCAACAACAAGGTTGACCTCATCTATGCTATTGCTACTCCGGCCGCTCAGACCGTAGCAAACGCAACCAAGACCATTCCTATCGTCGGCTGCGCTATCACCGACTATGAGAGCGCCAAGCTGGTCGAGAAGAACGCAAAGCCGAACACCAATGTTACCGGTGCCAGCGACATGAACCCCATCAAGGAGCAGGTAGACCTTCTCCTGAAGATTGTTCCGAACGCCAAGACCATCGGTACCATCTACACCTCCAGTGAAGTAAACTCCGAGATTCAGATTAAGCTCATGACCGAGTATGCCAAGAGCAAAGGCCTGAAGGTCGAAGTTGCTACCATCTCCACCGTCAATGATATTCAGCAGGCTGCACAGAGCCTCATCGGCAAAGTCGATGCTTTCTATGAGCCGACCGATAATATCGTAGCCAGCGCTATGCCGACCCTCACCGCTGTAACCACCGCTGCCAAGAAGCCGGTAATCTGCGGCGAGCCGGGCATGGTAGACGGCGGCGGTCTTGCCACCTACGGTATCGACTACTACTCTCTCGGTGTTCAGGCCGGTGACATGGCTGCCGACATCCTCGAGGGCAAGAAGAAGCCGCAGGAAATGCCGGTACAGACTGCTAAGGACCTTTCCGTTGTTGTCAACAAGGACGCTGCTGATACCATGGGCATCAAGCTGCCGGATGACATCATGAAGAACGCCAAGGTCGTTACCACCAAGAAGTAATAATTGAAGCGAAAGCACAATTAAAGCACAAAAAAGGCCGGTGCACCGCGCAGGTAGCGGCGTACCGGCCTAGTTTTATAAGTTCGGGTGAAATACAGTGGATTTAGTAATTCCAACAATAGCGCAGGGCCTTCTCTGGGCCATTCTTGCCATTGGCGTTTTCCTTACATACCGTGTGCTGGACATAGCCGACCTGACGGTTGAGGGCAGCTTCCCTCTCGGAGCAGCCGTAGCTGCTTCCATGCTCACGGCAGGATATGATCCATATACCTCTATTGTCGTTGCCGCTTTTGCCGGTATGCTGGCCGGTGTTGTTACCGGTATCCTCACGACGAAGCTGAAGATACCTGCCCTTCTCGCCGGCATTCTCACCATGATTGCCCTTTACTCTGTAAATCTCAGAATCATGGGCAAGGCAAACCTCTCGCTGCTGCGAGTAGACACCATCTTCTCCCTGGCCTCCTTCATCAGCGAGAACCGTGAGATGGTCACTCTTGCAGTCGGACTCACCGCAGTTGCCATCGTAATAATGGCGAATTACTGGTTCTTTGGCACCGAGATTGGCGCGGCTGTCCGTGCTACCGGTGATAACCCGAACATGATTCGAGCCAACGGTATTGATACCGATGCTACTATTATCCTCGGTCTTCTCCTCAGCAACGCTCTAGTTGCTGTCAGCGGTGCCCTCATCGGACAGGACAACGGCTTCGCTGATGTAGGCATGGGTACCGGTACTATCGTTATCGGCCTTGCTTCCGTCATTATCGGCGAGGTGCTTTTCGGCACCCGCAACTTCCTGAACTGGCTTATTTCCGTAGCGCTTGGCTCCATCGCCTACCGCGTCGTCATCGCCGTGGTGCTCCAGCTGGGAATGCCGCCAAATGATTTGAAGCTCTTTACGGCAGTTCTGGTTGCCATCGCTCTGGCGATGCCTCTCTTGAAGAAAAAGCTGAAGGCAAGACAGGAGGTGGCCTGATATGCTGAAGGTTGAGCATGTATTTAAGACCTTTAATCCCGGTACCATTACCGAGAAAAAGGCATTGAAGGATCTATCCATCCATCTGGCCCCCGGCGATTTTGTCACTGTTATCGGCGGCAACGGCGCCGGTAAGTCCACCATGATGAACACCATCTGCGGCACCTTTTTGGTAGACAAGGGAACCGTTACTATCGATGGCACAGACATCACGACCTGGCCTGAGCATCGCCGGGCGAAGCTCATCGGTCGAGTATTTCAGGATCCGATGATGGGAACGGCTGCCGGTATGCAGATTGAGGAAAATCTGGCAATCGCCGCCCGCCGCAATCGCCGTCCTACCTTTAGCTGGTCAGCCCCCGGCAGTCAGCGGGAGAAATTCCGTGAGATGCTGGCTTCTCTCGGCCTCGGCCTCGAAAATCGTCTCGAGTCGAAGGTCGGTCTCCTCTCCGGCGGTCAGCGACAGGCGATAACCCTCCTGATGGCCACCATGGCCGAGCCGAAGCTGCTGCTTCTCGATGAGCATACGGCGGCGCTTGACCCGAAGACTGCGGCCAAGGTTCTGGAGATAACCAACAGCATTGTCACCGAGCGAAAGCTCACCACTCTCATGATTACCCACAACATGAAGGATGCACTGGCTCTCGGCAATCGTCTCGTCATGCTCCACGACGGACACATCATCATCGATGTAGCCGGTGAAGAGAAGAAGAACCTCACTGTTCCCGACCTGCTGAAGATGTTTGAGAAAGCAGCCGGCAGCGAAATGGTGAATGACAAACTGCTTCTCGCATGAGAATGAAGTATATATATCCGCAGGTGTTTATCGCCTGCGGATTTTTCTTGCCTTTTTCACGAAATGAGAATAGAATTGAATTAATTTGTGTCACTATATCTAACTGAGGTTGGAATAAATTATGGTTGATGTTCAACAAAAACGAGATAAGGAGAGCCAGCGAAAGGCGGACCTTGCGGTTTATGCACTGGCGGCCTTCTACATAATGACCTACGCCTGTACGGTGATGGCAAATCGATTGGCTATCATGGGTATTCCCTTGAGCAGTGTCATCGGCGTAGACCTGAATGTCAGCAGTCTGTCAGGCACACTGGCAGCGGCTGGCGGTCTGGCCTGTCTGGTAATGACCGTCCTTGACTGGCGGCGTGGCGGTCTTATCGCCATGTCCATGATTGCCGTATCAGCAGTATCGGTAACGGTGCGAGTGGTAAACGAAGGCAATTTGAATCTGCTGGTCGGCACGGCTGCCTTTGTCATGAATTTCACCTCCGTCTGCCTCTGCCGCTACGGCATGAAGCGGTCAGAGGAAAGAGCCAATAAGGACTACCTTACCGGACTGGACAACCGTCGCAGTCTGATAAGTGACCTTGCGACGCTGACCAAGCGAGGCAGCCATTTCGGTCTCCTGTACCTTGACCTTGACAACTTCAAATATGTCAATGATACCTATGGTCACATCGCCGGCGATCAGGTGCTGATTGAGGTCTGTGAACGCTGGAAAGAAAATCTGCCGCAGAATGCCTCCATCTATCGAGTCGGCGGCGATGAATTCATCGCTATCGTTCCGAAGATAGAGAGCAAGCCGGAGAACTATCTCACCGATTTGGCGGCGAAGCTTATCGAGGTGGTAAGCCGGGAGAAATTCGGCGGCAATCAGGGTGACCGCTACGTCACTACGAGTACCGGCATCGTCCGCTATCCGACGGACAGCACCGAGGCCGAAACGCTGATTCGCTTTGCCGATGTAGCCATGTATCAGGCGAAGAGCTCCGGCCGCGACCGCTATGTAGTCTTCGATGGTTCCATGAGCGCTCAGCTGACCAGAGAGTACGAGCTGGAGACCATCGTCCGTGAGGCGCTGGACAAGCAGTGGTTCTATCTTGTCTATCAGCCTCAGTTCTCTGCCAATGGGAAGAAGCTCAGAGGCTTTGAGTCCCTGCTGCGCCTGCGCACGGCCAGCGGCGAATTCGTCAGCCCCGGTGAGTTCATTCCTGTGGCTGAGAGAACCGACCTTATCTTTGCCATCGACGAGATGGTCATTCGACGGGCGGCACGAGAGTTCCAGAGCTTCGTCAATGTCCCCGGCAGTGAGCTGACCCTCTCGGTAAACATCTCGGCGAAGCATATCGTCGAGCCGGGCTTCGTAGATACAGTTCAGCGAATTCTCCGGGAGGAGGAATTCCCACCGCAGCATTTCGAGATAGAAATCACCGAATACTGCATGATAGAGTCCATGGACAAGGCCATTGCAGCCATGAATCGCCTGAAGGAAATGGGCGTCGTTCTGGCTATGGATGACTTCGGTACCGGATACTCCTCCATGAGCTACCTCTCCCGGATGCCGATTGATGTACTGAAGGTCGACAAGAGCTTGATCGACAACATCAACAGCAACCGGAAAGAGGATCAGTTCGTCAATATGATAATTTCCATGGGACACATCCTTGGGGCTGTCGTCATCGCCGAAGGCGTCGAGGATGAGTCTCAGCTTGCTCTGCTGCGGGAGGCAGACTGCGACTATATTCAGGGCTACATCTGGGGCAGACCGATGGAGCTTGACCTCGCTATGGAGCTGGTTGACCAGAGCCGCAAGAATGGTTAGAAATATAAGAACGGATAAAAATATAATAGAGGCTGTTGCACAATACCACAAAGCCTCCCCTGCAGGGGAGGTGCCCGAAGGGCGGAGGGGTAAATAAAGACCGTGCTGGTCTGTTACCCCCCAGTCACCTTCGGTGACAGCCCCCCTGAATGGGGGCCTTGTGGTCGTGGCTGTGCAGCAGCCTCTTTTGTGTAAAATGATATATCAATAAAACAATTTTTGCGCTATAATAAAGACGATGAGACATTACAGGAGTTGATTGTATGAGGGCTTATGTCAGCCTGAAATCCCAGCGAGGCGCAGTGTTTCTGCTGACTGCATTTATGCTGCCGCTGCTGCTTGCTTGCGCTGGTCTGGCCTTTGACTTGGGGAATATGTATGCGAACCACTCGTCATTGCAGAATTTAGCCGATGCTGCAGCTGTTGCCGGGGCAAACAACTACAATCTGCCGGAGCACCCGGAGACGGAAACCAGCCACGACTATTCGGATGGAATAGCGGCAAAATTCATAAAACTAAACAGCCAGAACTGGCAAGAAATAGAAATGGCCGTCCCGCAGATAAAAAAGGGCGACGATGGGTACTAC
>JAZLHS010000179.1:0-26874 GCA_045616885.1 Selenomonadaceae bacterium | reverse complement strand
CCCATCAAATGCCTCCACGGTAAGCTCATAGAGCCCCTCTCCGGAATACTCTTCGTGAATCTCCCGGCGCATAGAGTCCCTGACAACCCCCGGCGGAAGCATTTTCTTTTTCTTTTTGTCTTCCACTGCCGCCAGCAGCATCGGTACCTGTCCCCGGTCAAAGCCCAGCAGCTCCAGCTCTACACCGGCATCAATACAGGTTCGTCCCCACCAGTCATGATAAATATACTGATGAGCCTCTCTCACCCGAAGAAAAATTACCAAATCTGCCCCCAGCTCATCGGCCAACACCGGCATCATCGCCGCATAGTCCGGCCGGTTTTTCTTCGTCACATACCGGCCGCTTTCCACCAGCTCCTCCAGCTTGCCTCTGGACTCGCGGCCATCTATGTAGGCGACCGCATTCGTTACCCCGTTCAGCGGCACATGAATGAGCCGCCCAAGCTGCTCTGAGACATACCGATCGCCCTCGCATCCATCCAGCAGCGATAAATTCTCTACCGGCAGCATGGCGATAATTTTCGGCCGCTTTTCAGTCGTGCTGCCTGCTGCCTCAGCCTCCTTCACCTGACACAAAACCAGTGTCAGCAGAATGGTGAGAAAGCATACCGCTGCGGTGGGAAATCTCTTTGAAAATTTCATAATTGTCGCCTCGCTGTTCTCTCGTGTGCTTTGACATTTCCTATATCGCTGACGAGCCGATAGCCGGCATTGCTGACCCGGCTATCAATGCAGGAACGGCACATCGCCAAATCCTCCCCAAGACATATTTTATTGTCATACAGGAGGTAATTTTTCCTTACATCCTCCGGCGTCAGGTTCGGCATTACTACATTGGCGCCTGCCTTCAGCCCCAGCTCCCGACCGTTCGGCCGCACCGTACCCAGTGCCGTAGTGGCCGGTATCAGTGCGTAGGGAAGTATCAGGCGCAGTATGGATATCAGGCGCAGCGTCAGCTGAAAGCCGCCATTCTCATACCCGGCAAAGGGCGTATCGCAGTGGGAGATAAAGGGGCCGATTCCTATCATGTCCGGCTCCAGCTCCTGCAGGAACCGCAGGTCGGCTACGATATCCTCCGTCCGTTGAAAGGGCGAGCCGACCATGAACCCGGCACCGACCTGATAGCCGATTTCTTTCAAATCCCAAAGACAGCGCTTCCGGTTGTCCAGACTCATTTCCTTCGGGTGAAGCTGCCCATAGTGAGCATCGGAAGCCGTCTCATGCCGCAGGAGATAGCGATTCGCTCCCGCCTCAAAATAAGCCTGATAGCTCTCCCGACTCTTTTCCCCGATAGAAAGCGTGATGGCGCAGTCGGGATACTTTTCCCGGATGGCCGAAACCAGTCGGCACATTCTTTCATCTGTGTAGTAGAGGTCTTCGCCCCCCTGAAGGACGAAGGTGCGAAAGCCCATTGCATGACCCCGCTCACAGGTGTCCAGAATCTCCTCCTGCGTCATCCGATAGCGCGTCGCCTTTTGATTGCTCCGCCGAATACCGCAGTAGTAGCAGTCGTTGCGGCAATAATTCGTGAACTCGATAAGGCCTCGCATGTAGACCTCGTCTCCGTACATTTCCCGCCGGACGCTGTCTGCCTTCGCAAAAAGCTCTCCGTCGTATTCATCGCTCCGGAGCAGACCCAGCAGCTCCTCATCCGACAGATCGTGCTCCCGGCAAAGGCTGTCTACTATACTATTATCCTGCATAAAATTCTCTTTTTTCATTTAATCATCCGGGTAATTTCTTTTATCTTCAGAGGTCTGATTCTCATATCGTAATTTCCCCCGAATTATGTTATTATAGCATGAAAGTCTAGTAAATCTCAAACACCAGAAGCATTTGACCGTATGTCAAATCACTATTTGCCATGCAACAGAGCCACGATATTTTTGATATTACAAACTGCCGCCTTTGTCCGCGCCGCTGCGGTGTCGATCGCTATAACCGGAGGGGCTTCTGCGGAGCTCCTGCTCAGCTGACGGCGGCCAGAGCCTCCCTTCACCTTTGGGAGGAGCCCTGCATCGCCGGCGAGAAGGGAGCCGGCACCGTCTTTTTCACCTATTGTCAGCTGAGCTGTGTCTACTGTCAGAACTACGCCATCAGCAGTCATACCGCCCCGGCTGATGATGCTCCGCCGCCCTTTGGCAAGGCACTATCCGTCACGGAGCTTGCCGATGCCTTTCTGCGTCTTCAGTCCGAGGGCGCTGCCACTGTCGATCTGGTGACGCCTACCCACTATGCACCGGCAATCATCGAAGCCCTGCGGATTGCCCGGCAGGGAATCGACGGCCGACGGCTGACCATTCCCGCCGTCTGGAATAGCTCCGGCTACGAGCTTCCGGAAATGGTTCACGCCATCGCTCCGGCCATCGACATATTCATGCCGGACTTCAAATACTATGACAGAGAGACTGCCGCCCGCTACTCCGGTGCGCCTGACTACCCGGAGAGAGCTATGGAAGCCATCTCCGCCATGGTGGAGGCAAAGGGGATGCCGGTCTATTATCCGGTGTCTGACGATAATCAGCCCCTGTTAAAGAGCGGCGTCATCGTCCGTCATCTCGTTCTTCCCGGCCATCGCCATGAAAGCATCCGTCTTGTGCGGGAGCTGTACAAAAATTTCGGTGACAGCATAATCCTCTCCCTGATGAATCAGTATACCCCCATTGCCGGAGCTGCCTATCTGACTGAGTATCCGGAGCTGAGCCGCAAGCTCACGAAGTTTGAATACGACAGCGTGGTGGAGGCTGCCCTTGAGGTCGGCTTCACCACTGCCTACATTCAGCAGGGCGGCACCGTCAGCGAGTCATTTATTCCTGTCTTTGACGGACGGGGATTGTAAAAAGGTTTTATACGAAAGGAGAATTCTCATGCATCAGTGCACCATTTCCCCTGAGGCAGCCTGGGAGCTGCTAAAAAAATACAACAAGGAGCCCTTCCACCTTCGTCATGGTCTCACCGTAGGCGGTGCCATGCGCTGGTTTGCCAATGACCTCGGCTACGGCGACGAAGCCGAATATTGGTGGATGTGCGGACTTCTTCACGACATCGACTACGAACTGTATCCTGACCAGCACTGCAAGAAGGCCCCGGAGCTTCTGAAGGAAGCCGGAGTGGCTGATGATATGATTCACGCCATCTGCTCTCATGCCTATACGCATGGCTCCGATGTGGAGCCGCTTGAAGAGATGGAAAAGGTTCTTTACGCCATTGACGAGCTCACCGGTCTCATCGGTGCCGTCGCCCTCATGCATCCATCCAAGAGCGTACAGGATCTGAAGGTCTCCAGCGTCCGCAAGAAGTACAAGGACAAGAAGTTCGCCGCCGGCTGCTCCCGTGACATCATCAATGAAGGTGCCGACCGGCTGGGCTGGGAAATCGGCGACCTTACCAGCAAAACCATCGAAGCCATGAAACCGGACGAAGCAGCGATTAATGAAAAGCTTGCAAATCTGTAAAACACCATGAAAAATGAGCCTTTGCGTTTTATCGCAAAGGCTCATTTTTTGTTTACATCACCACGGTGCGAACTGTACCTTTATGTGGTAATCGCTGTCATGGTTGTAGTGATCTACACGGTAATTAAAAATCAGTTCCACGCAGTGGAAGTTATGGAACCAATAGTAGTCAACTTTATTCAGGTGACCACCCATTACATCCTTACTGAAACCAACAGCAATTCTGTCTTTAGGAGCAAAACGCCAACTAACTCCCCACTTTATCTGACTGCCATAGTTTTCTGTGTCGTAATCAAAAAGTGAGGATGTAACATCTCTCTGAGTATGATTGTAACCAGCATATATAACAAAATCTTTGTCTGGCATATATGTGAAAGTACCGTTATACCCCCAACCCTTGTTTGTAGACTTATTATAGGATTCCTTTATAATGCTGTAGTTAACACTATTAGTCATCCTGAGTTTCTTTCCAATGGGAATAGCATCCGGCGTCAGCGTAAATGTATATTCCGTATGAAATGACTCCACATTCTTTCCTTTTGCCTGAGTCTTAGAGTTGTGGCGCCCCTCCTGCTTCCACTTACCCCGTTCATAACCATATGATAAACTAAAGGGGCTTTTACCTATGCGATGTCCATAATTGTATTTAAATGTCGGCTCCTTCTTCAAAAACCTGTCGTTGCTGTCCTCATATTTGCCATATTCCAAATTAAATTTATGTCCTGACAAATTATAATTCAGCCCATAGACATTCTGCCAGCTTTCCCTCGTTGTATATTTAAGGTTAGTATAAAGCTGACCATTCTTGCCCAGATTCCACCGGAATCGCTCCCTTATGTAGTATCCATCATCACTGGAATACCCCACATGCGGTATATATGGATCGTCTTCCTCTTTGGTAAGGTCTCTAGTAACCCTGCGCTCCCAACCCAGCTGCACTCCGCCAATCCAATAGCCGACACTGTGCAAAACCATTGTATCCTGCCAAATCTCTATCTTTTTGGCGCTCAGGTGATAATCTGGATGCTTCGCTGAACAGCCAGTGACCATTCCATTGTACACAACAATTTGATCTGGAAATATTTCTATTCTCTTACCTGCTATATAGCGCCCATCAACCTTGCCTCGGCCATTTTCAATGCTTCCAGTCTTTCGGCCGTAGTTGTAGATTATACGATAGCCGGTCAAATCCATCTTTGATTCACCATCGGTGATATTCAAAAACTGTCCGGCATCCTGAATCGTGACATTCTGATCCTTGACATTGCCCTCGGCTTTCTCGGTAATCACCCGCTTGCCATCGATTCTGGTTATAAGCACGCTGCCTTTAGCATAAACATTGCCGGTCTTCTGATCATAGAAAACGTCGTCACCCTCAAAGGCGAGAGGCGGTTGCTCATTCTTTCGCTTTGACTTGGACACACTGCCGAAGGTACCATCGGTCTGCTCCGGCTGAGGAGCCGCATTGCCGGAAGCTTCTGCCGCTTCATCACGGCGCTCATCCCGGCTTAGTGCCCGCTTCATGTCCGCTAAATCTTTACGAAGACGCTGCTGTTCCTTCGTCTCCATGTTCATGCGAATCGCACGATCGCGATTCTCAATCCAGTCAAGAGCCTCCACGCCGCTCTTTGCATCAGATTCGTAAGAACTGTTCAGAAAGCTGGCCTCGGCTGTCATCTGTCCGTCCGGACAAAGAGCCAGCACCGTCCCAAGTGCCAGCCCTGCGGCAGCTATTCGACGATTCTTGGAAAAGGTGAACATCATAATGCGTACCCCTTTATGCTTAAAATTAATCTACTTTATAATACAACAAAACTTATACAGGCGTAAAGAAAAAAGAGCGGAAAACCGCTCTTTTTCTTTTAATCAGATTATCAGCGGGTACGGATACCCATTTCCCGAGCCTGCTCCTTCAGTGCCGCTACTCTGTCCTCGGTGGACGGATGGGTGGAAAACATGGACTTAAAGGAAACGCCGCTGTTCTTCAAAGGATTCACAATGAAAAGATGTGCGGTAGCTGTACCGGCAGAGGCCATGGGGCGCATACGACCGGAATAATACTCCAGCTTCTCCAGCGCACTAGCCAGATCCAGCGGATTGCCGCAGATTTCGCCGCCGGACTTATCCGCCGCATACTCACGGGAGCGGGAGATGGCCAGCTGAATAAGCATTGCCGCAAAGGGGGCAACAATTATGGTAAACAATGCGCCCAGACCTTCACCGTCATCATCGCTGCGTCGGCCGCCCATACCGAATATCATCGCCCACTGAGCAATATGACCGATAGAGGAAATGACACCGGCGATAGTACCGGCCACGGTGGAGATGAGCGTATCACGATGCTTGATATGGCTGAGCTCATGAGCGATAACGCCGCCCAACTCTTCCTGGTCAAGGATTCGCATGATACCGGTAGTCACGGCCACTGCTGCATGCTCCGGATTTCGACCGGTAGCAAAAGCATTGGGCGATTCATCGTTAATGATGCAGACGCGGGGCATCGGGAGCTCAGCCTGCTTGGCCAGAGTTGCCACCAGGTCATAGAGCTCCGGAGCCTGCGCCCGGGATACCTCTTTTGCTCCGTACATACTCAGCACAATGCTGTCGCTCTTCCAATAGCTCACCAGATTGATGAGCAGGGAAAACGCGAGCATTAACATTGCGCCGTTATTTCCGCCCATCGACCTGCCTGCCATTACCAGCAGGACGGTGAGCAGCGCCATGAGGGCCGCGGTTTTAAATGCATTCATAATTTATGTTCCTCCGTTTATATTATCCTTTAACCTTTTGACTTTATTATACCACAAATCCGTATTTTTCAATGAAATAAAAGTGAAAAGGTCAAAGTTTAAGGAAATTTTAATGACTTACCCAGCGAATATTGTCTGATGAAAACACATTTTCATTCGGTTATCTACGCAGCGGTACTAAGCTCCTGCTGTATATGCTTATACGCAGGTCGCTAAGTACCGGCGTAGATGAACGGTTTTCTTACAGACAATATTCGCTGGGATTTACATTAAGGAGATATTCGTCGCTCAATAACCTCCATCAGCTTCTCATACACCCTGTCAACGCTGATGGCGTCAAGACAGTCGATACCCTTCGGGCAGGCACGCTTGCGGCAGTTGGCACAGGGATGACCCGCCAGCAGGCAGTCATCCTCCATCCCATAAGGACTGCTCCGGTCAGGAGCGGTCGGCCCCATCACCATTACTGCCGGCGTCTTCATCGCCGCCGCCAGATGTATCGGCCCCGTGTCTCCGCCCAGAGCCACGGCCGCCCCCTTGATGACCGCCGCCAGCTCCTTCAGGCTGGTCTGATTCACCAGCGATACCGGCGGAATATTCACATAGCTGTTTATCTCTGCGATCGAGCCTTCATCGGCGGCTCCTCCTCCGACGAACACCGGAATCACGCCTGCGTCAAAGAGCCTATCCGACAGCTCTGCGTACTTCTTCGTGGGCCACCGCTTGTTGGGCCAGTTGGCTCCTACAGCCAGTACGGCGTATTGTGCGCCGTCCTTAACTCCGGCTCGACGGAGCAGCTCTCCAGCCGACCACGCTTCCTTCTCGGAGATGGCCACCGGGAATTTCACTTCGTCCACCCGGCATCCGATAGCTCTCGCCACATCGAGATACCGCTCCACGATGTGACCGTTGGCATGAGGCCCCACTACCGGCGTGGACACCTTGTCGCTCAGCTCCCGCATATACTCGCTGCCGTAGCACTTCTTCGCCCCGGAGGCCCAAACGAGAGCCGCCGACTTGAATAGCCCCTGCAGGTCGAAGGCATAGTCATACCCCTCCGGTTTTCCGGCCGCCGCTCTTATCTTTTTCTTCAGCGGCCCGAATTCCCGCAGAAATCCGCCCACCGATTTAAATTTTTTCTTCTCAAAGGTGATTATCTCATCTATGCAGGGATTGCCCTCCAGCAGCGGCCGAGCCACCGGCTCAACCACCCACACCAGCCGGGCATCGGGATACGTTTCCTTGATGGCATAGGACACCGGCAACGCGTGAATAACATCGCCGATGGCGCTTAGCTTCACTACCAATATGGACAGCGGCTTACTCACAGCGCTCACCTGCCGCCGACTTCCCCGCCGCAGCTCGGGCGATAATGCTCGTCGTGGATCTTCCTTCCACCAGCTCGATGAAAGCCACCTCGCCGCCGTAGCCCTCCACCAGCTTTGACTCCGGCAGAGTCTCACGGGTGTAATCGGCACCCTTTGCATAGATGCCCGGCTCCAGCGCGGCAATGGTCTCCGCCGCCGTGTCCTCATCGAAGATAGTCACATAGTCGACAGCCTTCAACCCCAGCAGCACCTCGGCTCTGTCCAGCTCGCCATTTATCGGGCGGGCGGCTCCCTTCAGCCGACGGACGGAGCTATCACTGTTCAGCCCCACCACCAGCAGGTCGCCCCGCTCTCTGGCTGCCGTGAGATAGCGCACATGACCCGCATGGAGAATATCAAAGCATCCGTTGGTGAAGACCACCCGGTGCCCTTTTTCTTTTTCAGCGGCACAGAGCTTTGCAGCCTCTGCCCTTGTCAGTAAGTTTTTCATGTTGTTCACCTTTTCAAAAATGAGGTCTTGGCAAAATACAATGCTATTTACCCCCCCAGTCGCCTCCGGCTTGACAAACTCACTTAATAAGTTCGAGTGTAACGAAGGACGAATTTAGTGAGTGCCATCCAGCGAACGAAGTGAGTCGGAGACAGCCCCCCTGAATGGGGGCCTTTCACTTTGTCTGAAGGACAAATACCTTAATGTTATACCGACAGCAATATCGTCTACAAGGAAACCTTTATAATGCAGTTATTCTATAAATTACGAAGTAATTTATTCATATTGACATTCAACGACAAAGTCGTTATGAACGCCGGTGCTTTGCGATTGACAAGCTAACCAGCGCCGTCAGAGCTTAGCACCGCTGCGTAAATAACAGAGCGGAAGCGAGTTTCCGTTAGATGATATTGCTCGGTCGTTAAAATCACAATGCAATATGGTTCTTATCAGACCGCTATGCTGCGCCTGCCTGTCACCCCTACGCTCTGCCACACAGAGCACATTCTATAAATCGGAAGTCACATGTATTCATTTCCATTCTGCTTCATTATATCAATAGTTGTGTTATAATGTAAGGTGCTATAAAGCATTCAAACCTAAGAATTTTTAGATAAAGGAGACTACCCCAAAATGGCAGAAAAGATTTTCCCTATCGCACAGGACAAGCTGGAAGAAATCATCAAGGAGTATCCCACTCCTTTCCATATCTACGACGAAGCCGCTATCCGCAAAAATCTTCGCCGTCTCTTCAAAGCCTTTGACTGGGTCCCCGGCTTCCGTGAGCACTACGCTGTAAAGGCTGCTCCCAACCCTTACCTCCTCGAAATCATCCGTGAGGAAGGCGGCGGCGCCGACTGCAGCAGTCTCCCCGAGCTGAACCTTGCCGACATGGCCGGCATCAAAGGCGAGAAGATAATGCTCACCTCCAACGACACCCCCGCAGACGAATTCCAGCGGGCTATTGAGCTGGGCGCCATCATCAACCTCGACGACATCTCCCACATCGAATATCTGGAGAAGAACGCCGGCTTCCCCGCCTGCCTCTCCTTCCGCTACAACCCCGGCGACGCCGTAAAGGGCAACGCCATCATCGGCAACCCCACAGAGGCAAAGTACGGCCTCACTCACGACCAGCTCATTCACGCCTACCGCATCGCCAAGGACAAGGGCGTAAAGCGCTTCGGTCTTCACACCATGGTTATCTCCAATGAGCTTGAAGAGCAGTCCTTCATCAACACTGCCCGCCTCATGTTCAACACCGCTGTTGAGATAAAGGAAAAGCTCGGCATCAAGCTGGAATTCGTAAACCTCGGCGGCGGCGTCGGCATCCCCTATCGCCCCGAGCAGAACGAAGTAAATCTGGAGAACGTCTCCGCCGGTATTAAAAAGGCCTACGAAGAAATCATCATCCCCGCCGGCCTCGACGGACTCTCCATCGCCATGGAGCTCGGCCGCAGCATTACCGGCCCCTACGGCTACCTCGTCACCACCGCCATCCATGAGAAGCAGACCTACAAGAACTACATCGGTCTCGACGCCTGCATGGCCAACCTCATGCGTCCCGCCCTCTACGGTGCCTACCATCACATCGTCGTAGTCGGCAAGGAGAACGCTCCCCTCGACCACACCTACGATGTCACCGGCTCTCTCTGCGAGAACAACGACAAGTTCGCTATCGACCGTCAGCTGCCGAAGATTGACATGGGCGACCGGGTCATCATCTTCGACGCCGGTGCCCACGGTCACGCTATGGGCTTCAACTACAACGCCAAGCTCCGCAGCGCCGAGCTGCTCCTTCAGGAGGACGGCAGCGTGAAGATGATTCGCCGCGCCGAGACTCAGGACGACTACTTCGCCACCCTGCATTTTGAGGGCTCGAAGTTCTGATTGGGGTTCCTTTACCCCTCCGCCCTTCGGGCACCTCCCCTAAATGGGAGGCTTTATGACAGCGAAGCTGTCTTTACCTTAATATAAATTCCCGTAAAATACAGTCCCTAAAGAAACCGTTTATCTACACCGGTACTTGACGATTGACGAGCAAGCTTGCGAAGTCAGAGTCTATGTACCGTTGTGTAGATAACCGAATGCAAATGTGTTTCTGTGGGGCTGTATTTTAGGGATAGTCACTTTTCCCCATGATCCAGAAAGGAGCCGAGACATGAAGAGCAACTTTGCAGTTTTCAGCAACACTGAGCTTCGTCCCAACACCACCAGAAATATGGTCGCTCTCTTGCTGTCCTTTGAGCTCATCTTTGCTTTCTCCTCTCTCGGCTACTTCCACGCCGACAGCACCCTCCCCATCACCGTCACCTTCGTCAACATCGTGATAATTCTGGCCGCCATGCTCTTCGGCCCCGTCGCCGGCGGTCTTGCCGGTCTCATCTACGGCCTCTGCCGCATGTGGCGTACCGAGGTCGCCCCTATATCTGAGCTGGGCCGGCTCTTCTCCCCTGCTCACAGCGGAGACCCCATCGCCAGCATTATCCTCTCCACTGTCCCCCATGTCCTCGCCGGTGTCCTCATGGGTCTCCTCTTCTACATGCTCTTCCAGCATCTGCCGAAGAAGACCCATCCCTTGATAGTCGCCATCTTCACCTGTGCCGGTCTCTACCTCCACCGCTTCCTCATGTACTTTACCATGTGGTGGGTATTCCCTCACTGCGGTCTCACTGTCAGCAAGGCCGTATTCCCCGGCTTCAGCCCGCCCATCCTCATCAACTGGGCGCTCGGTGTCCTGGCCGCTGTCTGGTTCCACAGCCTCCTCAGCGATCCGACTGTCCTCCGGCTCCTGCGGACCCACGAAGAATTTTCTTCCGGCTTCTCGCCAAAGCTCCGCCGGACACTCATGTATACCAGCTTCTCCTTCCTGATAGTTGCCATTGCCATCTTCGTCTACATCACCGACCGCCATGAAATCGTTCTGACATTAGCCGGTGTAGACGCCACCCCCGAGCTGCTGGGCAACTTCCGTTCCCTCGTCCTTCAGACCATCGTAGTTCTCTCAGCTGCCGTCTTCATCGTCGAGACCTTCATGATCTGGCAGCACCAGCGATATATCATTGCCCAGAAGAACCACGAAGACATGCTGCGTGACATCAGCGAAAAGCACCAGCAGGAGCAGCTGAAGCTCGTCACCACCATGAGCAGCATTTACTGCGAGACCTACTATATCGACCTCCCCCTTTCCAAGAAGGAGAACGGTTCCTACACCACCCTGAAACAGGATCAGAAGCTCCGGGATATCGTCCCCCACTCCGGCGACTGCGGCGACCTCGTCCAGACCGGTATGATAAACCACCTCATTCAGCCCGAATCCCAGCCCGATATGCTCGCCTTCCTTGACTCTCACACCATGGCCGAGCGCCTATCCCGCAGCGGCGGAAGTATGCTCATCGAGTTCCAGCACAAGCTCCACGGCTGGTGCCGCGCCAGCCTCATCATCGCCGAGCGCGATGACGAGAACCGCATCCGCCGCGTCCTCCTCACCATCCGCATCATCGACGAGCACAAGCGTCAGCAGCTGGAAATGCAGGAGGCTCTCACCGCCGCCCTCGACCTCGCCACCAGTGCCAATGCCGCCAAGAGCGACTTCCTGGTTCGCATGAGTCACGACCTCCGTACCCCGATGAACGCCATCCTCGGCATGACCACTATTGCCGGTACTCATCTCGACGACCAGCGGCGCGTCATCGACTGCCTCAGCAAGATAAATATCTCCGGCAAGCAGCTTCTCTTCCTCATCAATGAAATTCTCGACATGTCCAAAATAGAGTCGGGAAATCTGGAGCTCTCCAGCGAAGATTTCACTCTCCCCGAGCTTCTGGACAACCTCATCGGCCTCATTACCCCCATGACCGAGAAGAAGCATCAGACGCTGGAATTCCAGATAAAGAATTTCCTGCACGAGCAGCTTACCGGCGACAGCCAGCGTATCCAACAGATATTCATGAGCCTCGCCGACAACGCCATCCGCTTCACTCCCGAGGGCGGCACCATCAAGATAACGGCCGAGGAAAGGAACAGCAATCGCCTCGACTACGCCACCTATGCATTCACCTTTGAGGACAACGGCTACGGCATCAAGGAGGAAGATATTCCCCACCTCTTTGAATCCTTCTACCTGCCGAAGGACCCCCGCGTCGCCCGCCTTCAGGGCAGCGGCCTCGGTCTCTCTATCGCCAAGAGCATAGTCCGCCTCATGGACGGCGACATTCAGGCCGAGAGCACCTACGGCTCCGGCTCCCGCTTCACCGTTACCATCTCCGTCGCCCTTCAGATGGAGGAGGACACCCCTCTGCCCAGCGAATTCGCCGGTCTCCATGTCCTCATGGTCTCCGACCAGCCACTCACCTCCGACACTATCTGCGAGTCTCTGAACCAGCTCGGCATGCACTCTGAGTGGGTCATCTCCGACACTGCCGCCATCAGCCGAGCCGTAGAGTCTCACGAAGCCGGCAACGGCCTCGACGCCATCATCCTCGACTGGGATTCCTCCAGCATTGACAATCTGGAGATAGTCTCCAGCCTGCGCCGCCGCCTCATCAACGACACTCCCACCCTCATTGCCGCCTCCAATGACAAAGCCATCATTGAGCTGGAGGCCAAGGAAGCCGGCATAAAGTTCCTCATCAACAAGCCGCTCTTCAAGTCTCGTCTCCGTCAGCTCTTTACTGAGGTAACCGCTAAGGAAGAGACCGCCGCTCAGCTTCTGGGTGTTACCGATACGCCTGTCAATGACTTCAGCGGCACTCGCTGCCTCCTCGTTGAGGACAACGAGCTGAACGCCGAGATAGCCTCCGAAATTCTTGGCATGATTGGCATGACCGTAGAGTTTGCTCAGGATGGCCGTGAGGCTGTGGAAAAGATGGCCGACGCCTCGGACGACTACTACGATGTAGTTTTCATGGACATCCAGATGCCATTCATGAACGGCTACGAAGCCACCCGAGCCATCAGGGAAATGGACAGGGAATACACCCGCCGCGTACCCATCATCGCCATGAGTGCCAACGCCTTCGCCGAAGATGTTGACGCCTCCAAGGCCTGCGGCATGAACGAACATATCTCCAAGCCAATCGACTACGAGCAGCTGACGAAATCCCTCGGCCGCTGGCTGAAAAAGTAACTTATATTTACCCCCCAGTCACCTTCGGTGACAGCCCCCCTAGATGGGGGCCTAAAAAAACAAAGTGCATCAAAAAGGGTCTGTGAAAAAATGAGCATTCATTTTCTCACAGACCCTTTTTTCAATTACATATCCCTGTCATCAAAGGCAAATGGCAGCAGCTCGCTGAGCGTGACCACCTTTACCTCACCTCTGAGATTCGCCATGATCATCCGCGGTATCCGGAAATCGGCTATCACCTGACGGCACGCTCCGCAGGGCGAGCACGGCCCATCCGTATCTGCAATGACCGCCAGCACCGTCAGCTCCCGTTCGCCTTCGGACACCGCCTTGAAGATGGCAGTCCGCTCCGCGCAGTTCGTCAGTCCATATGAGGAATTCTCAATATTGCAGCCGCCGTATACCTTCCCATCCTTCGTGAGCACCGCCGCTCCAACCTTGAAGTGAGAGTATGGGCTGTAGGACTTCTCACGATATTCTCTGGCTACCTCAATAAGTTCCTTGTCGGTCATTCTGATACCCCTTCCTAAATGTAATCCCCGTAAAATATAGTCCCAAAGGAAACCGTTTATCTACGCCGGCATCCATAAAAGCCTCCTATTCAGGGGAGGTGGCCGAGCGCAGCGAGGTCGGAGGGGTAAATAGAGACTTATACATACCTATTACCCCTCAGTCAGCTGCGCTGACAGCTCCCCTAAAGGGGAGCCTTTTCTCTGCAAATCTCGTCCGCTTGCTGCCGTTATCGCCAATATCTTTTTCGGCTGCGCTTTCTTCAGCGCCTGAGCACAGGCTCGGAGCGTCGCTCCGCTGGTGAGAATATCATCCACCAGCACCACGGTCCTCCCCTTCACCTGCTCACCATACTCGCTGCGCAGCCCGAAAGCGCCCCGCACATTCTCCTCTCGCTCAGACCGGCTGAGCCTGTACTGCGGCTGCGTCTCTCTGGTGCGTTCTAAAACCTCCAGCCACTCATATCCGCGGCCGGTCAGATACTCTCTCCACAGCATCACCGCCTGATTGAAGCCTCGTTCCTTCTCTCGCCGCGGATGGAGAGCTACCGGCACGAATATGGGCTTCTCATCCGCCAGGTAAGCCCGAAACCTCCGCAGAGCGTCACCGTCCTCATCCATGGCTGACTGTATCATCCGGTGAAGATATGGCAGCGCCCCCTCGTCTCGACGGAACTTCAGCCGACGAAGCACATCTCTGACTGCTCCCTCGTAGGGACACAAACACAGGATAGCCTCTATATCTCCTTCAGCCTCCAGGAACAGCTTTGGTGTCAGATACTTCTCCCGACAGGCTAGGCACCAGTCACCGAGCTTCTCGGTATACTCCCGACAGCCGGGACAGCGGGGCGGGAAGAGAAAATCTAATAACGCAGTGAACATTTGCTACCTCATCCGACCTCGCTGCGCTCGGCCACCTTCCCCAGAGGGGAAGGTCTCCTTAGTGTAAAATCAGGCATAACGGCCTGTAAGAAAACCATTATGAACGCCGGTGCTTGGCGATTGACAAGTAAGCATACGAAGTCAGAGCCTAGCACCGTTGCGAGAATAAATAAGCGCAAGCGGGTTTTTGTCAGGCCGTTATGGCGTAAACAGAGCGGGCTTCTGTTAGATGCTATGATTGGTGCAGACAAAACAGAAGAGTACAATTACCCTCCGCCCTTCGGGCACCTACTTCCCCTATAGGGGAGTCTTTTGACAGCATTACAGGCTATTCGTCAGCCGCTCCGTCAGCAGCGTATACCTTCTGTCCGTCCGGTCATCGGTGACCGCCGTATAGAAAGACCGCTTCGTCCCCACCAGCACCACTCTGTCCTTCGCACGGGTCACCGCCGTATACAGCAGCGTCCGCCGCAGCATCACGAACTGACTGTCCACCAGCGGCATCAGCACCACCGGATACTCGCTGCCCTGACTCTTGTGTACCGTCATGGCATAGGCCAGCGCCAGATTCTTCAGCTCGTTCTTCTCGTACTTCACCGGACGCTCACCCTCGAACAGGATAGTCAGTCCCTCCTGCGTGATGTGGAGGATTCGTCCGATGTCTCCGTTGAAGACTTCCTTCTCGTAGTCGTTCCGGAGCTGCATCACCTTGTCGCCTTCACGGAAGGTCACATCTCCGTACTTCATCTCCGACACATGAAAGCCCGGCGGATTCATCCCCGCCTGCAACCGCGCATTCAGCGCCGCCACTCCGCACTCGCCCCGGTGCATAGGCGACAGTATCTGGATATCTGTCCACGGGTCATAGCCTCGCGCCGGCAGCGCCCGCACCGCCAAATCTACCAGACAGGCAGCCACTCCTGCTTCATTATCTATCACGATGTGCGCAAAACCATCGTCTATCTGCTCCGTCACCGCCGGCAACCGTCCCTGATTTATCGCATGTGCATTCATGACGATGGGACTCTCCGCCGCCTGACGGAAAATCTCTGTCAGCCGCACCGTAGGCACAGCCCCCGAGCGAATAACATCCCGCAGCACCGACCCCGGCCCTACCGCCGGCAGCTGCGCCGCATCGCCGACGAATATGATGTGGCAGCCCGGCGGCACCGCCGCCAAGAGGTGCTGCATCAGTACGATATCTATCATCGAGGCCTCATCTACGATGATGGCATTGGCCTCCAGCGGGTCATCCTCATCCCGTCCGAACATCGGCTCCGTCGGATCGGCATTGGCCTCCAGCAATCGATGAAGCGTGGACGCACTCGCCCCCGTAGCCTCCGAGAGACGCTTTGCCGCCCGCCCTGTAGGAGCCGCCAGCAGCACCTTCATCCCGTTTGATTTCAGAAGGTCAAGGATTCCTCGGACGACTGTCGTCTTGCCGGTACCAGGACCGCCGGTGAGACAGAATACGCCGTAAGACAACGCTGCTACCATCGCCTCGCGCTGACCATCCGACAGCTCCGTACCGTTCTTCGCCTCCCAGTCCTCCACCAGCTCCGCCGGTGACTCCACCGACAAAGTCCGGGCTGCCCGGTCGAGCTCGAAGAGCCGCTGAGCTGTCTCCACCTCAGCCTCATAGAGGAAGGGCGGATAGCAGTACTCCGTATCTCCTACCGTCTCGCAGGGGATGTCCCCATTGCCGCAGGCTGTCCTGATGGCCTCGGCCACTATCTCCCGCCGCACGCCCAGAAATCTCACTGCCCGATTTAGGAGCTCCACACCCGGTATGCATACATGACCGTCGGCGGCAATTCCATTCAGCACGCTGGCCAGTCCTGCCTCCAGACGATTGGGGTCTTCTGCTTCCCAGCCCAGACTCCGGGCGATATTATCCGCTGTGACAAAGCCGATGCCCTGCACATCGTCTGCCAGACGATAGGGATTTTTCTCGATTATCTCTATGGCCAGCGACCCGTACACCTTGAACAGTCGTGCGCCCAGCGTCGCCGCAATACCGTGGCTCTCCAGCCACAGCATGATATCCTTCAGCTCCGCCTGTTCCCGGTAGGAATCGTGTATCTTCTGCGCCGTCTTCGGCCCCACGCCCGGCACATCCCGGAGACGGTGCGGCTCGTGCGCCATTATCTCCAGCGTCTCATCGCCGAACTTCGCCACCAGCTTCCGCGCCATCGCCGGCCCTACACCGTCTACGATGCCGGTCGCCAAAAATTTCTCGATGGCCTCGCTGTCCGACGGCGTCTCAATGCGGAACCCATCCGCCTTGAACTGCCGGCCGAAGCGAGGGTGGACAGTCCAGCTCCCCATCAGCGTTACCCGCTGTCCCGGCGGCGGAGGCGGACAGGGCAGCGTCGCCGATGTATCGTAGGAGTCTGTATCAAAGCGAAAGACCGAGAAACGCTCGTCTCCGCTCTGCCAGATGACCCGGCTTACTGACCCGGTTATCTCCTCTCGTTCCACAGTCTCGCCTCCTTTTAATCCTCCGTTTTCATCTAATTATAATGCAGTTCCTCAGAAAATTGCAAAGCAATTTCCCCTAATTTATATCGCGTACCGCTAATCGTCTCAGCTAAATCAAATCCATCACTGAGCTGCTAGCACAAAAATCCCTGCAGACCGCACACACGGCTTGCAGGGATTCTTTGTGTATTTTACTTCAAAAGCTCATCCAGCACCACATTCATATCCTCCACGATGGCGTAATCAGCGAAGCTGAAAATCGCCGCCTCGGGGTCGGTATTCACAGCGATGACCAGCGGGTCGCCCTTGATGCCTTCAGTAAACTGTATGGCACCGGATACACCCATAGTGATGATGACCTGCGGCCGCACCACCGTACCGGACTGGCCAATCTGAGCCTCGAAGGGGAGATGACCGTTGTCCGCCAGCGGACGGGAGCCGGCCACGGCGGCACCGATTTTCTCTGCGTAAGCCTTCAGCTTCTCAAAGGCTCCGCTTTCGATAGCACCCTTGCCCCCGGTCACGATGATGTCGGCTCCGGTGATGGAGGCCGCTGCCTCGCTGGGCTCGAAGTCCAGCACCTCGATAGCGGACTCACCAGTGTATTCATCCGTCACCACCTCCGGCTCGCCGCCGGTGGCTGCAGCCTCATAGCTGCCGGTGCGGACAGTGATTACCTGAATACCATTAGGCACATCACAGCTTACCAGTACCTGAGAGCCAAAGGACGGCTTAATCTGATGAACGATTGTCCTGCCCTCTGTCTCCTCTGCCTCCAGCCCGGTGCAGTCAGCAGTCATGCCCAAACCCAGCTCCATAGCGACCCGTGAGAATACCTCGCGGGCGGTCTTGGTTGCCGGCAGCAGCACAGCATCCGGCTTCAGCTCATTGAGCTTTGCTGCCATGGCGCGAGCCAGCAGGTCGCTCTGGACATAGGAGCTGCCCTTCAGCTCAGTGAGATATACCTTATCTACTCCCTGCAGGCTCAGCTCCGGCAGATAGCTTTCCGCCTGATTGCCAGCCGCCAGCAGGACGATTTCGTCATCGGTACCGAGAGCTTTTACGGCTGTTACCAGCTCAGCCGTTGCCGACCCCAGACCCTGATGAGTTATTTCTGCATATATTGCCAGCATGTCAGCCCCTCCTCTGCTCGATAAGCTCGGTAAGCTGCGCGGCCAGCTCCGCAGGCGTGCCTGTCAAGCGTTCCGCTGATTTCTTCTCCTTGCCAGCAGCCAGAGAGGTAACAACCGAAAGGGCTGCATCCATACCGACACCGCTCTCGTCAAGCTGCAGAGCCGCCTGATCGAGAACGGGTATATCACGCTTATTTGCTTTCATCTGTGCCCGGAGAGTTGGACGCTCCGGCTCGTTGCAGCCGAAGGGTACAGTCAGCAGACAGGGCAGCTTTACTGCCAGCCGCATACTGCCGTCAGACAGCTTTTTCTTCACTGCCAGCCGGCCATCCTCCATCAGTGAGGCCTCGATAGCCTCCGCTACTGAGGGCATACCGAGAGCCTGGGCCAGCATGGGGCCGACCTGTCCGGTAGCTCCGTCGGAGGATTCAGCTCCGGTGAACACCACATCGTACTGACCTGTCTTGGCAATACCTCCGGCCAATACCCTAGCGGTACCCATAGTATCGCTGCCGGCAAATTTCCGGTCGGAGATAAGGTAAGCATTGTCCGCTCCGAGGGCCAGACATTTTTTCAAAGAACTGTTGGCCAGCTCCGCTCCCATGGTAAATACATCCACTTCCGCTCCCGCCGACTTCTTCAGCTGCAGAGCCAGCTCCATGGCGTTCAGGTCACATGGGTTGATATCACTGGCAGAATTTTCCCTGATGAGGCGGTGAGTCTGAGGATCTACCTCCACATTGCCGTCTACAGGAACATGTTTTACACAAACCGCGATTTTCATTAAATGGCTTCCTTTATTCAGTATTTAGAGGATTACTTCTTCCACAGACGGGAGAAAGCCCACTCCTCAAGCAGCAAGGTGCTCTCGCCGCGCATGATGTACTTGGCCAGGTCACGGCTGACAGCCGGGGCCTCGATGATGCCATTTCCGCCGTAGCCGGTAGCCAGCAGGTAGTTCTTCACCGGAGAATCGCCGATGATGGGCAGGAAGTCGCGAGTCTCGGCACGGTAGGACAGCCAGGAGGAATTCAGACCGCTATCGGCAAGACCCGGCAGGTTGGTATCCATCTGGTCAAAGAGAAACTCGATGAAGTAGTCATCGGTACCGCCCACCTGCGGCAGCTTGTCGGGATCCCACTGTCCGGCGTGCATGGGATTGTCGAGGTCCATGGAAAGATGGCTCTTGCAGATGAATACATTGTCACCGGCACGGAGAGCATAGAAGGCGGGGAACTTCAGTACCGGGAATACATAGTCCAGCTTCTTCTCAGGAGGAATCAGGAAGAAAGCCTCAGCCTTGGTGTGCCAGATAGGTACATCGAGACCTACCAGCTCGCCGGTGAACCGGCTCCAGGGGCCGGTGCAGTCTACGATGACATCGAAAGCACGAGTCTCGCCGTCGCTGGTGACGAGAGCCTTGGCCTCGCCATTCTCTACTACTACCTTGGTGACCTCTACGCCCTTGTAGAGCTTTGCGCCGTTGGCCTCAGCCTTGGCAGCGAAGTTGTTGGAAATCATAGTGCCGTCGAAGTAACCGTCGTCAGCGGTATAGCCGGCACCGAGGATAGCATCCGGATTGATGCAGGGAAGAATCTGCTTGATGCGGTCCTTGTCAGTGATGTACTCACCGGCATAACCGGCCGCCTTGGTGAGAGCGATACCGGTCTTAATACGGCGCTCTACCTCCGGGGAGGTGGCGCAATTCAGGGTACCGGTCTTGTCAAAGCCGGTGGAACCGGGCTTCTCCTGCTCCATCTTCATATAGGTCTCGAAGCCGTAAAGACGGACATCCCAATAGCGATTGTTTAAAGAATCGTCAAAGAGGCAGACAGTACCGGCGGACTTTGCCGTGGTACCGCAGCCGATGCGATCCTTCTCGAAAAGGCTGATTTCTGCCTCTTCGTAAAGGCTCAGATAATAAGCCAGAGCCGTACCGGAAATACCGCCGCCAATAAGACCAATTTTTACCTTATCCATTGAAAATTCCTCCTAATAGCATTCTCTGTTCGTTCAATATATCACACTATATCATACTTCGTTTGCCAGTGCCAGCATAGCTTCTGCCAGCACATCGGCACCCCGGGCAATATCCGCCGTATCCGTCCACTCGTTCCGGTCGTGACTGATACCATCCCGGCTGGGGACAAAGAGCATTCCCACTCTCGTCAAATCCCCCAGCAGCAGGCTGTCGTGATAAGGACCGCTCACGATGTCAATGCAGGGAATGGCCAGACCATCCGCCTTGTCCCGCAGCAGCTCGCAGATTGCCTCGTCGCACAGAAGCGGCTTGTCGTGGTTCAGCAGAGTAATCTCCACCTTCACCCCACGCCTCTGAGCGATATTCTCATATGCCATCAGCAGAGCCTGATACAGCTCGTCCTTGTCCTCGGCACTGACAGAGCGAATATCTACCGTAAACCGCACTTCGCCGGGGATGACATTGGCTGCATTGGGCAGCACCTCTACATGACCCACCGTGCCGGTGATGTATGCGCTCTTTGACTCCCGGGCCAGCCGTTCCAGCTCTGCGGCCATCTCCGCCGCCGCCATGAAGGCATCCCGCCGGTCGGCCATGCCGGTACCGCCGGCATGAGTCTGCACACCCTTTACCACTACGCTTAGATTGGTGGGGGCACAGATACCGGTAACGATACCCAGCGGCAGCCCTGCCTTCTCCAGCTTATTGTTCTGCTCGATGTGCAGCTCCAGCGAGGCATAGATTTCCTTTTTGCAGGGATACGCCTCATCGAAGCTGTCTGCTTCATAGCCGCATTCCTTAATAGCTTCGTATATGCTCTGTCCCTCCGGAGAGCAGCGCTCCCGCAGGTCTGATGACTTCAGCCTGCCGGTCAAAGCCCGGCTTCCGATACAGCAGATGCCGAAGCGGCTCATCTCTTCACCGCTGTACACATTCACACTGAGCGTCCGGCGATGCTTCAGACCGCTCTCCTTTATGAGCCGGAGAGCTTCCATCCCGGCAAAGACACCGGCCAGACCGTCGAATTTTCCGCCGTTTGGCACTGTATCAATATGGGAGCCGGTCCACACCGGAGCAAGCTCCGGCTCGCTGCCGGCCAGCTCACCGAAAAGATTTCCCAGCGGGTCCTGACGCACCGTCAGTCCCAGCTGCTCCATCTCTTTTTTTACATAATCCCGGGCGGCCGCATCCTCCGGAGTGTAGACTCCTCTGGTGGTTCCTTCTCCCGGTGTGGCATTAAAGCGGTCAACGCCGTCAAGCCATGCCTGCAGCTGCCGCACCTCTGCCCTTTTCATCATAATAGTATCCCATACCTTAATTTGTATGCTTGCGAATAATATCTGTAAGAAAACCGTTTATACACGCCGGTACTTGACGATTGACAAGCAGACCTGCGCAGTCAATGTCTATGTACCGCTGCGTGGATAACCGAATAAGAATGGATTTTCGTCAGATATTATTCACAGGCTAAGTCAAATTTCCAAGCAAAAGCAATTTACAGCTTAGTTATCAAAATACTTCCGCAGCTCAGCCACATCCTGAGTAACGCCCAATGCCACCATCAGCTTAATGCGGGCCTTCTGACCGGTAAGCTCACCGGCCATGATGATATCTGCATCCTTAAGCGAAGCGGCACTGCCCTCGTAGCTGTACGCCTTGACTACGCGACCGGCATGAGCGCGGGTGGTCAGGACGACGGGGATTCCTTTGCTCCGTACCAGCTCGATGCCCGCCTTTACCGGCAGAGGCATATTGCCGCAGCCGAATACCTCGACGACCAGACCCTTGCAAGGCTTGGCAGCCAGACATTCAAAGAGGTAGGTGTCCATACCGGCATAGGCCTTCAGGAGATAAACATCCTCACAGATTTCCTCCGGCTGAATCTTCTGCAAGTTCAACGGCTGACGGCGAATAACAACCCGGTCGAAGTAAACATGACCGATAGGCCCCCAGGCCGGAGAGCCGAAAGTAGAGCAGGAGGTAGCATGCGTCTTCGTTACCTCAGCCGCAGCATGAATCTCATCGTTCAGCACCAGCAGAGCACCCTTGCCCACAGCATCGGGGCAGGCGGCAGTCATGACCGCTGCAAGAATATTGGCCGCGCCGTCCGGACCGGTAGCGGAAGCACCGCGCATGGCACCGGTGGTGACAATAGGCTTCTCGGTCTTGCAGGTGAGTCCCACCAGATAACAGGTCTCCTCCTGAGTATCGGTGCCGTGGGTGATGACGACACCGGCGACCTCCTCACGCTCACAGTGCTTATCAGCGAGGCGGGAAATTTCCAGCATCATCTTCGGGGTGATGTGACCGCTGGGTACATTGGAATACTCAATGACCTCTACCTTTGCCACATCCTTCAGTGCCGGTACAGCCGATACGAGGTCGTCCCCGCTGACAGCCGGTACCAGACCGCCAGTAGCCTCATCATATTTCATAGCAATAGTACCACCGGTAGCAATTACAACTACAGTTTTCATAGCCAATCCTCCCTTTCAGAAGATATTCCTATACATAGCTAAGCGGTCACAACAAAAATGTCCTGACCGTCTAGCATTTCTCATTATAATATGAAGTTTTTCACACTGGCAACAGCTACCGCTTACGCAAACATATTTACGACAGCAACGCAGCAGCAGAGTACGATAAAGCCAAAAACCATCGCCGGACGCTGGAATGCATTTGCCTTCTTCAGCTCGGCACCCGGTACTACAGCAACAGCCGTGGACAGAGCGGCTACCGGACCACCGGTGAGGAAGTACTGCCATACAGCAGAGGAACCGGCCGCGGCAATAGCAGCAGTCAGCGGGTCAGCACCGAGGCTGAGAACGACCTGCAGGAAGGGAACGACGATAGCAGCAGCGGCTGCGTTGGACTGAGTGAGGAAGCCGGCGATACTGGAAACAACCATCATCATTACAATCGGAGCCTGAACGACGACAGGACCGAGAGCATCAGCGACAGTCTTTACCAGACCAATCTTGTTCATAACGCCGCTCATGAAGAGGAAGCCGATGGTAGCAACCAGCGGAGTAGCAATCTTCTCTACGCCCTTCATCATAGCGGACTCGCCTTCAGCCAGCTGACTCTTGCCGAGAAGCATGGTAGCGATAGCGCAGAGCACGCCGACAACGAATACCGGATAGCCGAGAACGAAGCCGATGATAAAGCAGGCGAAGGGGGTAACAGCCTTGCCGAAGGAAACTGTGCTCTCGCTTTCGAGAGTCTTCTTCAGCTCAGCCATCTGTTCGGCGGAAATCTCCTTGCCCTTCATCTCCTTGGAGAGACGATAGTAGCTGAACAGGATGATGGAAATACCGGTAATCGCACCGACAACATTAATCATACCAAAGCCGATGGCAGCGGTAGCAACAACAGCTACCTGAGTCGGATGAGTGAAGCCAGCGAAATTGCCGAAGTGTCCGGCATGAGCAGCGAGACCTGCGGTCTTGTGCGGGTCCATACCCAGCTTGGTAGCAGCCGGGCCGGTGATAGCGGCGGTGACAGCCGGCTGAGTGAAGCCGGTGAGAGCACCGATGATACCGGCTACGAGAGAACCGGCAGCGGTGATACCGGGAGCACCGCCCAGCTTGGAGCCGACCTCCATAATCTTCTTGATGATGACATCAAGGAAGCCGGTAGCCTGCATAATACCGATGAGCATGAGTACACCGGTCATATCGGCAATAACTGAGTTCAGACCGCCGTTGACCAGTTTCTGAATAGTGACATCGGCTTTACCAGCCAGAGGAAAGCCTGCGGCTATTGCGGCCAAGAACGACCCGGTAATAGCCGTGAGGTAAATTGGTGTGCGGCCCGTGACCATGAGGAGCAAAGTCAGGACCATGATTCCCTGAGCGAACAACATAATAAATCCCTCCTAAAAAAATAAAAGCCTCGGACAGCGGTGCACCCTAGGTGTTCATCGTTGAACGGGACTCTCTAACGAGAAGCTAATCTCATGTGGGGAATTATACAGCATAGTTAGCATAAATACAATACAGCATTGCAACAAATACTGTATACTTGTAAACCAGACAAAAGAATTGGTCTATAAGCCTTCCGTCACAGCGACAGAAAATCGTCCCAATTCATTTTATCCGGCTCGCCTGATTTCCCATGTAGTCATAATCATTCAGCCCATCCATGAGCCATTTATCCCATATATTCACTTAAAGTACACAAAATCAAATAATTACCTTGAAAGGTTTGTCTCTTTAATGTAATATCGTGAATATAAATCAAACCAACTTCCTTCGGATGATTATAATTTTAATTTTATCGATTATTCCTCGATATTCGGTTTATCGTCATAGGACCTATCGGTTATTATTTCCTTTTATCGTCACAATTGTCGTTTATCTCGAAAAGAGGCCACTATGAATCAGGACGCACATCGCCGCGAGCGCAAATGGCAAAAGCGCAAGCTAATTGCCCTCACTTTGCTGCTTTTCATTCTCCAAGCAGGACTTTTGTATCTGGATGCCAACTACATCATCCCTCGCCAGCAAATCATCATCGCCGGCACATCCTACTCACCGTTTGCCCTTCCCGGCATCTTCGCCTCGCTGAAGGCCATCGTCTGTGCTCTCCTCACCGTCACAGACTACCGCATCGGCGGCCGCATATCTCTGGCTGTCGTTACCCTTGACATCGCCCGCATGACATTCGGACTGATTATGTCCGGTAATCTGAACACTATCGTCGGCATCACCAATCAGCTGATGCTCTTTATCATCATCTTCATCATCATGTCCTACATGAAGAGGATAAGCACCCTCTCCGTCACCGACGAACTCACCGACCTGCGAAATCGCCGCGGCCTCATGATAGAGCTGGTTCGCCGGGACGAGACCAAAAAGCCCTTCTCCCTCATCTACCTTGACCTTGACAACTTCAAGTACATCAACGATACCCACGGTCACCCGGCCGGTGACCGCGTCCTCCGGGAAGTTTCCGATCGCTGGCGCAGCCTCATCCCCAAAGGCACCGAGCTGTTCCGCATCGGCGGCGACGAATTCATCGCCATCTGCCCCAACGATGGCTCCGCTCAGGCTCAGAAACAGGCAGAAGCCCTCACACAGAAGCTCATCGACGCCATTGCCGTGAAACAGTTTGACCGGGAGACCAGCAATGTAGACAAATACATCACTGTCTCCGCCGGCATCGTCAACTATCCCAAGGACACTCCCACCACAGACAACCTCATCAGCTACGCCGATGTCGCCATGTATAACGCCAAGCGCTCCGGCAAGAACAAATACTATGTCTTCGATGAGGAAATGGGGCGGAAGATACAGCGCGAATTAGAAATGGAGGCCATCATCCGCGAGGGATTGGACAAGAAGCTCTTCTACCTCGTCTATCAGCCGCAGTTTACCTCCGAGGGCAAGCGTCTCCGCGGCTTCGAGTCGCTTCTGCGCCTCCGCACCGAGAGCGGCGAATTCATCAGCCCCTCTGAGTTCATCCCTGTGGCCGAGAAGACCGACCTCATCATCGAGATAGACCGCATGGTTCTTCGCCGAGCCCTTCGGGAATTCCACGACGCAGTGACCGCTCCCGGCAGCGAGCTCATGATCTCGGTCAACATCAGCTCCAAGCACATCACCGAGCCGGACTTCGTGGACGAGATAAAAACTGCCCTCAAAGAATGTGACTTCCCGGCTGACCATCTGGAGCTGGAAATCACCGAATACAACATGATAGAAAATATCGACAAGGTGGTCGATACCCTCAACGAACTGAAATCCCTCGGCATCGAAATAGCGATGGACGACTTCGGCTCCGGCTACGCTTCCCTCTCCTGGCTCGCCAAAATGCCTATCGACCTGCTGAAGATAGACAAGAGTCTGGTCGACGACATCGAAGCCAGCCACCGGAACAGCGAGTTCGTCAACCTCATCATCGCCATGGGACACCTCCTCGGTGCCAATGTCGTCGCCGAAGGCGTCGAGCATGAGGGGCAGAAGGAGATACTAAAGGGGCAGGACTGCAACTACATTCAGGGCTTCCTCTGGTCAAAGCCGCTGGAATACAACATGGCACTGGAATGTGTTGCGGCCGACCGAAAATTGGACGAAACATAACAGCCGCGGCTTAATAAAAATAATGATATAAACGCAAAGCATCCTGCTGAGAATTCTCAAAGCAGGATGCTTATTTTTGCGGTCATTTTATTTTTCAGCAAAAAGCAGCTTCACCACGTTTACTGCCAATTCCTTTTCCTTTTCACTTCGTCCATCAAACAGCTGCAGCATTATTTTTTGATACAGGTCATCATTTGCCGCAGTCACATAATCCTTCAGCAGAAAATCTACGGTCACGCCCAGTCTATTAGTCAATGTTATCAGCTTATCCAGAGTAATATTGCGTTCCCCTCGCTCAATTTGTCCCAAGTACGCTGTAGAAATTCCGACTTCTTCGGATAATTGCTCCTGTGTCAGATTCAAACGCAGCCTTTCCTCACGAATTCTCTTACCAAGCTCTTTGTAATCCATCTATACACCACCTAACGCTGACAGCCTATGTAAATGATACATAAGAATACAGGAAGCTATAATATGCTATCAGCGTTATAGAGTTATGCTTATAGTTGTATTTTGCAGATAAATCTAGTATTATAGATAAAATAGATTACAAGACTATCCAAAAGATACTATCTAGGAGGACTTTGTCATGCTGCGAAAAATATTGTCAGGTACTCTTGCTTCAATTTGTTTATGGAGCTTCGGACTGAATAC
>JAZLHS010000178.1:0-21296 GCA_045616885.1 Selenomonadaceae bacterium | reverse complement strand
TGGGCGTGCGCATATCATGGCTTATCATCGCCAGAAATTCACGCTTCGCCTCGCCGGCTCGTCCGGCAGTATAATACGCATCCTTTAGAGCCGCATACTCCTGATCGAGTTCGTCCCTCTGCTGTCGTATCACCTTGTTGTCCATTATCAGCAGCTGGGTAACATTCAGGAGAAAAACGCAGAGCGCAATACTCATGCAACCGATGGAGTACATGGGCGAATCACTCTGATACCATGCCATGAAACAGGAGACAGTCGGCAAAAACGATATACCCAAAGCATAGCGGTAGAGGCTCTTCTCCTCAGAATCCCGCTTTTCTGCTGTGAGCAAAGCGCTGATTATCATATACAGAACAGCCTGCATACCGAAAATAACGGTACGCATAAAGCCGACATTGTAGCTGCCGCCCTGACCGATGGTAAACACCTCACCGGTAAATGGATTAGCCGCCAAAATTAGCAGCTGTATCACTGCTAAAAGGGAGCCCGCCTTATTCAGATAGTCCTTTTCAACCTGTGATGAGAGGTAATTTACCATGTACTTCATCCAGTTGAAGCAGACACCTATCGTAGCGGCAAAGTACAGATATGCAAAGCCGGTAAATAAATAGGTACTGCCACCAAAGCCGCCTGCGTAGCAAACACCCCACAGACAGTCAATAGCCGTCAGACCGATAGAAGCCTGCAGAAATCTGGAAAACTGATTGGAACCAATGTGAAAGACCCGCAGATGACGCATCCGAAAATATAGAATAAGGAGAAAAAGACCACCAAAAACTGCTGCCGCAGAATAATAGTTTCGCAAAATAATTCTTCCTTCTAAATGTAAGCGGTGATATTAATCGGCGCTAATCAAATTCGTTGCATAACCGTTCATTATTTTAGCATTATTCAGAAAGGAAGTAAATAAAAAGCCGCCTCGATAATCAACCGCGGCGGCATAAAAATATTCTTTGGGATTGTTGTCATTGCAGCAGTTCGGCCATTGGCGTAGTCTTTTCTGCTTTGACCAGTCGTTGGAACATAGTACGGAACATTTGGAAGAAGCCGTTGATGTTTTCCTCTTTGAAGATTGAGGTAATGAAGACAGGTTCAATATAAACCTGATCCTGCGGCGCGGCTTTTGGGTCTTCGTAAATATCAAGTTCCAAGCGCGCTTCGCCCTCGGTTATCCTGTCATCAAACGTTATTACTTCAGTACATTCATCAAGTTTGAACAGGTGGGAGCAAATACTATCCATGTCTAAGAAGGCACCCTTATAGTTTATTTCCATGCTGTCGTTAATCAGCGTGGACTCGTGCTCAACTACATATTGATAATTATTGCGCTTGGTGCTTTCCTTAATTTGCTTGTTTATAGCTTTGTACAAATCGTCCAGCGTATCCAGTTCAGAGATGTGCACGCCGACCGGCAGCTCGCGTATCAGCAGGCCAAGCATATTGGCTTTCCATTTTTCGTTGCGGTTATGAAAAATCCATGTTATCAGCACATCGTCGCGCTGCGCATATTTAGCCAGAGCCAGCAGTCCGGCCGCATTGGCCAGACGAGCGCGGGTCGTGCGGCAGCGGCGCTCCGCCTCCTTTAACTCATCCAGACTGACACCAAGGCTCAACTTGAGATGTCCGGACACGTTTTTCCGCAAGGGAAAATCCTGCGGCGGCATATTGCACCAGTCAAATCGTTTATAGGTCTCCTCATAGTACGCCTTGTCCTGCTGATATTCCTCTGTTTCCCGATATCTTTGCTCCAGCGCACTGAAACCGGGGAATAAATCCGCTTCTAAGCAGCAGGTGGAATCAGTATAAAAACTAACCATATCATTAAACCAGACCCAAGCTGAACTGCTGTCAAAAATAATGTGATGCGCTTCCATGATGTAATATACATGGTCAGGCGTGACGTAAATATCAACCGTGACAAGGGGCTCATTGATTATCGAAAACGGTTTAGGATATTGGCTCAGAATATCCTCCATATCCGTTTCCATCACTCGTTTCAGATTACATTGGACAAAGCCGGGGCATATCTGCTGTTTAAATTCTCCCTCAGCATCAATAAAGATTCGCGTATTCAAAACGGGGTGCAGCTGCATAGCCTTTTCGGCAACATGGAGCAGCCGCTGAGCATCTACTGCCTCTCTCCTAAACTTAAAGCCAACAGAAAGATTCCACATCGTGGAGTCAATCATGGTCAGCTGATTATCCAATACTTTTATCTGAAAGGGACTAAGCGGTTGCGGATGGTACAGCACAGCTTCGTTAACCCGCTTTAGTTCATCAATCTCCTTGATTACCATAAAGATTCTCCTTTTATGAATACTATCGTGTCCATTATAACACAATCACTAAAAGAGGTCTGTAAAAAAATGATTGCTCATTTTTTCACAGACCCTTTATAGTTTAAAAATCTTTATTAAATTACATTCTCTCTTTCAGCATATCAGCTGCGGCCAAAAGTCCGGCAATCATTGCGGATGGTCTGGGAGGACAGCCGGGAACGTAAATGTCAACCGGCACCACCTTATCAGCCGCACCGACAATAGCGTAGCTGTCGCCGTAGGTGCTGCCGCCGGCGGCACAGGCTCCGCAGGCCATGACGAGTCTCGGCTCAGGCATCGCTTCATATGTCATTCGCAGCGCCTGCTCAAGATTTCTCGTTACCACACCGGTGACCATGAGCAAGTCGGCGTGTCTTGGACTGGCCACGAAATGAACACCGTAGCGAGCCAGGTCGTACATCGGGCCGCCAAGCGCACCCATCTCAAAGTCACAGCCGTTGCAGCTGCCGGCGTCAAGATGGCGGACATGGAGACTGCGACCCAGCTTCTGCTTCAGAACATCGGCTGTAATCTCCGCCGCTTCGTCGACAAATGGCATAGCGTCATCATTGCTGTGGGACAACGACGCACCAAGCTCCATCGCCTTCTCTACGCACTTCCCGCAGAATATACACTTCTTGTAATCTATATTGCAGCCATCTCCGGACTCATTCGCCCGGAAAGCGCCGACGGGACATACACCCGCACATTCTTTGAGACAGCCGGTAGGACAGCTGCCGGTGATTTTCCCTCTGTAGCGAGGGCTGCCGGTAAGATTTATCTCTTCGGTTGCAATCGGATCGTGAAAGAGTCGTTCTAATACCTTAAACATGATTATTTACCTGTCAATGCATGCATAGCAAAGCTCAAAACTCTTGTTAATCAGCGGAAAGTCGGGGATGATATCGCCCTGAACAGCGATAGTCAGTGCCGGCCAGTTCGGATATGAGGCACTGCGGATGAATACCCGGTCGATAGCCCCGGTCTCATCTATAGCCACATACCAGAAATTGCTGCCGCGAGCCGACTCACTGATACCGTAGCCCTCACCGGCCTTATAATTCATTGGAACATTCAGTTCACTCTTGGTATTACTCAGCATTTCCACCAGCTGGCGAACCATAGCAAATGACTCTTCCAGTTCGTCAAATCTCTGCTTCAGACGAGCTGCTACATCGCCGCTGGTCTGCGTTCTCAGCTTGAAATCAAGTGAGCTGTAAACTCCGTAGTCAAAATCCTTGCGGCTGTCGTGAGCGTAGCCGCTGGCTCTCGCGCCTACACCAACCATAGCAAGGTCTTTTGCCGTCTGCAGACGGACTATTCCGGTAGTATTGATACGATTCTGGAAGTTCTCCTGCTGTGCAAAGAGAGCGGCCATGTCATTAACGCCCTTCTCAGTCTTGTCGATTGTCTCAATGATGTCAGCGGAAAGCTCCGGTGTAATATCCATTGCGACGCCGCCAAGAACTATCATGCCGCGCAGGAAGCGATTGCCGGCAATTCTCTCCTGCAGGCGCATCAGTGTCTCCTTCAGGCGAGAGCCGAGGCTGATAGCCGGCTGGAAGCCGACACCGGCGGGAATGTTTCCGATATCACCTACATGGTTGGTTATACGCTCTATCTCAGACAGCAGGGTGCGAATCACTTCAGCCCGCTTGGGCACCTTTACCTCGCATACCTTCTCTACCGCCTGACAGAAGCTCCAGGTGTTGGCAATGCTGCAAGCGCCGCAGACACGCTCGGCCATAGGAAGTGCCCGGTCGGGAGTCAGACCCTCCATCGTCTTTTCAATGCCGCGATGGGTAAAGAACAGCTTTGCATCAAGCTGTAGCATCGATTCACCGGCCTGACTGAAACGGAAGTGACCCGGCTCGATGATACCGGCGTGGATAGGGCCGACCGGAACCTGAAATAGTCCCTCGCCTCTGGCGACTGCGATTGGAAATTCCCTCTCGCCTCGCACCTGCTGAATCTTGCTCACCTTTTTCCGCAGCGGATGATATCCCACCGGGAAGCTTTCGTGAAGAACAAGGGGCCGCAGGTCAGGATGTCCCTGAGGGACTATCCCGAACATATCATTAATTTCCCTTTCGTACCAGACGGCACCGGGAAGCATATTCGTAAGGGAAGGAAAGCTCAGCTCACCTTCCGGGTCAAAAACTGCTTTTACCGTATCGAAGGCATGCTTTTCCGAATTTTCAAAGACAACATAGATGGCATATCCGCCGCCATTATTCGTCTCATCTCTGCCAAACATAGCCGCCAAGGGATGACGGCCACCGTCAGAAATAATGTTTGCCCGACCGCGAAGTTCTTCAGGCTTCACCGTCAGCATGACACCGCCAGAAAGAAACTTATTCATTACAGCACACCTCCCATGACAATCTTAACAGACTCCTGAAGGATAGGCCCCAGGAATGGCAGCTCATGAATAGTCGAGCTTATCACACCGGAAAGGATGAGCAGTGCAAATACTGCGGCAGTATCCATGAAGCCCATAAGCTCACCGGCAGACTTTCGCGCCGGCTGACCGCCAAGCATACGCATAGCATGGTAGAGAATACCGATGACGATGCCGGCCAGCAGAGCCAAAGCCAATATACCGCGCCACATGCTGCCGGAGGCGAACAGTCCGGATATAATGTGGAACTTACTGAAAAATACACCGATAGGCGGCATACCAAGAATACCGGCGATACCCAGCAGCCAGACGATAGCCGTTCTGGGTGACTGCTTCAGCATACCGTGAATACGCATCATATTCTTAGTGGCATAAGTCTCCATGATAGTACCGGCGGTATAGAAAAGTGCGTACTTTACCAGCGCATGATTGAGCATGTGCAGCAGACCGGCCTCAACGGCAGTCGGCAGGAATATACCCAGACCTACAGCCATAAGACCAAAATTCTCCATAGAAGAGTAAGCAAGCATACGCTTGATATCACGCTGTACTACTACGAAGGGAACAGCCAGACCGATAGTCAGGAGACCGAAACCTACGCAGATGCCGCTGATGAAGCCGACACCAACGGTAGGCATCAGGATAACCACATTGCGAAGCAGTACATAGATAGCACAGATACAGAGAGAGCCGGAGAGCAGACCGCTGGTGAGCGCCGGAGACTCAGAATGAGCATCCGGCAACCAAGCGTGCATCGGAGCCAGACCGACCTTGGTACCATAGCCGACAAACAGGAAGCAGAAAGCTATCTTGGCAAGTGCCGGATTCAGCTCACCGGCATGAGCGGTTAGATACACCCAGTCCAGAGGCATATCCTGCCCTACTGCCTGAAGCTGGGCGTAATATACGAGGATAGTACCGAGCAGCGCCAGACAGATACCGACGGTGCAGACCATTACATACTTCCAAGCGGCTTCAAGGGAGGTCTTAGTGAACTTGAATGCTACCAGCAGAGCCGATACGAGAGTAGTCGCCTCAATAGTAACCCACATGAGGCCAAGGTTATTCACCAGTACCACCAGCAGCATTGTCCAGACGAAAATGTGGGACAATGCGTAGAAGCGACCCTCCAGATAGCTGAAACGACGAAGGTATCCGTAGCGGATATTCGTATCTCGATCAAGATATGCTTCAGCCGTAAAGGCAAATGCCAAATAAAGGAGAGTGACGATTATCATCATCCACAGGCTGAGAGCATCGAGAAGCAGGTATGTTCCCTGATAAGGCTGAGATGGGTCGAAAAGCATCATTATCCGGAAAACAGCTGCTCCCACAACTACAGCCGACAGGCGGCTGAGATGATGGAGAAGGTCTTTACCGAAGAGTTTTGACACTGCCAGTACGCTGAAAACGATTGGCATACCCAGCACAACATAAAGAAGCTGACTGATTGAAAAATCCATTGCCTTACCCTTTCAACTTTCTCATTACACCGGTATCGGTGGTCATGAAGGAGAGGCGCATGCGACCGGTAAGAATGACCAGTACCACTACTGCGATAAGCACATCAAGGAAAACGCCCAGCTCAACGATAAGCGGCAAGCCCTCGGTCATCAGGAGGCCGAAGAAATAGATGCCATTTTCCAGCGTGATAAGTCCCACTATCTGCATTATTGCCCGGCGGCGCATTACGATAAGAGTCAGGCCGGTCATTATCGTCAGGATGGTAGCGGCAAAAATGTCACGACCCATGACTCCCGGCATTAGGCGATCGGCGACGATATAGCCCATCACCAGAAACAGAGCAGCTGCCAGTGATGAGTAATTCACGTTTATATTGGAGTTTATCTCACTGTCATCCTTTATTTCACCGATAAGTCTGAGGATAGTCCAAGGAATGAACAACACCTTGACTCCCAGCGTCAGCAGACCCGGCAGAAACGCATGAATGCCGCCGCCGGCAGAAATACCGACAATAACGCAGCTTCCGGCAATAATCGCCGACTGAACAGCCAGCAGATAGGTAGCTCGATGAAGCTCCATAATCCGAGTCTGCAGGAAGACTACCAAAATCAATAAGACTACTAAATATTCCATTATTTCAACCTCTAACGATTACTGAGCAATAACGGCAACAGCCAGCAGCAGAACGGCGGCAGAGAGGAAAATGCGAACCTTGAAGAGCCGCATCTTGTTGTTCAGCGTCTCTACGACACCGATCAGCACCGCTCCCATAAGTGCTTTCAGTAATACAGGAATATCTATGGGCAGATACAGCGCCCCAAACAGGACGAGGAAAACAAGCAGCTTGAGCATGGTGCCGAGATGAATAAAGGTGAGCAGTCGACCGGAGTATTCCAGTGTCATACATTCCTCTATCATCGTCAGCTCAAGGTGAGTATCAGGATTGTCTACCGGCAGTCTGCCGTTCTCAGCGATAATGACAAGGAAGAAGGCAAAAGCGGTAAGAACAGCCGGTACAGTAAAGTAGAAGCTGTTGTAATCAATGACCATGTTCGCCAGAGTCGTAGAGCCGTAGCGAAGGCTATTGATAAGAATTGCCAGCATTACAGCCGGTTCAACCAGTACGGAAATGTATATCTCACGGCTGCCGCCCATACCGCCGAAGGCCGTGGCGGCATCCATAGAGGAAAGGGTCAGGAAGAATCTTCCCAAAGCCATAATATACACGAAGATAAAGGCATCGCCGTAGCTAAAGCCGGTCTTCAGCAGCCCCGGCACCATCATCGCTGCCATAAAGGCTGTGACAAAGTAGATGATCGGAGCCAGCACGAAAATCTTACCGGTATATGGTGTCAGGATTGATGGTTTCCGCCACCATTTCCAGAGGTCAAAATATTCCTGAAATATTGACGCTCCCTGACGCTTCTGCATTCTCGCCTTTACCTTATTGATGATTCCGCCGAAGAGCGGTGCAAGCAGAAGCAACAGCAGACCCTGAAGGAGGTTCGTCCCCAAAGACATTAATACGAAATCCACTTACATCACCCCCCACAGAAGTACGATGACCATGGCTATCATGGTATAGGCAATGTACAGGCGAACACTGCCCTGCTGAATCATCAGCAGAGTGGAAGAAGCCCTGACCATAAAATGCTCGACCGGATGATACAGTCTGTCGGTAAAACGATCCGGTACGAAAAGATTGAACCGTATTATCCGACCGAAATAATCATGCTCTTTTTCAAGGTATACCTTCTCGCGGCGCGGCTTCAGGATGAAGTCAAAGGCTCGGCGAAGGGGCTTGGAAAAACCTGTAGCCGAATACTGCTGACGAGCAGTAGGATAGGTACCGCAGTTCCAGGTGACATCGCTCTGAACCAGCGTATTGCCCATCACCGACAGATAGCAGAGGCCAAAGAGAACGAGTCCGATAACAGCAAAAATCGCTGGGCAGTACGCTGACAGCTGATTGTAGAAATTGCCGGTACCGCTCCATAAGAGAGCGAAGTCCGTCGCCATCGGTACAACGGCACTACCTCCGGTAAACACGCCTTCCATTGCGGCTACCAGCGGCGACGGGAAAATACCTACAGCGATGATTAACACAGCCTCAAGACCGAGAGCCAGCACCATGAAGAAGGGCTGCTCATGAGCCTTGTCGATGGCCTTGCTGCGGCAGCGGCCAAGGAAAACGACGCCAAAGAGGCGGACGAAGCAGCCGAGAGCCAATGCACCGGTAAGACCCATAAGAATAAGGCCGAATACTACCAGCAGCTTCAGCTCATCGCTGCCGTTTACCGCCAGCGTATAGAGGCTCTGGAGAGTGAGCCACTCACCTACCAGTCCGCCGGTAAACGGCAGAGAAGCAAGAGACATGGAGCCGATAAGAGTAAAGCAGGCTGTCCAAGGCATCTTTTTGGCCAGACCACCCATTATTTCAATATTCTTACTGCCGGTGGCATGCATGACACAGCCGGCACTCATAAAGAGCAGGCATTTCATCAGGCTGTGGGTAAAGGCATGAACGAGGACAGCAGTAAATGCTACCAGAGAAAGTGCTTCCAGATTAAGGAGCTTCAATATCATTCCACAGCCAAAGCCTGTGAAGATGATTCCCATATTCTCGACGGAGCTGTAGGCGAGGATACGCTTCATATCCTTTTCCATGTTGGCATAGAGAACGCCAAGGAAAGCGGAGATAAGACCAATGGTCATTACCAGCGCGCCCTGCCAAAGTGCATCAATGCCGATGAACTGGAAAACAAAGCGGCCAAATCCGTATACCGCTACCTTCAGCATAACACCACTCATCAGGGCGGATACATGACTCGGTGCCGCCGGATGCGCATTCGGCAGCCAGACATGCAGAGGCATGAGACCTGATTTCAAAGCGAAACCGGCGAAGGCGAAGCAGAATACGATGTGCTTCACATCAGCCGGCAGCTGATTATTGCAGAAAGCCGTGAAGGAGAAGCTACCCACACCGCTGCCGAGGACGTAAAAGGCAACCAGTATGGCAGCCGTACCCAGATGGGTCATTATCATATACTGATAGGCTGCGCTTACAGTCTCTTTCTTGCTGCTTTCATGGTTGACCAGCAGGAAGGAAACCAGAGCCATTACCTCCCAGGCAAGAATGAAGGTAAAGGCATCTCCGGCCAGCAGTACCATGACCATAGACAGCAGGAACAGATTCCATTCACCGGTGAGAGCACGCAGACCATTGCCGCGGTATCCCTTGGCATAATCTATGCCGTAGAGGCTGATGATGAAGCCAGCCAGACCGGTAATCACCAAAAACGGCGCACTCCACAGATCAGCCATCAGACTGTAGCTGCCCCAGCTGCCGGTCACTAGCCAGCCGTCCATCGACTCCAAGACTCCGGCACTGATGAGGTACAGTCCCGACTTGTAGAGAAGGACGGCACTGCCGGCGGCAGCAAACATCATTCCCACATAGTGCGCCGCCGTCTCAAGGCTCTTCGGCCAGAGGATGGTGGCAGTACCCAGCAAGAACAATACCGGGCTCAGGAATAGTAAATCCATCTTTTCTTACAGCTCCTATATCTTTTGTTTCCTCACAAAAATAAAACAGACAAAGACTTTGCGACTAACCATACTAATCGAAAAGCCTTCGCCTGTTTAGCAAGCGACTAAATTATTATACTACTTTGTCTGAAAATTAAAAGATAAATCACAATTTTTTTTGCATGTCTCCCTAAAGCCTCCCATTTATGGGAGGTGGCCGAGCGAAGCGAGGTCGGAGGGGTTAAAAAGGAGGCAGTGACTTGTCTGATTACCCCTCAGTCAGCTTCGCTGACAGCTCCCCTAGATGGGAGCCTTAGTCATATCAATATGGTCAGAATCAGACCGAGGACACCGGTGCCCAGCAAGGTCTTTATAACGCCAAACTTTTTCTTCACCATGACGTAGCCAATCGGCAGCAGTATCACACCGCGCCAATCGACAGACGACACATCCGCAGGAACATGGTCGCTGTTCCAGAGTGCAAGGATGATGAAGCTGACAGCAGCGGAACAGATGAGAGCGATGACAGCCGGACGAAGACCATTGAGGATGCTATACACACCATCAATGTTACCGTACTTCATGAAAAGCTTTGCCAGCGATACACCTATAATAAATGAAGGAAGTGAGAAGCCTGCCGTAGCAGCTATCGCCCCTCCGATACCGGCCACCTTCATGCCGGAAAAGGTAGCAGCATTGATACCGATGGGTCCCGGAGTCATCTGAGAGATAGTGAATACATCTACGAACTCCGCCATAGTCAGCCAGTGATGAGTATCGACGATACCTGCCTGAATGAGCGGCATGGAAGCGTAGCCACCGCCGACGCAGAAGACACCGACCTTGACGAATTCCCAGAAAAGCTGAAAATATATCACGACGGCACCTCCTTAATTGTACTTTGGATCCCTGAGGAACAGGAAGCCGATGATACCATCAACAAGTATCAGATACATTACATTGACATCGAAGAAGAAGCTGGCAATAAATGTTCCTATTGCTATGACAATGGGGATAAGCAGCTTTTTCTTCCCCTGTTTCTTCAGCAAATCAAGGGCAACATCAACAATGAGCGCTGTAGCACCGCACTGCATTCCCTTCAGCATTGCCTTCACATAGTAGTTGTCAACTACCATCGTATAACAGGAGGCAATCAGCGACAGCGTAATCAACGGCGGCAGAACTGTCGCCAACAAGGCCGTCAGCGTACCCATGATACCGCCCATCCGGTAGCCAAGGATGATAGCCGCATTTACTGCCACGATGCCGGGCATTGACTGTGCAATAGCTACTAAGTCGAGTGTTTCTTTATCGTCAATCCAGCCGTATTCGTCGACAAACTTCGCCCGCAGCAGCGGAATGATGACAAAGCCGCCGCCAATAGTAAAGGCACTGATAATAAAGGTTGACTTAAAGAGCTTCCAATAAAAGTCCTTGCCCCTTACCGGAATGGACACATTACCATTAGACATATTTTCTTCCTTACTCGTTTACCAGCAACTGCTCGATTTCCGCAATATACATGGTGTGATAGTCCCCTGCTCCGTACCACTGCTCATGGCAGGACTTGTCGATGAAGCTATCGGAGGTCATGACCTGAGCATAGAGCTTGCGGCAGACCATTACATATTTTGCCTCTTCGTAATAGGTGCAGCCGTTCTCGGAAACAACCGTGAGACCTGACTTGGCAATCTTATCCTCATCACGGCCGGAAACGGTGCCGAAATAGCTCATCATCTGCTTCTTGTCCTCACCGAATACGGAGAGAGTGAAGCGCTCGGCCTTATCAACAAATTCCTTTGTATAGCGCTGGGGACGAAGAACGATGTAGGCAACATTCTTACCCCACATTACGCCAAGGCCGCCCCAGGAGGCAGTCATAGCATTTGCTTTGCCATCAGCCTCGCCGGTGACAAGGAGCCAATCCTTACCGATGAGCTTAGCGGCGCTGTAGTCAAAATCCTCAACCTTTACTTCCTTAAACATCATGCAATCCTCCATTTATAAAAACAAATTTTCTTCAATAATAAACATGGTACTTACTGCCTGACCATGATACAGCATACTCCACAATCAGTCAATTTCACAGCTAATCAGAAGCCGTGACTGCTGGAGCCGCCGGAGAAACCGCCGCCACCGCCTCTGGAGCCGCCGCCACCGGAGGAGCCGCGAGACTTCGGAGAATAGGTACGGGTACTTGCTCCCTTTTTCACTTCAAGGACAGTCACATCACCAATCTCGCTCATCTTGTTAAACAGCTCTTTCTTGGAGACTTTTTTTCTCGTAGTGGCAAAGACCGCCACGAAATTGAGCAGCAGCGCAAGAATAACGGCAAAGATACCATTGGTGATATATTTCATATCGTGGGCAATGGCCTGATTGTTTAATACCGCCCCGATTTCCCGGAAGCACTCACTGGCACATTCATAGTAGCGCTTGTTGGTCGCCAGCTTATAAATATTGTCCACGATGCTGTCGCGCTCAGACCGGATCAGCTCATCCAATCCTGTAGATGTACTAAGAGTGAGCTTGCGATTGCCCATGTCAATCTGGAAGAGCGCCCCCGGCTCGTTGCCGCAGAGTTTGTAGTAAGTATCCTCCGCCGCCTTTTCATACCGGTTTGTCTTCAGCGTCCTTGTGACAAAGACCATATTCCCGTAGGAAGCCAGCTCTTTCATTTCATCCGCCAGCTTTTTCTCTTCATCATCAGTCAGCAGGTTAGCCTCGTCAAGGATGATTACCTTATATTGCCTGTAAGCTGTCGATTCTGCTTCCGCTGTCCCGCTGACGGCAGGAGAAAGACCCAGCAGCAGGAAGCTAAGAGTCACCAGCAGCAAAACCTTAAATCTGCTCATCATTGTGCTCCCTCCTTCCGGTCGAAGAAGCGAGGCACCGGTCTGGTAATGGAATCATTGTAGCGCTTCACCATTCGTACTGCCGCCACAGCCACACCCAGCATACAGATAACCGCGGCAATGTAATAATCAATATCCGGAGCCGGGTCATAAATCAACAGTCCGGCACCAAACACCACGGAGAACAAAGCTCCCGCAATGTCCAGCCAGACATTTGAGCCGCCCTTTTCCTTCAATATCTTAGCATTATCATACAGACGATACAATGTATAGATGGGCGTGCCGACGACAGCTATGATAAGACCTACCACCGCATACTCAGGGGCACAGATGCAAATAATGATAACGCTGAAAATAACAACCAACCAGCCGCCGAGGGAATTTTCTCCAAGGGCTTCCAGTATAGCCATAATGGCATTTGCGCTGACCCTTTCATCACTTTCTTTCTTCGCTTCCTCGTGAGTCTCCAGAAAGCCTCGGTCATCGGTATGCATTACCCGACGAACGATTTTGTCCAGCTCAAATACATACAGCAGACACATTACCATAGCCAAAACCACGGCAATGATTAGCATTTCACTGGCAGTAAAAGTGACCAGCTCGTTCAGGCCGAAGAACAGCGGAATAGCGGTCAGGATGGAGAATATCAAATACCGGGTGACATCTACCGGAATTTCGGCGTACATATTGCCGTTTGAACCATTCATGACCGAATAAGCTACCCTGTCTCCCTTTCGCCAAGTCAGAAACCATACCGGCAGCATGGCGAGAGCGGCAGACTTCCGCATATTCAGGTCTTTATCCATTGTTTCCGGACAGGACTCCAGCGGATGACCGTCTGATACGCCTTTGGCATCACTGATTTTTTCCCACAGCTCTTTTCTTATGTCCTCATCCGACTGCTTTTTATAAACCTTGTAGTCAATGTCCGCGGTATCTCCGAAGAAGCCAAACATATACGCCGGATTAAAAGGCTTCATTGCCTTCCGGTCATATGGAGCAATCCGCAGGCTTATTTCATCATCGAAGTTGGAAGAGGCATCGTAGGCCACACTGTCGACGGAACCGGAAGCCCGGCACTTCGTTTCGTACTTCTGCTTTACCAGATAGTCGCCGTCCTGCTTTTCGGTCTCGCCTTTTATCTTGATATTTGGGCCGTATTTGTAGCCAAAATTCCAAAAGGGTATGTAGATGCCCTTAAAGCCCTTGATGAAGCTCTCGTCACGGAATTCTCCGGGAGCATATATCTGACTGCCAATCATCTTCTTGTATGCCGCCCGGCAATCGTCAGCTGTCTTTGTAAAGGGGATTATGTGGTCAGGCTTTCGCACTCTGCCCAGCTGGCTTTCAAGAGTGACGAAGCTGCCGCAGTAGAGGCAGTAATTCACCGCATCAAGCTCGTTGGAATAGATTTCTGCCCCACAGTTGGGGCAGACGAAAACGGTGGCAGCGTATCTTTCGTCGCTGCTCTGCTCGTCCTTGTGCTCCTCGGCGGCGGTTTTTATCTTGTATTCATCCGGGTCAAAGTGGGACTCACAATGTTGGCATATTACTTTGCCGGAGGGTATGTCATATTTTACTTCTCCGCCGCAGTTTATACATCTGCTTGCCATATTTCACGCTTTCTATTGTCTAACCTCACCCACCAGCTTCGCCGGTCCCCCCTCCCCAAAGGGGAGGGTTATAACCTTCCCCTTTGGGGAAGGTGGCTCGCGAAGCGAGACGGATGAGGTTTTACTTTTTATCCAACAGCAGCATGGCGTCGCCAAAGGAAAAGAACCGATACCGTTCCTGTACTGCCTGCCTGTAAGCATCAAGTACAAACTCCCGTTCTGCAAAAGCCGATATCAGCATAATCAGCGTCGACTTCGGCAAGTGGAAATTCGTCACAATACCATCAACAATCTTAAACTGATAGCCGGGATAGATGAAAATATTTGTCTCCCCGGAGCTGGCTCCTATCTGTCCCACTGCCGTAGCCGCCGACTCCAGCGTTCTGATGGAGGTAGTACCGACAGCGATTACCCTATGTCCCTTTGCCTTTGTGTCCATGATCAGCTTTGCTGTCTCATCACTGATGGAATAATACTCCGAGTGCATTACATGCTCCTCGATAGTCTCAGCCTTCACCGGGCGGAAGGTGCCAAGTCCTACATGAAGCGTAACGAAGCCGAGATTTATCCCCTGCTCCTTCAGCTCAGCCATCTGCTCCTTCGTAAAGTGGAGTCCGGCGGTAGGAGCGGCGGCAGAGCCACGCTCACGATTGTAGACAGTCTGATATCGCTCGCTGTCCGCCAGCTTCTCATGGATATATGGCGGCAGCGGAGTCTCACCCAGCTCGTCCAGTATCTCCTCAAAAATACCGTCGTAGATGAACTCAACCAGACGACCGCCGAAATCCGTATTTCCAACGATTTTTGCCGATAACCGCTCGCCGAAGGTGATGATATCACCGGGGCGAGCTTTTTTTCCGGGCTTTACCAGCGTTTCCCAGACATCACCCTCCCGGCGATGCAGGAGAAATATCTCCACATGCGCCCCGTGAGGCTGTCTGGTGCCAAAGAGTCTTGCCGGTATTACTCGGGTATCATTGAATATCAGGGTATCGCCCGGCTCCAGATATTCTCCCAGCTGATAGAAGTGACGGTGCTCTACAGTTTTTTCTGCCGGATGAAGCACCATTAGCCGCGAAGCATTGCGCGGCTCTACCGGAGTCTGAGCAATCAGCTCCTCCGGCAATTCATAGTCAAAATCGGTTAATAGCATTATGTTTCCTTCAATATAATTTAGTTATCGTTACACCGGTATAGTAGTGATTCAGAATAGCCTGATAATCATACTTTGCCGACATGGCCTTCGCTCCCCACTGGGAAAGGCCGAGACCATGACCGGAGCCGTAGCCGTCGATAGTTATTCTCTGACCGCCCTTGACAGACAGTTCATTTCCCTTCCGACCGCTGCCAAAGTCAAACAGGGCGCTTTTCAAGCCGAAGATTGAGCGAGCCTGAGTGCCGTTAATGGTAATAGAGCGGCTGCTGCCGACAATAACTATCTTTGCCGGTCGACCGGAGGCGTGTCGGTCACCGCTGCCGGGCTTACTCAGGTTCAGCGGCGACAGAGTTATTTTCTTCAGCGCGCCCACATCCTTGCCGGCGGCCTTCAGCTTCGCCGCCAACTGCTCGGCGGTCATTGTCACCTGCCAATGGCGATTGGGCGCACCGATCGGGTCACTGACGGAAGCAAGATAGGGCAGCTCTCCGCCCCAGACCTCCCGGCAGGCAGCTGTCCTGCCGCCGGAGTCGGTGTGAAAGGCTGCATATATCGGCTTGCCGCCATAGGTCATTATCTCGCCGCAGGTGGCATCTACAGCCTTTGTTACTGAGGGTGATTCGTCCTCAGTGCCTCCGTAGACCTGACAATGGGTAGAAGAACAAATATCGTAGCCATCGCCTTCGTGCTTCCCTTCATTTTTTGTATAGAGGGAAAAGGTACGAGCGGCTACCGCCTGAGCTTTCAGAGCTTCTGCCGGCCAGTCCGGGGACATCTCGGTACCGACGACACCCTTCACATAGTCCTCCAGATTTACCCGGTTGACTACAGTTATATTACTGCCCCGGTTCAGCAGGATTACCTCACCCCGGTATTCATCACCGCTGACATTGATATTGGCGCCATTTGCCTCAATGATTATTTTTTGAGCGGAGACCGCTTTTCCGTTTATGCAAAGCTCCCGGCTCTTATAGGTGAAGTTCACGGTACTTTTTCCGGGAAACTTATTCAGCACCTTGCCGCTGGACAGGTCACGGACTGTTATCTCCTTCGCCGCCTGAATCACGACCGAATGCTGACCGGTGAGAATTCCCACATCCAGCCTGAGAACATTATCTTTTTTAGGGACCGCCGCACTTGTTTTTTTGACGGCAGGCTGCGCCTTGGGACTGTTTACCTTATAGGGACTGGCAAAGGAAACAGCACCGGAAAGAAGCATCAGGACAGCCGTGAAAACCGATATGCCTGCAAATCTATTCATTGGCCGCTTCCCTTTCCCTTTCTGCTTTCATTGCCCGACCGATTTTCTTTCGCTGCTTGCGGATTTCTTTACTGAACCGCTCCTCTTCACTAAAGATACAGCCACAGTATGGCTGACGGTAAAGTCCCAGCTCCAGCGAGATATCTATACCCACCTGCCAGCCGGGACGGAAATCCTCATAGTAAAAGTCTATGCCGTATTTTTTACCGCAGGCCTCAGCCACTTCCTTCATCACCTCATGCTGCTGATGAATGCTGTAAAAAAGCGTTGAGGTAAAGGCATCAAAGCCCTGCTCGGCAGCAAATCTGGCCGCCTCATCAAGCCGCCAGGCATAGCAGCTGCGGCAGCGATTTCGGGGCAGGAAGGGATTGTCCGACTCCTCGATATTCATGACCTTGGCCAGAAAATCCTTTAATCGGTAGTGTTCTTCCGTGTATATATTCAGACCGACCTTCTCAGCGTATTCCTTTGCGGTCTTCAGGCGATGATCCCACTCCAGATAAGGATGAATATTGGGATTGAAGAAATAGCCTGTCGGCTCGATTCCGTCGGCCCGCAGCTTCTTCACCGGATAGCAGGAGCAAGGCCCACAGCACATATGAAGCAGCAGATTCATCATTTATCTCCCGGATATGGCACACCCATGTGCCGATAGCCAAGCTCAGTCACAATTCGGCCGCGGGGCGTTCTCATCAGGAAGCCCAGTTGGAGAAGATACGGCTCGTAAATATCGGAAATTGTATCCGTTTCCTCGCTGATGGCAGCTGCCAAGGTCTCAATACCAACCGGACGACCGGAAAACTTGTGAATCATGGTGTCCAGCATCCGGCGGTCAGTGTGGTCGAGACCGGCCTTGTCTACCTCCAGCCGGAGCAGAGCCCGATCGGCGATATCATCCGTTATCTCTTCCCCGCCATCGACCTGAGCGAAGTCTCTGACGCGCTTTAGGAGACGATTGGCGATACGCGGGGTACCGCGGGAGCGGCGGGCAATCTCGGCTGCCCCCCGGTCATTGATAGAGATATTAAGTATGTCCGCGGCTCGCTTGATAATGGAAACAAGGGAGTCCGGATCGTAGTATTCAAGTCGTTCAATAACGCCAAACCTGTCTCTGAGCGGAGCCGCCAAGGCACCGGCTCTGGTAGTAGCACCGATAAGAGTAAAGGGCGATATATCAAGACGAATAGACCGGGCACTTGGGCCCTTGCCGATGATGATATCGAGAGCAAAATCTTCCATAGCTGAGTACAATACTTCCTCAACGCTGTGGGAAAGACGATGTATCTCGTCGATAAACAGCACATCACGCTCCCCAAGATTGGTGAGAATTGCCGCCAAATCACCGGAGCGCTCGATAGCCGGGCCGCTGGTAACGCGAAAGTTCACGCCAAGCTCATTGGCGATTATCCCGGCCAGCGTGGTCTTGCCTAGCCCCGGCGGGCCGTAGAGCAGCACATGGTCAAGAGCTTCCTTGCGCTTCAGCGCTGCCTGTATATAGACGGACAGATTAGCCTTTGCCTTCTCCTGTCCAATGTATTCGGTAAATTTCCGAGGGCGGAGGCTGTACTGCCAGTCATCAGCCGGCTGCTCACCCATGGAAACGATACGGCCTTCCTGTTCTTCCATGGTATCACCCCTTCGCAAATTCCTTCAGCACTGCTTTAATCAGTGCCTCAGTTGTATCTTTCGTACCGACTCGTTTCACTACTGGCATTATCTCACTCTCAGAGTAGCCGAGAGAAGTGAGTGCTGCCAATGCCTCAGAGAGGACATCACTACCTACATCAGCTACGCCGCTGAAATCCTCGGCAGTAATCTCATCAGCCGATGTATTGAGAGAAACCTTGTCCTTCAGCTCCAAAATCATTCGCTCGGCAGTCTTCTTGCCTACGCCCGGAAGCTTCGTCAGTATATTGACCTGCTTGTTGGCAATCGCCCGGCAGATGGCATCGACGGTTGAAGCGCCAAGCATGGCCTGCGCGCTCTTTGGGCCAATGCCGGATACGCCGATAAGCTGCTGAAAGAAACCGTATTCCTCGGCTGTGGAGAAGCCGAAGAGAACAATAGCGTTTTCACTTACTGCTGTATGGATAAAAAGCTCTGCCTGCTCACCCTGAATGAGGCGGCTGCGAGTGGCTCCGGCCACGAACACCCGGTAGCCGACACCATTTACATCGAGAAGGCAGAATTCCGGCAGGAGATGTGTCACCCGCCCACGCAAATAACCTATCATATTAAAATCCTTTTGAAGTCGTTGTTATAGTCCATTACGCCACGCCGGACTGTCCATCTTATACAAGGAAGCTATGGCAACAGCCAAAGCGTCGGCTGTATCGTCAGGACTTGGTGGCTTCGGCAGATGCAGGAGCTTCGTGACCATATAGATTACCTGCTTTTTGTCTGCCTTGCCGTAGCCGGTCACTGCCTGCTTCACCTGCGGCGGCGTCCACTCGATGAGGGGAAGATTGTTCTTAGCTCCGGCCAGCAGGATGACGCCTCTCGCCTGAGCTACCGGTATACCGGTGGTGATGTTGTGGTAGAAGAACAATTCTTCGACGCCCATAGCATCGGGACGATACTTCTTTATGAGTTCGTCAAGCTCGTCATATATCTTCACCAGCCGGTCTTCCGGCCGCGCCTTGGGACTGGTGGTAATGGCACCGTACTCGTGAGCTACCAGACGATTGCCCGGCAGAGACTCGACGAAGCCGTAGCCGCATATTGCCGTTCCCGGATCTATCCCCAGTGCCAGCATCTATAACTCAGCTCCTAATTAGTACATAATTTTACTAGGATATCATACCATAAATGTTTGGGAAAATCTATAACCTCACCCCTCTGGCTTCGCTTCGCTCGGCCACCTCCCCTAAAGGGGAGGCATTTTAGTTGGCCTTTATTTAGGCTCCCATTGAGGGGAGCTGTCAGCGAAGCTGACTGAGGGGTGATAGACATATATCTGCTTAGTCACCCATCCAGCTTCGCTTCGCTGACTTAGTCCGCCCTTATTAAGGGCGGGGGACCGCCGTCAGGCGGTGGTGGGTTAATCAATCTAGCGAACCCTCCACCATGCTGCGCATGGTCCCCCTCCCTGGACGCCAGGGAGGACATACATCAAGCAATGAAGTCCGCTCTGGACTCCAGGGAGGACACTTGGCATAGGCTACCGCACACTGCAAGCAGGGAGGACACTTGGCATAGGCTACCGCTCACTGCACGCAGGGAGGACATACACCCGCTCAAGGCTCCCATTGAGGGGAGCTGTCAGCGTAGCTGACTGAGGGGTGATGGCAGAAGAGACGCAAAAAGGCTGCTGCACATTTGTGCAGCAGCCTTCTATTCATCAAATCAAATAGCAAGCCAGCTATAGAAATTACAGCTGCGGGCCGGCGGCGACAAGAGCCTTGCCTGCTTCATTGCCTTCGTACTTAACGAAGTTCTTTACGAAGCGCTGAGCAAGATCCTGTGCCTTCTCCTCCCACTGAGCCTTATCGGCATAGGTGTCACGCGGGTCGAGGATTTTGGGATCAACGCCCGGCAGTGCAGTAGGCACAGCCAGATTGAAGATAGGAATCTGCTTCGTTTCAGCTTCATTGATCGCACCGGAGAGGATTGCATCAATGATGCCGCGGGTATCCTTAATGGAGATACGCTTGCCGGTACCATTCCAGCCGGTGTTTACGAGATATGCCTTGGCACCGCTCATCTCCATCTTGCGGACAAGCTCTTCGCCGTACTTGGTAGGATGAAGTTCGAGGAAAGCCTGACCGAAGCAAGCAGAGAAGGTCGGGGTCGGCTCGGTGATGCCGCGCTCGGTGCCAGCCAGCTTGGCAGTGAAGCCAGAGAGGAAGTAATACTTGGTCTGCTCCGGGGTGAGGATGGAAACCGGCGGCAGAACGCCGAAAGCATCAGCGGAGAGGAAGATTACATTCTTGGCATGGGGAGCGGAAGAAACCGGACGGACGATATTCTTGATATGGTCGATAGGATAAGAGACGCGGGTGTTCTCAGTGACGCTCTTGTCATGGAAATCAATCTTTCCGCCCTCGCCTACGGTAACATTCTCAAGGAGAGCATTGCGCTTGATAGCGTTGTAGATATCCGGCTCAGACTCTTTATCAAGGTCGATTACCTTGGCATAGCAGCCGCCCTCGAGGTTGAATACGCCGTTGTCATCCCAGCCGTGCTCATCATCGCCAACGAGGAGACGCTTCGGGTCGGTGGAGAGAGTGGTCTTGCCGGTACCGGAAAGACCGAAGAAGATAGCGGTGTTCTCACCGTTCATATCGGTGTTGGCGGAGCAGTGCATGGAGGCAATGCCCTTCAGCGGCAGGTAGTAGTTCATCATGGAGAACATACCCTTCTTCATCTCGCCGCCATACCAGGTATTGAGGATGACCTGCTCATGGCTGGTGATATTGAAGACGACAGCGGTCTCAGAGTTGAGACCAAGCTCCTTGTAGTTCTCAGCCTTTGCCCAAGAAGCGGGGTAAACTACGAAGTCAGGCTTGAAGTTGGCCTCTTCCTCAGCGGTGGGCTTAATAAACATATTGCGAACGAAATGTGCCTGCCAAGCTACTTCCATGATGAAGCGGACAGCCATGCGAGTATCCTTGTTGGCACCGCAGAAGCCATCAACAACATAGAGCTTCTTGCCGGAGAGCTCCTTCTGAGCGATTTCCTTTACAGCCTTCCAAGCTTCC
>JAZLHS010000177.1:0-18858 GCA_045616885.1 Selenomonadaceae bacterium | reverse complement strand
AACCTGTAGGGGAGGGCATGGCCGGAGAGGCTGCTGCCGAAGAAGCCCCGGCAGAAAATGAAGTGGACAAGCTGAAGGCTGAGCTGGCCGAAAAGGATGACCGAATTCTTCGTCAGCAGGCAGAATTTCAGGATTTCCGCCGCCGTACTCAGAAGGAAAAGGAAGGGCTTGGGAATATAATCAAGCAGGATGTGCTGAAAGCACTTCTTCCTATCATTGACAACTTTGAGCGGGCTCTTGCAGCAGAATCCGCTGACGCGGAAAGTCTGAAAAAGGGCGTTCAGATGGTCTATGATCAGATGATGCAGGGTCTGAAGGATAAAGGCCTGAAGGTCATTGAGACCGAAGGTCAGAAGTTCGACCCCAACTTCCATCAGGCTGTTATGCGAATCCAGAATCCGGAGCTGGAGGATGACACCATCGCCGCCGAGCTTCAGAGAGGCTACATGGTAGGCGAGGCTGTGATTCGTCCCAGCATGGTTCAGGTCGTTGCAAACTAGCTAAAACTGATGTAACGCCGCATAGCGGCATTATCATAAATTAAGTAAACTCTTTCTTTATTAGAAATTGGAGGAATAAAAAATGGCAAAAGTAATCGGTATTGATTTAGGTACCACCAACTCCGTCGTTTCCGTTATGGAAGGCGGCGAACCTACAGTTATCACCAACCCGGAAGGCAGCCGTATCACCCCGTCTGTCGTAGGCTTCACCAAGGACGGCCAGCGCCTCATCGGCCAGCTGGCTCGCCGTCAGGGTGTATCCAACCCGGCTCGCACTATCGCTTCCATCAAGCGTCACATGGGTGAGAAGGACTACAAGGTCACTGTTGACGACAAGGCATACACCCCGCAGGAAATCTCCGCTATGGTTCTTCAGAAGCTGAAGAGCGATGCTGAGGCATATCTTGGCGAGACTGTCAGCCAGGCAGTTATCACTGTTCCGGCTTACTTCAATGACAGCCAGCGTCAGGCTACCAAGGATGCCGGTAAAATTGCCGGTCTCGAAGTTCTCCGCATAATCAACGAGCCTACCGCAGCAGCTCTTGCATACGGTCTCGACAAGGTTGACGAAGAACAGACCATCCTCGTATTCGACCTTGGCGGCGGTACCTTCGATGTCTCCATCCTCGAGCTGGGTGACGGTGTATTCGAAGTAAAGGCTACCAACGGAGATACCCATCTCGGCGGCGACGACTTCGACAAGCGAATCGTTGACTGGATGGTCACCGAGTTCAAGCGCGAGAACGGCATTGACCTTTCCGCTGACAAGATGAGCGCACAGCGTCTCGTTGAGGCTGCCGAGAAGGCAAAGATTGAGCTTTCCAGCATGCTCACTACCAGCATCAACCTTCCGTTCATTTCTGCCGGCCCTGCAGGCCCGCTCCATCTGGACATGACTCTCTCCCGTGCCAAGTTCGATGAGCTGACAGCGGATCTGGTAGAGCGCACCATGGGCCCCACCCGCAAGGCTATGGCTGATGCAGACCTTCAGCCTTCCGATATTCAGAAGATTATCCTCGTTGGCGGTTCCAGCCGTATTCCGGCTGTTCAGAATGCCATTAAGACCTATCTCGGCAAGGAACCCAACAAGGGCGTCAACCCAGATGAGTGCGTCTCCGTCGGCGCTGCTATTCAGGGCGGTGTTCTTGCCGGTGATGTAAAGGATGTACTCCTCCTTGATGTTACTCCGCTGTCCCTCGGCATCGAGACTCTCGGCGGCGTATGCACCAAGATTATTGAGCGCAACACCACCATTCCGACTTCCAAGAGCCAGGTATTCTCCACCGCTGCCGACAATCAGCCCTCTGTTGACATCCATGTCCTTCAGGGTGAGCGCGAGATGGCAGCCGGCAACAAGACCCTCGGACGCTTCGAGCTCTCCGACATTCCGCCCGCACCGCGCGGAGTACCCCGTATCGAGGTTAAGTTCGACATCGATGCAAACGGTATCGTCCATGTATCCGCTAAGGACCTTGGCACCGGCAAGGAGCAGAAGATTACCATTCAGTCCGACAGCAACATGAGCAAGGACGACATTGACCGCATGGTCAAGGAAGCCGAGGCTCATGCAGCTGAGGATAAGAAGCAGAAGGAGCACATCGAGATTCGCAACACCGGTGACTCCCTCGTATATCAGGCTGAGAAGGCCATCAAGGATATCGGTGACAAGGCCGATAAGGCACAGGTCGAGAAGGTTCAGGCTGCCGTTGACAAGCTGAAGGAAGCCCTCAAGGGTACCGATGATGAAGCTGTCAAGACCGCTACTGACGAGCTCCAGAAGATTATTTATGAGCTCAGTGCTGCAGCTTATCAGGCTGCTCAGGCTGCCGGCGGCGCACAGCCGGGCCCGGATGCAGCTCAGGGTCAGAAGCCGGCCGATGACAATGTAGTCGATGCCGAGTACAAGGTCATGGACGACGACAAGAAATAATTTCCCGACAGAACCACTGATGGGGGCGGGTTTGTCCCGCCCCCATTTATATAAAGGATTGGAACAATGAGCGAAAAACGCGATTACTATGAAGTCCTTGGCATTCAGAAGGGTGCTACGGAAGCAGAGATAAAGAAAGCGCACAAAAAGCTCGCCCGCCAGTATCATCCTGACCTTAACCCCGACGACCCTAAGGGCGCCGAGGAAAAGATGAAGGAAATCAACGAGGCAAAGGATGTCCTGCTGGACCCCAACAAGAGAGCCCAGTATGACCAGTTCGGCCATGCAGCCTTTGAAAATGGCATGGGCGGCGGTGGAGGCGGCTTCGGCGGCTTCAGCTCCGGCGGCTTCGGAGACATGGGCGATATCTTCGATATGTTCTTCAACGGCGGTCGGGGAGGCTCTCGTCGTCAGGGGCCGCAGCGAGGCGATGACCTGCGCTTTGATTTGGAAATTTCTTTTGAGGAGGCTGCCTTCGGTGTTGAGAAGGAAATCAGCATCCCCCGTACCGAGAACTGCAAGAAGTGCGGCGGCACCGGCGCGGCTCCGGGAACATCCCCGGAGACCTGTCCGGACTGCCACGGTCAGGGTCAGCAGCAGGTAGTACAGAATACTCCCTTCGGCCGCATGGTGAATTCCCGTACCTGCGGACGCTGCAGCGGCTCAGGTAAAATAGTAAAGACTCCCTGTCCGGACTGCCATGGCTCCGGTCACCAGCGTGTCACCCGGAAGATAAAGGTCAAGATTCCGGCCGGTGTAGACGACGGTGCCCGCATCAGAGTCAGCGGCGAGGGCGGAGCCGGTACCCGCGGAGGCGGCTACGGCGACCTCTATGTATATACATTTGTGAAGCCGCACAAGCTCTTCAAGCGTGACGGTGATGATGTCTTCTGTGAAGTCCCAGTAACTTTTGTTCAGGCTACTCTCGGCGACAAGGTGGCAGTGCCCACTCTGGACGGAAAGGTAGAGCTGACGGTACCGGCCGGCACTCAGTCCGGTACTATACTCCGCATGAAGGGGAAGGGTGTACCGCACCTTCGCGGCGGCGGACGAGGCGACCAGCACGTCCGCATCAAGGTTCTCACTCCGCAGAATCTTAACACTCGTCAGAAAGAACTGCTTAAGGAATTTGCAGAGATTTCCGGCGACAAGGTAAATCCGGAGCAGAAGAGCTTCATGGATCAGCTGAAAAAGTTCTTCAGCTGATAAACGCAACGATAGCAAAATCCCATCGGTCTGATATTTGAATCGAACCGATGGGATTTTTTAGTTTATCGGTTGGCTTTCTTAATAAGCTGTGATACTATAAATACATAGGACGGTGATTGAAATGACTACTGTACAAGCTCGTGTTGATGATACATTAAAGTTGCAGTCGGAGTACGCTTTGCGAAGCATGGGACTTACCATGACATCTGCCATCAATCTATTTTTGCAGCAAGTGGTGACTCAGAAGAGGATTCCTTTTGACATCGTAGTTGATGAAATTCCCAATGCTGAGACCTTACAGGCAATGCAGGATACTATAGAGAGGAAGAATCTTATTGGACCTTTCAGTACTGTAGAAGAGATGATGGAGGAGCTGGATGCTTAAACTCTATGTAACTACCCAGTTCAAAAAGGATTTAAAGCTTGTTAAAAAGAGACAGCTTCCCATGAAAAAGTTGGAAGCTGTGCTGAATATACTCATTGAGGGCAATGCACTTCCTGTCGAATATAGAGACCACAACCTTACTGGAGATTGGAAGGGTTTCCGTGAATGTCATATACAGCCTGATTGGTTATTAATATATCGAATTAACGAGGACAGACTGGAACTTGTCGCACAGCGCACAGGGTCTCATGCAGATTTGTTTTCATGAAGTTTTGTGATTTTTTATGGCTATCGCAGTTTATGTGATGGCCATGTTTTTTTGTTCAGAGGGTTGTTAATGATACACATGAGTACATGGTGATGTGATAGTATGTAAGAAAAATGAAGCAGATAGAAAATAGTTAATGAGAACATTGGGATTTATAAACAAGGAGACTGATAGGTATGAAGAATTTCCTGTGGTCAGTAGCAAAAGTGTGCTTGTATACCTTTACCATAAGCGTTGCATTTACTTGGGTTGATTGGCCGTTGTTGAATACCATAGGTAAAGGAGCAGTATTTATTTTCTCTTTGGGAATGCTCGTTATTGTTGGAATTTGTTCTTTATATTTAATAAAAGAGGGAATCACAGGTATTTGGAAATCTTCGAACGGCGTTTCAGACAACAGTCAGGCGAGTGAAGGGGCTTATTATGTCAGAACACAGGCAGAGGAGCCAAATTTAATAATGGGAATCTTAGGCTATAAGGCTTTCGGTCCCATAGGTGGTCTGCTTGGGTTAAATTACCATCCTGATAGGAAAGGGGAAGTAGTTGCAAATGAGAAAAAGGAGGTTGTTTTCGATGTCAATATGGCAGGCCTGGAATTGGAGAATGGACGAAGAGTTATCTCCCAATCAATGTATCAAGCTCAAAGAAAAAAGATAAGGGATATTGTACCAGAACATGAAATAGCTGCAAGAATAGGTATGGAAAGACAATTGGAGGAAGGATTGAGAGCGAGAGATGTGGAAGTCATTACAGATGAAGAATTTTTGCGCCTAAAAAGTGAGGAATGAATGAAAAGGAGATGGCGTGATTACACATGGATAGTATTATGTTTCTGTGTTTTGTTTTGATAATGCTATTGGTATTTGTATGTGCAGTAATATTGGGGGTGGTGTTTGTTTTTGAACAGATAAAGCTCACAATTGATGGAATTATGCCACATTGCGGGGAGAGAATTTTAAATAAATTACTACCGCTTAAAAATAAGTGTAAAAACCTTAATTCAGAATTATTTGAAGATGTATTTTCTACTTCCAAAATGAGTAGCGGTAATGAATACTTGGATAATTGCACAAGGATTATAGTATTACTGGTAGTATGCGGGATTGTCGGCAGCTGTCTTGAGGGGGAAGAGTATCTTGTAAATAATAGTTCAATGGCTTCCACAACAGTAGCGGAGATACCAATATGGAAGGACAATAATGCACCAGTTCTTTTCGCATCAAAGGCAAAAGCGGAAGCATATTTTTTGAAGAGAGCAGATAAACGGGTAGCCATGAATAAAATGCGGTTTAATCCTGATAACACTGCCATATATGTGGCATTCACTTCAGATACTTGGGGTTCTGTTAAGGAGGCAAAGGTTGAGAGGGTGGAACTTTATCCACGGAACTTTCCGAATGGACAAAAAATAAGTATATCAGAGGCAATTGCGTATGCAGAAAATTTTTTGCCGAAGCATGCATTGGATGTTTATTATGAACTACTCGAAAGCAATATAGAATGCTATGATTATGATAGTGGCAATACGAAGAAAAGATATTACAAGATAACATACACTTTGTTAGAAAGCAAAGAAGGAAAGAATAATGGTTACCCACAGAATGTTGGATACAAAATAGAAGTGGATGAAGATGGAAATGTAGAATACATACAGGTAGGTTATCATCTTAGATTAGACAGTTTTCGCAAGGCATATGTAAAGCGTGATTGGAAACCAGTGGGCTTGTACGGACAGAAAACCGAGCAGGAAAAAGTGGCGTTTGCTAAAAGTGAAACGAAAGAGCTGTTGGAACAGATTGAAAAGTCACCAAAACTTTTAGATCATGGGCAAAAACTTCGGGTTGCGGCGGAAGTGATCGGATTGCCGTATTGCTATATACAGGAATTGAATGGCCCTAACAGGCGAAAGTCTGGAGAAAGGAGAACGGTTATAGATGCTAGTTATAAGAAATCCGGGGACAAAGATTATGTTTTTTCTATTAAATACCGATTTGACAATCTGCCTGAGCGGAAAAAGATTTCCTTGGATGAGGCTGTTGTCATAGCAGAAACACATCTGCCTATGGATATTATCAAGGAATACTACAAACCAATTATAGTCAGAAAGGTGTTGCCGGGAAGTAAAAATAGAGAATCTGATGTTATTTATAAAGTCGTATGGGAACTGGTGATTACAGACGAAAGCCGTAAGGAAATAAAGAAAAATGGTTATCCGAATAATATCAGCATGGTTATTGTTGAGGATGAAGATTGTGTATCATCTATCGGATTAAACTGCTATAGATTTATAGAGGACAGAGAGCCATCATCTGAAATTGGCATTTTTGAGGATTGGGAATATCCATTTTGAAAAGGATGATTATATAAGTTTGGATATTGCGTTTTTATGATTTGAATAAGGGGAGACGTCCTATTCTTTAAATAAATTATGAAAACCTTGTAAAAAATGATGTAATTTACGCCGGAGTGTGGTAGACTGTAACAGTATGAAATGTTGCAGAAAATAAGTTGAAACTTGACTGATATTATTTTATTTTAGGAGGAAACACAATGGAAGCAACTAAAATCGTGAAGGTCGTAGGTCGTCAGATCGTAGACTCCCGTGCTAACCCTACCGTCGAAGCTGAGGTATATCTTGCCGACGGCAGCATGGGTCGTGCCGCATCCCCTTCCGGTGCATCTACCGGCCAGTTCGAAGCATTGGAGCTTCGTGACGGTGACAAGTCTCGCTATGTCGGCAAAGGCGTATTGAAGGCTGTTGCCAATGTAAACGGTCCCATTGCCGAGGCTATCATCGGTATGGATGCCAGCGATGTATATGCTATCGATCAGGCAATGATTGCTCTGGATGGTACCGCGGATAAGTCCAAGCTTGGTGCAAACGCAATTCTGGCTGTTTCTCTGGCTACCGCAAAGGCTGCTGCTCAGTCTGCCGGACTTCCGCTCTACCGTTTCCTTGGCGGTACCGCAGCCAATGTTCTGCCTGTTCCGATGATGAATATTCTCAACGGCGGCGCTCATGCAGCCAATACCGTTGATACTCAGGAATTCATGATTATGCCGGCCGGTGCGCCGAACTTCGCCGAAGGTCTCCGCTGGTGCACCGAGGTCTTCCATGCTCTCCAGAGCCTATTGAAGGCCGAAGGTCTCGCTACCTCCGTCGGTGATGAAGGCGGTTTCGCTCCGAACCTGAAGACCGATGAGGAGTGCATCGAGTACATCATGAAGGCTATTGAAAAGGCCGGCTATGTACCGGGCAAGGATTTCGTTCTGGCCATCGACGCTGCTGCCAGCGAATGGAAGGGCGAGAAGCCGGGCACCTACAAGCTGCCGAAGCAGGGTACCGAGTTCACCACCGATGAGCTCATCGAGCACTGGGCTAAGCTGGCTGACAAGTATCCTATCGCCTCTCTCGAAGACGGTCTCGATGAAGAGGACTGGGAAGGCTGGCAGAAGCTCACCGCTAAGCTGGGCAAGCGTCTCCAGCTGGTAGGCGATGACCTCTTCGTTACCAATACCAAGCGTCTGGCCAAGGGCATCGAGATGACTGCCGGCAACGCTATCCTCATTAAGCTGAATCAGATTGGCTCTCTCTCCGAGACCATCGCTGCTATGCAGCTGGCCGCCAACAACGGCTTCCGGGCTGTTGTCAGCCATCGCAGCGGCGAGACCGAAGATGTCACCATTGCTGACCTCGTCGTAGCAATGAACGCCGGTCAGATAAAGACCGGTGCACCGAATCGCTCCGAGCGGGTTGCCAAGTACAATCAGCTTCTCCGCATCGAGGAGCAGCTGGGCGGCAAGGCCACCTATAATGGGGCAGAGCTGCTGGCTCGTCTGAAGTAATAACGGGAATAATCAAAGTCCGTTGTCGGAAAATGATTTCTGACAACGGACTTTTTATATTTTTAATGTGAATCAAATGTTCAGATAAGTTCTTTTGTGGTACAATCTATCAGTATTTCCATATATTGCGAAAGGAGTATTTCTTATGGATTTGATTTTCGGAGGGGGAATTTTTTCCCTGTTTTTAGTCATCGTCGGTGTAGTGATGTTCCTGCATTTCGTTCCCATCGGTCTGTGGATTTCTGCTATTGCCGCCGGGGTGCGAATCAGTATCTTCAATCTGGTAGGTATGAGACTTCGCCGGGTCGTGCCGGAGAAGATTGTTCTGCCACTTATCAAGGCCAATAAAGCCGGACTTGATGTGAATGTAAATCAGCTGGAGGCACATTATCTGGCCGGCGGTGATGTTGACAATGTGGTAGATGCTCTCATCGCTGCTCACCGCGCAGAGATTCCTCTGCCCTTTGCCCGTACTGCCGCCATAGACCTGGCCGGTCGTGATGTGCTGGAAGCAGTGCAGATGAGTGTAAACCCGAAGGTCATTGAGACTCCGGTCATCTCTGCGGTAGCCAAGAACGGCATAGAGCTGAAGATAGTAGCCCGCGTCACTGTCCGGGCAAATATCGACCGTCTCGTCGGTGGTGCCGGTGAGGCTACGGTAATCGCCCGTGTCGGCGAAGGTATCGTTACCACTGTCGGCTCCGCTGAGAGTCATACCGCTGTACTGGAGAGTCCTGATGATATATCCAAGGTAGTTCTTGGCAAGGGGCTGGATGCCGGTACGGCCTTCCAGATTCTCTCCATAGATATCGCCGATGTGGATGTAGGACGAAACATCGGTGCTGCCCTCATGACCGATCAGGCCGAGGCTGACAAGCGAATAGCTCAGGCAAAGGCCGAGGAGCGTCGTGCGATGGCTGTTGCCAAGGAACAGGAAATGAAGGCCTACACGCAGGAGATGGAGGCAAAGGTAGTAGAGGCTCAGGCCGAGGTGCCGCACGCAATGGCACAGGCTCTCCGTGAGGGCAAAATGGGTGTAATGGACTACTACAACATGAATAACATCAAGGCTGATACGGCGATGAGAGATGCAATTGCCGGTGGTAAGCAATGATTATGTATGGCGGTTTCGGCAGTTTCGACAGCTTTGCCTTCCACGGTCTCATGGGGATAATTGTTAATCTGCTGCCGCTGGTTTTCATGTACTGCATATTTCGGCTTATCACTAAGGCCATGAAGAAATATCAGCAGGATAATGAGTATGGAACTCTGGGAACCGGGGAAGCCGAACCGGCAGTCGATGAGCAGACTGATGAGCTGGGCTTCGAGGTGCCGCAGATGCGCAGAGCACCCAGAGTCGAGCGGCGCGGCGGCGTCTATCAGGACGGCGTGTACCATGAGACAAAGCCTCACGGCGGTAATGGGTCACTGAGCATGTCAGACGGCACTGCTCCTGAGAAGGAAAGCTCTATTGCTGATGGTCGGCAAGCCTGTGCAGCGGGTGAAGCACCATCGGAGTACAAGGGCGAGCGTCCTTCGCATCTGCATGAGGAAAGCAATCATCCAGCTGACCGAAAAGGACCTGTATTTAATGCCAGAGACCTGATGGCAGTGGTGGTCATGTCAGAGGTGCTGGGGAAGCCAAAGGCACTGAAAAAGAACAGATAAAAGAAGCAGGCTGTTGCGATTGCAGCAGCCTGCTTTTTCTATCAGTGATTAAGCTTGCCTATTATCTTCGATGGCTCATCCTCTTGTTAGGAGAAGGGAAGGTGGCACATAAGGCAATGGATTAGGTTAGTTCCGCGGTGGGCGATGAAGTATAGTTATTCTCCCTTCGACCCTGGCCGTTAGGTTGTGGTGGTTGGCGAAGTATTCCTGAATGAGGTCGCTGTCACTGGTGGCATAGACTTCATTGTCATAGTAGTTTGGAATATTTTCCGGGTCGATATTCAGGCACATTTTGATATTGTCAAAGTGGAAGCCCTGCATGGCGACGCGGTACAGGCGGTCAGGCTCTACCGGCTTTCCCTTGATGGTGAAGGCCTGTAGCTCCTTTTCGGCGAAATCGTAGACGATACAGACATAGCCTGGAACCTGATAGAATTCTGTGTGAGCGGTGTTTATCTCATCTCTGCACATGTATTTTACGGCGGCGATGAGGTCTCGGCCGTAGATGTTGGCTATCACTATCCGGTCGGAGAAGGGGAAAGTCTCGGTGAGATCCCGGAGCGAGATGACAGGGCCGGCCTCTTTCTTTCGGATGCTGCCGGAGCCGATGAGAGTCAGGTCGCAGTTTGCCTTTGCCTCAATCATTTCGCTGAGAGCATCGGCAAAGAGATTGCCCAGCTCGGTCTCCATCTGGCGAAGCGGATGAGTCAGCGGCCGGTCGAAGTTGGTAATGATGCGGTCATACTTGGCCCCGACCTGAGTCTGATAGTGATTAAGAAGCTCGTCGATGGCAGGGTCCGGCTCAGCCAGCTGCTCGTTTATCTCCAGCAGCTGCCACTTGTAATCGAGGATGCGATTTCGGTCAAGGTTTATCGTGAGGTCAAGACGCCCGATAGCGCGGCATTCACAGCCGGCCTGAACGATGAGTGTACCGTTTACGAAGGCTGGAGCCTCCGGGAAGGTGTGGGAGTGACCACCGATGATGACATCTATACTCCAGGTGGGGTCGAGCTTTGATGCCAGCTCCTGATCCTCAAGGAAGCCGATATGGGTCATGAGGACGGTACAGTCTATATTGTCGCCCCGGTAGCTGTTCACTATACGGCCTATTTCGGTGACTGCGTCTTCCAGTATGATGAATTTAGACAGCAGTGGATCCCGCTTGGCATTGACGATTATCTCATCGGTAATGATGCCGATGAAGAGGATTTTTATGCCGCCGATATTGATGATACGATGAGAGCGGAACAGGCGAAGTCCGTTGACCGTGATGTAGAGATTGGCGGTGATGATGGGGAAGGTGGCGCACTTCTCAAGGAAGAGAAGGTGAGCGAGACCGTAATCGAGCTCATGGTTGCCCAGTGAAGCAACATCCGGGTCAAGATGGTTGATTATCTCCATCGTAGAGATGCCTTTGAATTCCTCGTCGATAATCGAGCCTCGCAGCATATCGCCGGCGATGACATAGAGGACATTTCTTTCGGCTGACCGCAGTTTTTTTACATATCCGGCCATTCTGGCGATGCCGCCTACGGAGTGACCATCCTTCATTTCAGACAGAAAATCGCCGTGGATGTCATTGGAATGGAGTATGGTGAGTTTTCTTAGATTCATCATTTGACTGTTCCTCGTTTAGACAGTACTGGGACAGACCTCGTATGAGATTAGTTCATTTTATTATAATGCCTGAACTTGATAAAATGCAAGGTGAATTCGTTTAGAGTGGAGGCTTGTAGGTATTGCTGGACAAATGCGATTGCACAGAGTAAAATTCATCTGAGAATTATTAGACAGAGATGCTTTTTAGCGAGAAGTGAGGATAGTTATGAGCAATGTAGCCACAGCGCCGCCGAAAATGTATACTCCGGCTCAGATAGCCGAGAACTATCTGAATATCGGCATGAATAAGGTTCGTCAAAATCCCCTGTCCGCTTTTCTGCTGGCCATAATGGCCGGCATGATGATAGCACTGGCGGGAGCGGCCGCCACGGTCGGCTCGGCGGCTATCGAAAATCCGTCGGCGGCGAAGCTGGTAAGTGCTGCTATTTTCCCGGCGGGTCTCGTTATGGTACTCATCGGCGGCAGTGAGCTTTTTACCGGCAACTGTATGCTGGTCATCCCGCTGGCGAAGGAGCGGATAACCTTCGGCGAAATGATGAAGAGCTGGGCCATCGTTTACGGCGGAAATCTTGTGGGCGGCCTGCTGATATCGGCTCTCTTTGTTTACAGCCATACGCCCTCGCTTTACGGCGGCAAGCTGGCGGCGGTCATTACCGCTACGGCCGCAGCGAAATGCACCCTTACCTTCGGCGATGCTCTGATGCGTGGCATACTCTGCAATTTGCTTGTCTGCCTCGGCGTCTGGCTGAGCTTTGCGGCCACGGATACTGCCGGGAAGATAATAGCCTGCTATCTGCCGGTATTCGCCTTTGTGGTGGCAGGATACGAGCATTGCATTGCAAATATGTACTATATACCGGCCGGGATATTTACTGCCGGGGAATACGGACTGACTGCTCCGGGGTTGGATTTTGCCGCGATGGCGGTGAACAACCTGCTCCCGGTCACTATCGGAAATATTATCGGCGGCTCATTACTGGTGGGCGGTCTATACTGTCTTGCTTACCTGCGGAAATAAGTTGCATGGAAAATGATAGGTACAATGTCTTAATTTTTTTTATGTATTGCTTTGTGAATAAGCAAGGTAGTATAATTATTAAAAATTAAGGATATTGAGCGGATTATCTTTAATATGAGCAAATGGTTGTGGATTGGGGGAGATTACTGATGAAGAAGAAAGAGCAGACGGCACCGGAGACTGTAGATGCTATCGTAGGCATCATTGAGCGGGTCGCCGAGGCGCTGCGGCAGAGTTTGCGTCAGTACAAAGCTGAGCAGGCAACCGGTGAGGCGAAGGCGTTGCTTCATTTGACGCTGACCCAGCTTCACTACATTCATGCTATCTATGCCCGAAATGGGGTAACGGCCAGTGAGCTGTCAAACATTTTCCATGTTCAGAAGCCGACTGTCACGAACATCATCAACCGCCTGCAGAATCAGGGGCTGGTTGATAAGGAACAGTCTACCAAAGACCGGCGTATATTCCATCTGTCACTTACGGAGGCCGGCAAGAATCTGGTGTATGTGGAGCGCCGCGGCTACCGTGCCTTCGCCGAGAAAGCAGAGAAGCTGCTGACGGCTGAGGAACACACTCAGCTATACAAGCTGCTAGAGAAGCTACTTCAGAAAAGATAAAATATCGGATGTTTAACAGGACTGCTGCATAGTTATTTGTGCGGCAGTCTTTTTTATTTGACCCTTGATATAATTTTTATTGCAGATTGCTTAGGTGTATTATATAATAATCATAGTTTAGTTATAATGGGAGAATATAGCTATTAGATAGGGAGATTGGCTATGCTTTGGAAGAGGCATAAAGAGAATATCGGCATAAAAACTCGGCGCAGAAGTGGTGCGGTGGGTCATGTTGACGTTTTCATTATTGTCATTCTGACCGTCATATGTACAGCTATCGCCGGTATGTGGATGCTTGAGCAGGCCGAGAAAAATCTCTACAGCCATTCCGTCGCAAATGCAGAGAAGTTCAACATCTGGTACCGGCAGATACTGAGTGAGCTGCGTATATACAGGAACTATATAGAAAGATCGTCGCGTGAAGGTACGCCGTACATAAGGCATATACATCAATCCTATCAGGAAAATCTGGTATACCCAATGGGCGTCTACATGGGTACTATATCGGGAAAATATGTAGATGCTTCCGGCTGGAAGCCGCCGAAAGATTACTCGGTAAAGGACAGACCATGGTTTATTGATGCGATGAAGACCGTCGACTTTACCATCGGCGAGCCGTATATTGATGCCCAAAGTGGTAGACCCTGTGTCACTATTTCCACCAGAGTCAGTGATATGCCGGAAACTACCGTCATGGCGGTAGATGTTTATCTTGACTATGCCCGTGACCTTGTGGATTATATTGCCGGTCGGGATCTGATTGACGGCGCTATTTTCATTACCAAGGACAATAAGCTCATCGTAGCTGACTCCAATATGAGAGAGGAACGCCGGGATTTCCAGCCCCGTACTGAGCTGCAAAAAAGTCTGGCCGAGCTGCTGGAGGACAGGGGAAACCGGCAGGCGAAGATTACCGCCGGCGGCGAGACCTTCTATGTCAATATTCACTATATCGACGGAATCAACTGGTACCTTGTCACCTATGTAGAGGCCTCGACTATCTGGAAAGAGGTCGCCAAGAGCTTTGCAATTATCTTCGGGCTGCAGCTGCTGATACTCCTGCTGGTCACAGTCGTCTTCCGCCAGAAGGAAGTGGAGCTGGATGAGTCGCAGGAGGAAGCCGAGCTCCGCGGCAAGGTCAATGACGTCCTCACCAAGGACTATTTTATCCATGCAATTATCGATGTGAAGAATGACAGCTATCGTGTCTTCTACGAGCTTGATTTCGTCCGCGAGCTGATTACCTCTCAGTCGGACAAGGCCAGTAAGTGCATGGCTATCTCGGTAGACCTCTATGCCTCCGAGATATTCAAGCCGATGCTCTACAGATTCATAGACCTGAACACCTTGCCGGAGAGACTGAAGGATAAGCCGCGTATCACAGCGGAATACTACAGCAGCAAGGCAAAGTGGTGCCGCGTCTGCTTCCTGCCGCTGTTCTTCGATGATGACGGCAATGTCACTCATGTGCTGTACTCGGTACAGTCTACCGAAGGTGAGATACTCTACCTGAGAGACAAGCTGCGCATCGAGGAGACTCTTATAGAGTGCATCCGGTCACTGACCGGAAACCCCAGCTTCGAGGATGCGGCTCAGCGCCTGCTGAAGATACTGGGCGAGTACTACAAGGCCGACCGCGTCTACCTCTACACTGTAGACCGTCAGGAGAAGATGGCTGTCATGGAGCAGGAATGGTGCGCAGATGGCGTGCCATCCACCTTCGTCGAGCGCAACCGGGTGTCCTTGGAAGTAATCGAGTCATGGAACAGCCTCATGGATGATGACGGCAAGATAGTCATCGACGATGTGAAGGCTCCCGCTGTGAATGATGATTCGCCGCTGGCCAAGGACATCAAATATCTGACTGAGCGGAACGTGCGCAATCTCTGCCTTGTCCGCATCGGACACAGCAGTAAGGATTTCCGGGGAATTATCGGTATCGAGAACCGCACTGACAATCTGTCCACCGAACTGCTGCTGACTTCTATTTCTTCCTTTGTCAACGAAGAGCTGATGAAGAGGGAATACACCCGCAGGCTCTACGACCTCAGCTACAAGGATGTCCTGACCGGGGTAATGAATCGCCACGCCTATATTCGCGATATCAATGCCATGAACGGAGAGCGGATAAAGAATGTGGGCATTATCTTCGTGGATGTCAATGGTCTGAAGCAGACCAATGACCAGCTGGGTCATGAGGCCGGCGATGAGATAATCAAGCGGGCGGCCAATCTGCTGAAGGAAAGATTCGGCATTCGCTCCGTTTATCGACTGGGCGGTGACGAGTTCGTTGCTGTCTGTCAGGCGGTGAACGAAGCTGCCTTCAATGAAATAGTCGAGGAAATATCTGCGACAGGATACGGTCTGTTCTCAGTAGGTGAAGCCTGGATAGAGGTCTGCACCGACCTAGAGCAGCAGGTGAAGACGGCCGACCGGCTGATGTACCAGCGCAAGCGCGAGTACTACGAAAGCCTCGGTGTAGACCGGCGGAGAAGATAACGACTTGACAAGAAGCGAAAAACGCAATAAAATTGCGAGTGTTAATTCCTACTGTTTTACTAGGAATTAATGCTCGCAATTGATTTTATTGGATTTTTATAGATTTTGTGTAGTAACAGGAGAGAGAAAAATGGAAGATATGTTGACGGTGAAAGACCTCCATGCAGCTGTGGACGGCAAAGAGATATTGAAAGGTCTGAATCTGACTGTAGGCAAGGGCGAGGTTCACGTCCTGCTGGGGCCAAACGGCTCCGGCAAATCCACCCTGATGAATGTACTGATGGGTCATCCCAGCTATCAGGTCACCGGCGGAGAGATTTCCTTTGACGACGAAGACCTGCTGGCTATGAAGACCTTTGAGCGTGCCAGGAAGGGTCTTTTCCTGTCCTTCCAGACCCCGGAGGAAATTCCCGGTATCACCGTAGAAAATATGATTCGCACCGCCAAGCAGGCAGTGACCGGTGAGAAGATAAAGATAATGGCCTTCAAGAAGGAACTGAAGGCAGCAATGGCCGAGCTGGAAATAAATGAGAGCTACGCCGGTCGCTACATGAATGTAGGCTTCTCCGGCGGCGAGAAGAAGCGCAATGAAATCCTCCAGCTGATGATGCTCCGGCCGAAGCTGGCTCTCCTCGATGAGACTGACTCCGGTCTCGACGTAGATGCTGTCCAGATAGTATCCAAGGGCGTAGCAGCCTTCCACAACGAAAACAACTCCTGCCTCATCATCACTCACAATGCTCGTATTCTCGACCGTCTCACCGTGGACAGGGTTCATGTCATGAAGGAAGGCCGCATTATTCAGGAGGGCGGCGCTGAGCTCATCGACGAGATTAACCGCTCCGGTTTTGCACATCTGCTTGAGGAGAAGTGAGACAGGCTATGGGGAAGCAGAAAACATTTATCGACGACATTGAGCGCACGCTCTATGACATAAAGAATGAGGACAAGGCTCTCTACAAGAGTCAGGCCGGTCTCACGGAAGAGATAGTCCGTGACATATCTGCCAAGAAGCACGATCCTGAGTGGATGCTGGAATTCCGCCTGAAATCACTTGATGTATACAATCAGCTGTCTCTGCCAACCTGGGGCCCAGACCTCTCCGAGCTGGACATGGACAATATCGTCACTTATGTCAAGCCGGATGCCAAGATGGTAGGCAACTGGGACGAGGTGCCGGAGGACATCAAGGACACCTTCGACCGTCTGGGTATCCCTGACGCGGAGAAGACCTCTCTGGCAGGGGTCGGCGCTCAGTACGACTCAGAGGTAGTCTATCACAGCGTACAGGAGAGCCTCACGAAGCAGGGCGTAGTCTATACCGACATGGAGACTGCTCTCCGGGAGCATGAGGACATCGTGAAGGAATACTTCATGAAGCTGGTTCCCCCGAAGGATCACAAGTTTGCTGCGCTTCACGGCGCAGTTTGGTCAGGGGGCTCCTTCGTCTACGTTCCGGCCGGAATAGATGTGAAGATACCCCTGCAGTCCTACTTCCGCCTCAATGCACCGGGCGCAGGACAGTTTGAACACACCCTGATAATCGTTGAGAAGGGAGCAAAGCTTCACTTCATTGAAGGCTGCTCCGCACCGAAATACAATGTGACCAATCTTCACGCCGGCTGTGTTGAGCTGTTCGTGAAGGAAGGCGCCCGCCTGCGCTACTCTACTATCGAGAACTGGTCACGGAACATGATGAATCTGAATACCAAGCGTGCCTATGTGGAGAAGGACGGCATTATCGAGTGGGTATCCGGCTCTTTCGGCTCCCACATTTCCATGCTGTATCCCACCAGCGTTCTGGCTGGCGACAGCGCACGCTGTGAATTCACCGGTGTCACCTTCGCCTCCAAGGGACAGAATCTGGACACCGGCTGTAGTATCATCTGCACCGCACCCAATACATCTGCGACCGTCAATACCCGTACTATATCAAAGGCGGGAGGTCAGGCCACCTACCGCAGTGCCGTGAAGGTCACGAAGAAAGCAGACAATGTAAAATGCTCCGTGAACTGCGAATCCCTCATGCTGGACAATATCTCCCGCTCGGATACACTGCCGACGATGGATATAGAGAACGCGACTGCCGATATCGGTCACGAAGCGAAAATCGGCCGTATCAGCGATGATGCGGTGTTCTACCTCATGAGCCGCGGCATCAGCGAGGAAGAGGCACGGGCGATGATAGTCCGCGGCTTCGTGGAGCCGATAGCCAAGGAGCTGCCGCTGGAATACGCCGTAGAAATGAACAATCTCGTTACGATAGAACTGGAAGGGACGATGGGCTGATGGAAGAAAGGAATAACCGCGTCGTCTATAATGAAATACCGATGCGTACTTGGCGCTGGCTGGGGGTCAATGAGGGAACTATCAGTTCAGACCTGCTGGTGCGGCTGCCGATGAGAGGCAGAATTTATGTGAAGCCGGGACAGACTGATTCTCATGTTCACGTCTGCCGCAAGAGTGACAGAGAGGTTTGTCAGGTGGTCGTTGGGGCAAATGCCAACAGCACCGTCACCAATGTGGTGCTTGCTCCCGATGACGCCGAGTGGGCCGGGGCTATGAAGATAAGAGTAGACGCCGGTGGTCATGTTCAGGCCAATGTCATCCATCTGGGCGGAAAGAATACCCTATGCTCCGTGGAAATTGAGCTGGTAGGAGATGACAGCTCCGCCGAGCTGAACGCTCTCTACTTCGCAGCTGATGAAGAAAAATATGATATGAATTTCATCATCCGGCACAAGGGTAAGCGCACCGACAGCAAGATGAATGTCTATGGCGCTCTCGGCGGCAATGCGGACAAGATTTTCCGCGGGACTCTTGACTTCGTACAGGGCTGCTCCGGCTCTGTTGGCAACGAGAAGGAAGAGATAATCCTCCTGTCCGACGGTGTGCGCAACCGTACTGTGCCGCTCATGCTGTCCGGCGAAGACGATGTGGACGGTCATCATGCCGCCAGCATAGGCCGCATGGATGAAGAAAAGCTCTTTTACCTGATGAGCCGCGGCCTCGACGAAGAGGAAGCAAAGCGCCTCGTTCTGGAAGCAGCCTTCGCTCCGGTAGTGAATATGATTGAGAATGAAGATTTGAAGGCCGAGGTCGAGGAAGCTATCAACCGCAAGGTCGTCAAGTGTCTGGGATAAGATATACCCGTCTTTCATGCGTGTCATTCATGCGTACAGGCATAGGGAGAGAGCTCCTGAAAATGTCCTCCCTGCGTGCAGGGAGGGGAGAGCACGCACCTAAAATGTCATCCCTGCTTGCAGGGAGGGGGACCATGCGAAGCATGGTGGAGGGT
>JAZLHS010000176.1:0-19273 GCA_045616885.1 Selenomonadaceae bacterium | reverse complement strand
TGGAGAGGAGGCGACCTTTATTACCACAGGTTTAAAAAGGATGTTGAAACGACAAGGAGCTCTGATATATAAGCTTCACGTTTGGACAGGTCTGCTTTCCGTACTTGGGCTGATAATACTATGCCTGACTGGAATAGTATGGGTGTCAAGCCTCCGGTCGATAATGTCTATACATCAGAACAGATATGGTCATATACCACGGACGGTCTGGGTGAGATAGACCGCCATTTTCCGGGCAGAAAAGTATTGGAAGCGACTCCTGACACGAGGCGGGGACTGCTGAAATTCCGTCTGGCTGGCGAAGGTGGTAAGATATCGCCGGCAAAGGATAAAGCCGAAAAGAAACCGCATGCCAAAGAGCAGATTTATGTCTACGATGTAGAAACGAAGACGGTAAGCAAAGAAGCTTCACCTGTATTTCGTTCGGAAATATTGAGAAATATTCTGAGGTATTCCCGGAGAATTCATGCCGGAAGCAGCTTTGATAAAATGCTTAGCTGGGTATGGATAGCGGTAATGCTTATTTCCATGATAGCGATATTGTCGGGTTTTTTATTCAATTGGTTGTCCGGCAAAAGAACTTTTGGCAGAATTACGACTCCAAATGAGAGTTCGAGTTTTTTTTGGTCAGATACCCACAGCTTGACCGGTGCAGTGACCGGAGCATTTCTGTTTGTGCTGGCTTTTACCGGTATTCTGCAGGCCGTTACCACCGATGGATTTACTAAAGAACTGAGAGAACATGAGGGACAAGCTGCCGAATATTTCAGTCAGATAGATGCTGAATATGGGCCTGTTTCTTCTAATGAAGTGCTGCTTCCGGCTGAAGCTTTAAGACGATTGCGGGCGGATTTCCCTGCTGACGATTACCGGCTGTTGTCGATGAAGTTCCCCACAAAGGAGAAAGCATTTTTCGCTTTTTATCTTACCGAGTCTCCTTATGGCTTTGAGCGGCGTAATGCGGTTGAGCTGGTAGGAATGCGCCTTGATGGAGAGAACATTTTTGTTGTTACGCCTTCTCCGGCCTCGAAACTTCTGGCCAGAGCGGCACAGCTTCACAGGCTGTGGCCAATGAACGGTGCGGTGCGCCTGTTGTGGGGAGTTTATCTGTTAATGTCATTGGCTATGCTGGTGAGCGGTATGTACGTTCATATTCGCCGCCATCAGAAAGCTGATGTGATAGCGCAGGCGAGTGGGCAGGCAACAGAGAAAGACAGGCTTTGGATTCCCCTTTCCCTTTCCGTGCTGGTTGTTTTAAGCTTTTTTTCTATGTTGATTGACAGCAGCGGCTATTTTGCAGCTTTACTGCTGCTGATTCCGTTGCTGGTAATTGTTTACAAGCTTAGAAAAGAAAACTAAAAGGCCGTCATGGGATTTGTTCATAATTATCTGAGGAAATTTTATGATTGAATTACGGAATGTTGTAAAACAATTTAAACATAAAGGCCCTGATGGGAAACCGGCAATTAAAACTGCTGTGAACGGTTTGTCTCTGACTATAGAAAAAGGGGAGATTTTTGGTCTTCTCGGCCCAAACGGTGCAGGAAAGACGACAACCGTCAGAATGCTTACAACACTGACTCAGCCAAGTGAAGGTGAGATACTGTACGACGGTGTCCCACTCAAAGGGAATGAGAGCGAGCTTAAGCGGAAAATCGGTGTAGTACCTCAAAACCTGAATTTTGATCAGGATTTGACAGCGGGCGAAAATCTGGAGCTGCACGCACGGCTGTACCATCTGCCAAAGGAAAAAAGGGAAAAGAGAATAAAGGAGCTGCTGGAGTTTGTAGAGCTGGAGGATATCGTTAATGACAGTGTTCGCAAGCTCTCCGGCGGTATGAAGCGCCGATTGCTTATAGCCAGAGGACTTATCCATGAGCCTGAGGTGTTGTTCATGGATGAGCCTACCGTCGCCCTTGACCCTCAGGTTCGCAGGCGTATCTGGGATTTAATTCGACAGATGGCAAGAAAGGGAACGACGGTACTCCTTACTACGCATTACATCGAGGAAGCGGCAGCTCTCTGTGATAGAGTAGCCATTATGAAAAAAGGCAGTATTATTGATATTGATACGCCGCAGGGTTTCATCGATCACTATGGTCACTACATGGTAGAGTGGGAGGGCATGAATGGTTTGGTTTCCCGCTTCTTTGCAGATGAGGAAGATGCATTGGCTTTCGTAGATACTATGACAGTCAAAGCAAGTATTCGTCCGGTCACCTTGGAGGATGTATTTGTTGAGATTACCGGTCGCAGAGAAGGCTTAGATAAATAGAGGATTGCGATGGAAAGAATAAATGATATAATGACGGTGTTTTGGCGTGACTGGATTGTGCTCAAGCATCGCATGACCGCTTTTATTATCAGCCGAATGATTGCCCCTATGCTGTACATGGTAGCCTTCGGCTGGGGACTTGGCCGCAGTATAGAGACGATTCCTGGTGTGAGCTATCTTGACTTCCTTGTGCCGGGTATTTTGGCGCTGAATTCAATGAATATCAGCTTCAACAGCGTTACCCCAGTCCATGCAGAAAGGGTATACCACAAGAGTCTCGAGGAATATATCGTTGCACCGATTTGGCCGCCGGCCTACGTTATCGGTAAGATGCTGGCTTCTGTTCTGCGTGGTCTGATATCGTCGCTGATTATCGTTGTGCTGGCTTTTTTCTTTGGAGCACATGTTACTACATCGCTGTGGTTCTGGTTAATCGTTGTAATGAATTGCGGTATTTTTGCCGGAATCGGCTTTTTGGCGTCGATGTATCTGTCTACCTATGAGAAAATGGGGCAGATAAATACCTATGTGCTGCTGCCTATGTCATTCCTTTGCGGCACTTTCTTTTCAACCCGGACGATGCCGGATGCACTGCGGCTGATTATTGAGGCTCTGCCGCTTACTCATACGAGCGTTACCCTTAGGGCAATATCGCTGGGTCAGCCATTTGAATACATATCTGTTGCGATTCTGATGGCATATCTGGTAGTTGTAACGGTTTGGGGCTGTCGGGCATTTGACAGTCTGCGAAAGTAAGATTTATCAGATTTTAATTTTTGATTAATTGTATTTTAGGATATCAATACTAATGTAGAAGGAGCAGGGAATGCTTCGCTCAATTTTTCATCACAAACCTCCACAGTTGGATGGCGATGGTTGTTGTCAGAGATTCTGCTGTACCAGAATAGAGGATTTCTCGGTATCTTACGCTGGTACTAATGTCTTATCGAATATAAACATACACATCCATTGCGGACAGCTCACCGCTGTTATCGGACCAAACGGCGCCGGAAAGTCAACACTTCTGAGGGCGATTTTGGGTGAGATTCCCCATACGGGGAAAATAAGCTATGTTTCCGGTGATGGGCGTAAGGCTGCGAGACCTCGTATCGGTTATGTCCCGCAGTATCTTCGTTTTGATGTGAGTGCACCTACTACCGTGGAAGATTTTTTCATGGCTGCTTTGTCCAATAAGCCGGTTTGGCTGATGGGGGCAGGTAAACTCCGTAAGCGTATCTTAAATGACCTCGGACGGGTCAAGGCCGATGGACTTATAGACAGACGGCTTGGAGCCTTGTCCGGTGGCGAGCTTCAGCGGGTTTTGCTGGCTCTTGCTTTGGATCCTGTACCGGAATTGCTGATTCTTGATGAGCCGGTATCTGGTGTTGATCACAACGGACTGGTCTTGTTTTACGAGATTCTTGACAATTTAAGAGAGACAGAGGATATGGCAATCCTTCTGGTTAGCCACGATTTGGATCTGGTGGCCAGGAATGCTGACAAAGTGGTGTTTCTTTCAGGCGGAAGTGTCACTTCCGGCACGCCGCAGAGTGTCTTTGCAGATGACAGGGTGAAGGAGATTTTTGGAGATATTATCGTCCCCGAGAATGATTGCCAGTTGCCTTTATATGTCCCCGGAAAGCGCGGAGGGGATGAATGATGGAGCTGATATATTCTTTTCTGGACACTGCTTTGCCGGTTGATTGGTTAAGCTATTCATTTATGAAGAATGCTTTCCTGGCAATGCTGCTGGTTACACCGCTTTTCGGCTTGCTTTCGACGATGGTCGTATCAAACCGTATGGCATTCTTCGCTGATTCTTTGGGACACGGCGCTTTTTCCGGAATTGCGGTAGGCGTTCTGCTTGGCTCAAATTCGCCATTGTTTTCGTTGATAGCTTTTTCCATATTTTTTGCTGTTTTTATTACATATATAAAACAGCGAAGCAAAGCCTCTACAGATACTGTTATCGGGGTTTTTTCCTCGATGGCGGTGGCAGTCGGCCTGATGATCATGTCACGGGGCGGAGGCTTTAATAAGTATTCGTCCTATCTCATCGGCGATGTACTTAGTATCCGACAGGAAGAAATTGGGATATTGTTCTTCATCTTTGTGGCAGTTGTCATTGCCTGGACAGTCCTGTTCAACTCATTGCTGCTTATATCGATAAACGCACCTTTTGCCCGTAGCCGCGGGATAAGGTCATTTTTCATCGAGAGTTGTTTCGCTTCTCTGGTGGCTGTAGTTGTAGCAGTATCTATTCAGTGGGTTGGTATACTTGTTATCAATTCATTGCTGGTCTTGCCGGGAGCGGCAGCCAGAAATGTTACCGGAGATGTTAAGAGCTACCATTTCGTATCAGTCCTGATATCGGTTTTGGCAGGTGTCAGCGGACTTATTACGGCTTATTACTGCGATATGGCTGTTGGGGCTACTGTTGTACTCATAGCAGCAGTATGTTACTTTATAACTTTAATTTTGAAACCTTATTTTGTGAGATGATGAATTGGGGGGATAACGATGGTGTTCTTGTCTTTTGCGTTTTCTGTTGTTTGTGCTTATCTTGTCAAGCGGGATGCAGAAAAGAGAGGCCTCGATACGGGAAAAGTTTTCTTTTGGACAATTGCTACATTGATTGTTCCGATAGTTGGTCTGGTATACTGCATATTTGGCCGTCCTAAAAATCTGCCTAAGAAATTTGACGCTGCTGATACGGTGGAGAATCCTTATCGCACTAGGAGTAGTCGGCGGGAAGTATCGGTGAACGAACAGGTCTGCTGCCCTAAATGCGGGAAAAACGTTCCGGTAAGCTTTACATACTGCCCGCACTGTCGTGAGCAGCTAAAGGCTGAGAATTGAATATGTAGGAGAATGGAGTCGCTGTCAGTGCAGCGGCTTCTTTTTTGTGTATATACGCAATAAAAAACTGCACAATATCTACATCAGCAGATATTGTGCAGTATAACCTTCGCTATGGCGGAGAGGGTGGGATTCGAACCCACGGTACATTGCTGTATCACTGGTTTTCAAGACCAGCGCCTTAAACCGCTCGGCCACCTCTCCAAACAGAGGACATTATATCAGCGTACTCAGTGGGTGTCAAGGTAAAACACGCCAAGTGAAGTTGTTTGCCGATATGTTATTGATTTTTTCCAATTGCGACCATCTGGTCGAAGACATCGGTAATCTCCTTTGAAGGCTCCTTGTCCATGAGACTTACGATGACGATAGCAATAGAGGAGAAAATGAAGCCGGGAACGAGCTCATAAAGTCCGAAGAGTGCGAGCTGCTTCCAGACGAGAACTGTGATGCCACCAACGACGATACCGGCTATAGCACCGTTTCTGGTAGTGCGTCGCCAGAAAAGAGCGGCCAGTGTTATCGGGCCGAAGGCTGCACCGAAACCGGCCCAGGCATAAGCAACCATGTCGAGAATATAGCTGTTGGGATTAAGACCAAGAGCTAGAGACATGAGGGCTATTGCAAGTACGGAGAAACGACCGACCCAGACAAGCTCGCCTTCTCCGGCATTTTTCTTGATGATTGCCGCATAAAAATCCTGAGCGATGGCAGAGGCAGCGACGAGCAGCTGGGAGGAAGCCGTGCTCATGATGGCAGCGAGAACTGCACTGAGGATAATACCGGCAGCGAAGGGGTTGAAGAGACGGTGAGTCATTACGAGGAATACAGTTTCTGCATTGGTACCGGTAAGCGGCTCGGTAAGGTAAACGCTTCCGACCATACCGACAATAACGGCTGCCGTAAGGGAGATAGCGACCCAGGTCATGGCAATCTGCATCGCCGGCTTTATTTCTTTGGCTGATTTAATGGCCATGAAGCGGACGAGAATGTGCGGCTGACCAAAATAGCCTAAGCCCCAACCCATCAGAGAAACAAACTCTATCATTGAGAGCGTCGAGCCGTCAGGCTTAATGAGCGGCTCGAAAAATGTCGGATGCGCTGTGAAAATCATTGAAGCAGTATCCGATATACCGCCCAAGGACAGCGCAGCCATAGTCGGAACAACAAGAATAGCTCCGAACATCATGAGGCCCATAATGAAGTCAGTGGTGCATACGGCAGTGAAGCCGCCGACGAAAGTATAGAAGACTACAACGAAAGCTCCGAGGAACAATGAATACTCATACGGAAGATGGAAGATTGTCTCGAAAAGCTTTCCGCCGGCAACGAAGCCGGAAGAAGTATAAATAACGAAGAAAATAAGAATAAAGATTGCCGGAATGACTCGAAGGAAATTGCTGTTATCCTTAAATCGGTTTTGGAAAAAATCCGGCAAGGTAAGGGAATTGTTCGCAAGCTCCGTATAGTTGCGAAGGCGACTGGCGACGAACTGCCAGTTGAGCAGAGTTCCGATGGCAAGGCCGAGACCAATCCATCCGGCGTTAAAGCCTGCAACGTAAGCGTATCCAGGAAGACCCATAAGCATCCATCCGCTCATGTCAGAGGCTTCGGCGCTCATAGATATTATCCAGGCACCAAGCTGACGATTGCCGAGGATGTAGTCGGACATATTTGAAGTCTTCTTGTAGTAGAGGACTCCTATCGCCATCATAGCTCCAAGATAGAGGACGAATGCGATGATAATGTAGGTTGAATCACTCAAATAAATCCCTCCGTGAAATGAAAATATTATTCATTATATAACATGAGTAAAGAATGTGCTATAGTAATACTTAAAATTTGTGAGTTGTGAAGTATTTTCATAAATTACTATAAATGCTATTGAGAAAAAACTAAAAATTTTGTATACTATGTTTTAACAAGTTTACTACTCATGTTGGGGTGATAGCAAAATGGAAAAAATCAGAGTTATGGTCGTTGATGACTCACGCATTAGCTGCGCCATTCTTTCGGATTTGCTGGCAAAGACAAATTTTGAAGTGGTAGCAACTGCTCGTACTGCGGCTGAAGCGGTAGAGATGTTTGAGCGTTATCGCCCGACTGCTGTGACGATGGATATGAATCTGCCGGATGCCAATGGTATTGAGTGCAGCAAGCGCCTGAGAGCGATAGACCGTGATGTCCGCATCGTAATGATCAGCGCTATGCGCGATGAGAGCCTGATTGAACAGGGCAAGAGGGCTGGAATTTACGATTTCATTCAGAAACCGGTACGGATAAATGACCTCCTTGAAGTTTTGACAAATCTTTGCACTCGTACACCGGCAGGTCTTAATACTTTCATGGAGTCTTACGTTCCTGAATTTAACAATGCGTTCAAGGATACACTGCTTGGATTTACCGGACAGGAATGTCTCATGTCCGGAGAGAAAGCAGATGATGACTCATTGGTTCTCAACGGTATTGCCGTATTGATTGGCCTCACCGGAGACCCGCATGGCCGTATAGTTATTCACATGGATCAGAAAACTGTATATAAGTTCACGTCTGCATTCCTGAATCGGAAGGAAAGCCAGATGGATGATGCAACCGCAATGGAGACCTTGCAGGAAGCAACGAATATCATCGTCGGTCGCGGCGTATCCATGATAAATGATAAAATAAAGGACAAAGAACTGCGTATAACGCCCCCTGGAATTATTGTTGGTTCCGGTGTAAAAATGGCTGGAGCAAAGTTGAGGGCTTTCCGGACGAAGTTTGTAACTGCGTTTGGAACGATGTATATGGAAATGGGATTTGCAGAGGAGATTTGACCCATGGATGCAAAGCTTGTTAATCCGTTCATCGATGCAATTGTTGCGGTTATGCCTATGCTGGGTTTTCCAATGCCGCAACGAGCGAAGATGGGCGTCAAAAGTATGACGGCGACAAGCCTTGGAGTGACGGTTCTGGTTGGTTTTACCAAACAAATTCACGGCAATGTTGCTTATAATATGACCGAGGATACAGCGAAATACATAGCTTCGACTATGATGATGGGAATGCCTGTAGAGTCGTTTGATGATATGGCGCAAAGTGCGATATCGGAAATGAGCAATATGCTGACGGCGAATGCGGCGACCAGTCTTGCCGGTATGGGATACGATGTTGATATCTCCACACCAAGCCTGACGACCGGAGCAAATTTCCAAATCCGTATCAGCAGTGACAATTTCCTGTTTGTCGAAATGGATATCGACGGACATATAATCGAATTGAATATCGCTGTAAGTTAAAAGCCAATGAAGGCATCGCCCCGCGGTGCCTTTTTGCGTTTATTTGTTAAAAATTATTGTGATTATCGTGCCGTTTTGGTAAAATAGATATATTGTGAATTTCGGGAGGAAAGAAATTTTGGATGTAAAGGAACAGCTTACACAGGCGATAAATGATGCAGTAAAAGCAGCACAGGCAGCAGGCGTTCTGCCGGAAGGAGAATTGCCGGCTTTTGTATTGGAAGTACCGCCAAAGAAAGAGTTGGGAGATTTTGCGACAAATGCAGCGATGCAGTCAGCAAGAGTCTTCCGTAAAAAGCCGAGAGATATTGCTGAGGCCATTACCGGTCATCTGGCAGCAGATTTTGTAGACCATACTGTTATTGCAGGCCCCGGCTTTATAAATTTCTACCTTAAAGGCAATGTGTTGTACGATAATTTGGCCGCAATAATTGCAAAAGGTGACGAATTCGGTCAGCTGCCGCTGAAAAATGTTGAAAAAATACAGGTAGAGTATGTAAGTGCTAATCCGACAGGATTGCTTCATGTTGGACATGGGCGAGGAGCAGCCAGCGGTTCCGCACTGGTAAATCTTCTTCGAGCTGCCGGCTATCCGGTGGAGAGTGAGTATTACATAAACGATGCAGGAAATCAGATAGATCATCTTGCAGAGTCGGTTAATGCCCGTTATTTGCAGCTCTTTGGCGTTGAAGCGGAAGTTCCTGAGGATGGCTACCGAGGCGCTGACATTATTGACACAGCACAGGTTATAAAAGACTGTGACGGTGATAAATACCTCCACATGGAGGAGCGTGAGCGCATTGCCGCTTTGAAGGAAATTGCTCTGCAGGAGAAACTTGCCTGTCTTAAACGCGACCTGAAGGCATTTAATGTTGATTTTGATGTCTGGTTCAGTGAACGGACTCTTCATCCTGAGGCCATAAATGAAGCTGTTGCCGCATTGAAGGAAACAGGCGACATTTACGAAAAAGATGGCGCTCTTTGGCTGAAATCTACAGCCTACGGCGATGACAAAGACCGTGTCGTAATCAGAGACAATGGAGTACCTACCTATCTGGCTGCTGATATCGCGTATCATCGAAATAAATTCCAGCGTGGATTTGGTAAGGTCATAAACATCTGGGGTGCTGATCACCACGGATATATTGCCCGAGTTAAGGCTTCTCTTTCTATGTTCGGCTATAACCCGGACAATTTGAAAGTACTGCTTCTTCAGATGGTAAGCCTTTATCGCGACGGCGAACTGGTAAAGATGTCCAAGCGCACCGGCCAGAGCGTTACCCTCGAGGAGCTTATTGAAGAAGTCGGAACAGATGCGGCTCGTTACTTCTTCATCATGCGCTCGCTGGATAGCCAGCTTGACTTTGATATTAATCTGGCAAAATCCCAGTCTAACGACAATCCGGTCTATTATGTACAGTATGCTCATGCAAGAATTGCAAGCATATTCCGTCAGGCCGCCGAAATGGGTATCAATCTGGAGGATACTCCGGATTTGACCCTGCTGACTGAGGAAAAAGAAATCGACCTCATAAAGAAGATTGCGGAGTATCCTGAAGAGCTCGAACGGGCTGCTGCAGACTATGCTCCTCAGAGAATAGCCAGATATGTATATGATTTGGCAGGAGCATTCCATAGCTTCTATAATCAATGCCGCTGCATGGGTATTGAGCCTGAGCTGGCAAAAGCCAGATTGGCACTGTGCGGCGCTGCTCAGCGTGTAATACGGTTGGCGCTGGCAGTTCTTGGTATTTCTGCACCGGAAAAGATGTAATCCGATTGTCTACAATTGGGAAGGGGAAAGAAAATGACAACAAAGGAAAAAGATTTTACACGCTGCTCTGATGTGGATGTCGCCTATTATATCCTTACACAGAAGGGCGAACCGATTTACTACAAAGACCTCGTACTTGAAGTAATAGAGAAGCGTCATAAGCCCGTACAGTCTCTCTCTAATACAATTTCTGAAGTATATACCCTTATCAACATGGACAGCCGTTTCAGCTACACAGGTCGCAATGAGGAAGGCAAGTCTATGTGGGGACTGAGTGAGTGGATTCAGGTAGAGCCAAAGCGTACTCATGCCGCTGCAAAAACGACTAAGGAGACCGGCTCGACCAAGAAGAAGACTCGCCGCAGTGAAGCTAAAAAGGGCGAGCAGGAGGATTGAGTCAATGGCCAAATACATATTTGTAACCGGCGGCGTTGTTTCCTCCCTCGGAAAGGGAATAACGGCAGCTTCTCTCGGTCGGCTGCTTAAAAACCGCGGTATGACAGTAACTATTCAGAAATTTGACCCATATATCAATATTGACCCCGGTACGATGAGTCCTTATCAGCACGGTGAAGTGTTTGTCACTGATGACGGTGCTGAGACTGATTTGGATCTCGGCCATTATGAGCGCTTTATAGATATCAGCCTTTCCAAGCTGTCCAATATTACAGCCGGCAAGGTATACTGGAATGTACTGACTAAGGAGCGCCGCGGTGATTATCTTGGCAAGACTGTTCAGGTAATTCCCCATATAACCAATGAAATCAAACAGCGGGTGTATGATGTTGCTGCAGCTGATAATGCCGATGTTGTAATCACTGAAATCGGCGGCACTGTTGGTGATATCGAAAGTTTGCCGTTCCTGGAGGCCATTCGTCAGGTAAAAAAGGAAGTTGGCAAGGATGATGTGCTGTATATTCATGTTACCCTTGTTCCGTATATTTCTGCTGCCGGTGAGCTGAAGACTAAACCCACGCAGCACAGTGTAAAAGAGCTTCGCGGCATAGGCATTCAGCCGGATATTCTCGTTTGCCGTACAGAGAAGCCTATATCCAAGGATATGAAGGAAAAACTGGCTCTTTTCTGTGATGTTGATGTTAATGCTGTTATCGAAAATCGTACCTGCTCAACTATATATGAAGTGCCTCTGATGATGCAGAATGAGGGTCTTGACCGTATCGTGCTGGAGAAGCTCCACATGAATGCATCTCCGGCCAATATGGAAGAGTGGACTCGAATGGTTCATAAGATTCAGAACCCTTCCCGAAAAGTTCGCATCGCAGTTGTCGGTAAATATGTTGAGCTGCCGGACGCTTATATGTCTGTAACCGAGGCTCTTCATCATGCTGGTATTGCCAACGATTGCGAAGTAAAGATTAACTGGATTGATTCCGAGTCTATTGAGGCAGAGAATGCTGATTTGGACGAGATTTTCTCCGGCGTCAAGGGTATTCTTGTTCCCGGCGGATTCGGTGATCGTGGCGTAGAAGGTAAGATTCGTGCTATTCAGTATGCCCGTGAGAATAAGCTGCCGTTCCTCGGTCTCTGCCTTGGTATGCAGTGCGCAGTTATTGAGTTTGCCAGAAATGTCTGCGGCATGAAGGAAGCAAACAGCACGGAATTCTGGGCGGAAACTCCTTATCCGGTTATTGACCTGATGCTTTCTCAGGTAAACGTAGAGGATAAGGGCGGCACGATGCGCCTTGGAAGCTATCCTTGCAAGGTTCGTACCGGCACTAATACTTATGAGGCTTATGGCTCCGAGGAGATTGCCGAGCGTCATCGTCATCGCTATGAATTTAACAATAAGTATCGTAAGGAGCTTGAAGCGGCAGGTCTGGTAATCTCCGGTACTTTGCCGGATGACAGCCTGGTTGAGATTGTTGAGGTCAAGGATCATCCTTGGTTTGTCGGCTCTCAGTTCCACCCTGAACTTACCAGCCGTCCCAATAATCCGAATCCGCTGTTCCGCGACTTTATAAAAGCTGTCTGCAATCTATGATAGCAGCAGATTTGAATAAACGGAGGCGATTGCTATGCCGAAAGGATTGACTTTTACTAAGTGGCATGGCTGCGGAAATGACTTCGTCTTTTTCATTGATATGAAAGATGAATTGGACGAAAAATACAATCTGAGCAAGCTGACTGTGCAGCTTTGTGATCGTCATTTCGGCGTTGGTGCCGATGGTGTAATAGTTATTCTTCCGCCCAAGGATAGCGCTGTCAATGATTTCCGCATGAGGATAATTAACCTTGACGGCAGTGATGCTGAAATGTGCGGAAACGGAATAAGAATTTTTGCAAAGCTGGCTTATGAAGCTGGGCTCACCGATAAAGATGAGTTTCGTGTAGAAACCGGTGCAGGAATAATCATACCCAAGCTTAATATCGTAGATGGCAATGTTGAAAGTGTCACTGTTGATATGGGTGAGCCGATACTTGATGGTCCGGCCATTCCCGTATCCGGGTATGGTGAAGGAAAGGTAGTTCGCCAGCCAATCACAGTTGCCGGCAGGGAATTCAATATGACCTGCGTGTCTATGGGCAATCCCCATGCCGTTGTCTTTATGGATAACGAGGAAGACTGCGACTTGATTGAGAAGATTGGCCCGAGCTTTGAAAAGCATCCGGCCTTCCCGGCGAAAACGAATACTCATTTTTGCTATGTAAGAGATGATAGCCACATTCGCATGCGAGTATGGGAGCGCGGGGCAGCGATGACACTGGCCTGCGGAACCGGAAGCTGTGCGGTTATGACGGCTGCTGTTCTTGAAGGAAGAACAGGAAGAAGTGCAGAGATTGAGCTGGATGGCGGAATCCTGCAGCTTGAGTGGCGAGAGAATAATCACCTTTATATGACCGGCCCTGCGGTAAAGGTTTTTGAGGGTGTCTTAAACATTTAACATTGACCCGAATGGGGGAAAATAAATGCTGCGTAGCATGACTGGCTTTGGTGCCGGCGATTCCGAGACTGAAAGCTATCGTTTTCATATTGAAGTGAAGGCGGTTAACCAGAGGTATCTTGATATAGATGTCAGGATGCCGTATGTTCTAAATCGCTTTGACGATGTCATAAAAAAGAAAATCAAGGAATTTGCTTCCAGAGGAAAGCTTTCGGTGTCAGTTTCGTACAGCGATAAACGACTGAAGGAAAAGGCTATATCGGTTGATACAAAACTGGCGCTGGCTTACAAAAAAGGACTGGATGAGTTGGCGGCTATTACAGGTTTGGCCCCGGTCAAAAATGTGATGGAGCTGGCAAAATATCCTGATGTGCTGATAGTCGATGAAGCAGCAGATGAACTTGAAGGCTGTGAAGAGGTTCTGATTGCAGCTCTCACTAAGGCATTGGAAAACTTTGTGGCCATGCGGGAGAAGGAAGGAGCCAACATTGCTGTTGACTTCTCTCAGCGGCTTGATTTTCTGGCTGATGTCGTTGATAGACTGGAGTCTTTGGCACCTCGTATGGTAGAGCATTACCGCCAGCGTCTGATGAAAGTGTTGGACGAGGTTGGTGCAAATGTTTCCGAGGACGCTCAGAGTGAACAGCGAATCGTCCAAGAAGTGGCAATTTATGCGGACCGGGTCGATTATACTGAGGAATTTGTGCGTCTCAGAAGTCATATAAAACAGTTTAGGACGATACTGGAAGAGAATGAGCCGGTCGGCCGCAAGCTTGACTTCCTCATTCAGGAAATGAACCGGGAAATTAACACTACTACATCTAAATCGCCGGATATTGAGGTTTCAGAACTGGCGGTAAAGGTAAAGAGTGAGATTGAAAAACTGCGTGAGCAGATTCAGAATATTGAGTAAGAAGGAACATACATGGACGCCAAGCTGATTAGTGTTGGTCTTGGAAATGTAGCAAGTGCCGAGCGGATAGTTGCCATTGTTGCTCCTGGATCAGCTCCGGCCAAAAGAATCATACAGGAAGCCAGAGACAGTGCGAGCGGCGGGCTTATAGACGCCACAGCCGGCCGACGTTGCAGATCGGTAATCGTTATGGACAGCAGACAGATAGTCTTGTCTTCTTTATTGCCGGAAACAATTGCCCGTCGAGTCAATGGCAGTATGGATGATTTAGGGAAGGATGATGAAGATGAAGCGTAAGGGATGCCTTATTGTTGTTTCCGGCGCTTCCGGTACCGGCAAGGGTACTGTATGTGCCCAGCTGATGAAGAAGCGGCCTTCCTTGAGGTATTCGATTTCTGCCACTACCAGAAATCCTCGTAATGGGGAACAGGATGGTGTACAGTATTATTTTCATACGCGGGAAAGTTTTGAGAGACTCATCAATGACGGAGGCCTTTTGGAATGGGCCGATGTTTATGGAAACTATTACGGAACGCCGAAGGCTCCGGTAGATAAGTTCCTTGAAGAAGGGCAGGATATCTTACTGGAGATAGATACGCAGGGTGCTCTTAACGTAATGGAGAAGATGCCGGAAGGTATTTTTGTGTTTTTACTGCCTCCCTCAATGGAGGAGCTGGAGCGGAGATTGCGTACTCGTGGGACTGACAGTGAGGAGGTAATCCTTCGTCGACTGGATGCTGCCCGCGGCGAGGTAAATGCAGCAAAGAAATACCGCTATGTCGTTGTAAACGATGTGGTAGAAAATGCTGTAGATACGATTGATGCTATTCTTACGGCTGAGCACGCAAGCGTAGCTAATAATCAGGAACTGCTTGCTCAAATAGCAGAATTCTAATGGGTTTTATAGTGACAGGCTAAGCCTGCTCACAGGAATACATAAAAGAAAGGTTGATGCCATTTATGGATATGGTCACTCCCTCTATCAACACTCTTCTGAAGAAAATGGATAGCCGCTATGCACTTGTAGTGCTTGCAGCCAAGCGTGCCCGTCAGCTCATGGAGGATGAAACTATCCTTAAGAGTGATGAGAATATGCGGTCCAATAAGAATGTTACCAATGCACTGGAAGAAATTGCCGAGGGCAAGATAACATTCAAGCGCTCTAAGGAGCTTTCTGTTTAATCGGCAGGTAGGAACAATGTTAAAAGATAAGAAAATTATCTTAGGCGTGACCGGCGGAATTGCTGCCTATAAGGCGGTAGAGATTGCCAGCCGCCTAAAAAAAGCCGGTGCAGCAGTCCGGGTCGTAATGACTGAAGAGGCAAAGAAATTTGTCACTGAGCTTACTTTTAGAGAAATTACCGGTCAGCCTGTTACCAGTGATATGTGGGCAGAGATACAGCATTACAGTGTAGCGCACATATCTTTAGCGGAATGGGCAGATATGGTTCTGGTTGCCCCTGCTACGGCAAATATTCTGGCTAAGGCCGATGTAGGCATTGCTGATGATTTCCTCAGTACTATGCTTTTGGCGACAAAGGCTGTCGTCGTTTACGCACCGGCAATGAACACGAATATGTACAATCACCCTGCTACTCAGGGACATATTGCATCACTTAGAGCAAAAGGGGCTAGGATAATAGAACCGGCCTCAGGAATTCTTGCTTGTGGGGCAGTAGGTGCCGGGAGACTGCCGGAACCGGTTGATGTGGTGGCTGAAGTAGAGCGTATCTTTGCTGTGAAGCAGAGTTTGGCCGGGAAGAAAGTTTTAGTCACTGCCGGTGGTACTATCGAGCCGCTAGATCCCATACGGTTTATCGCAAACCATTCAAGCGGTCGTCAGGGGTATGCAATTGCCGCTGAAGCGGTTGCCAGAGGAGCCGAGGTCGTCCTGGTTTCCGGACGTGCAGATGTTGAGCCACCGATTGGCCTGGCAAAGTTTGTCAAGGTTGATACAACTCGTCAGATGCGTGAAGCAGTTCTGACTGATTTTGAAGATGCTGATATCGTCATAAAAGCAGCTGCCGTGGCTGATTATCGCCCGAAGACAGTTGCGGCCAACAAGATAAAGAAGACCGAAGATGACTTTGTCATCGAACTGGAAAGAAATCCGGATATCTTAAAGGAGCTTGGCGGGCTGAAAAAGGACGGTCAGGTACTGATTGGCTTTGCGGCCGAGACTCAGAACCTTCTGCAATATGCTCAGTCTAAGCTGGAAAAGAAGAATTTGGACTTCATCGTAGCAAATGATGTGTCAAAGCCTGGGGCGGGTTTTCAGGGAGAAACGAATATTATAAAGATTCTTTCCCGTGATGGCTCTATAGAGGAACTGCCTCTTATGACTAAAAAGGAACTGTCTGCAATTATAATAGACAGGGCAGAGGCTAAATTGAAATAAGAACGAAGGAGGCTGTTTGTTAACAGCCTCTTCTTCGCATAGAAGGAAACATTATGCACCAGTATTTATTCTTTATCGGAGACTTTCCTATCAGGGCGTATGGTCTCGTACTAAGCTTGTCAATTATGCTCGGGACTGGAGTGGCTTATTTTCTTGCCCGACAGGATGGCCGTTGGCATGAGCATATCGTTGATATGGGAATTTATTGTGGTCTTGCCGGTATTTTAGGTGCCCGCCTTTGGGATGTTTTCTTCTTCGATTGGGGATATTATCATGACCACTTGTCGGAAATTTTCAATGTATGGCAGGGGGGAATGGCAATTCAGGGTGGTCTTGTTTTTGGTGCAGCAGCAGGGATAACATACGCAATAAAACACAACATTGATGTATGGGCTTTGGCAGATATTATCTGTCCGGGAGTAATTCTTGGTCAGGGGCTTGGCCGCTGTGCAAATCTTCTGAACGGAGATGCTTTTGGTGCGCCTACTGGCAGCAGCTTTGGAATTGTCTACCCTGATACTACGCTTGCCTACCAAACATACGGTACACAGCCCCTTTGGCCGGCAGAGGTCTGGGAGGGACAGCTTGATTTCGTCATATTTGCGTTGCTGCTTATCTATCGCGTGTCTGTGGCTCATAAGCGTGGTCAGGTATTCATGCTGTATATTATGCTGTACTCTGTAGCAAGATTTTTCCTGGAGTACTTGCGCGGTGACTACAACGAACTTGTACTCGGCATTTTTAAGTCTGCTCAGATGACAAGTGTTGTTTCTTTCAGCGCAGCCGCCTTAGTATTTCTATATCTCCATTTCAAGGGCAGCTATGACAGCCGAGAAGTTGAGATGTGCGGCGATAAAAGCGAAATTGACAATTGACATTGTTGGTTGTTTACTATATACTTAATAAAAAGCGAATATAGAGAAGGTGCTCTTGTGCGGATGCATGAGGGTTCCCAGACTCATCAAGAGCAGTGGAGGGACTGGCCCTGAGAAGCTGCGGCAACCATGCATGATTGCAACGGTGCCAATTCCTGTTGAAGGCTTCGGCCGGAGATAAGATGAGAGATTGATGAGCTCTCCGTGTGGAGAGTTTTTTTATTGAATGAAATGTGACAATACATATCTCTCAAGGTAGTATGATTTATATTCGCATTGTTTGTTGTTTTTGCATGAAAAGGAGGCAAAAATGGAAAAGATTCTTTTTACTTCAGAGTCAGTAACTGAAGGTCATCCCGATAAGATGGCGGATCAGATCTCTGACAGCATTCTCGATGCTATTCTTGCACAGGACCCGGCTGGCCGTGTTGCCTGCGAGACTCTTGTTACAACCGGACAGGTTCACGTAGTAGGTGAGATATCTACCGAGTGCTATGTAGATATCCCCAATATCATTCGCAAGACTGTAGAAGAGATTGGTTATACTGACGCAAACTACGGTTTTGACTGCAAGACCTGCGCTGTTCTTGTATCTATTGATGAGCAGTCCGCCGATATTGCAATTGGTGTAAACAAAGCTCTGGAAGCCCGTGACGGTGAGGAGCACGCTGCTGAAGAAAGCAGTGATATCGGTGCCGGTGATCAGGGCATGATGTTTGGTTATGCCACCAACGAAACTCCTGAGTACATGCCGCTGCCGATTGCGCTGGCTCATAAGCTGAGCCGTCGTTTGGCTGAGGTTCGCAAGAATGGTACTCTTCCGTATCTCCGTCCGGACGGAAAGACTCAGGTTACTGTAGCCTACGATGATAATGGCAAACCTGTAGCAATTGATACCATCGTTATTTCCACCCAGCATTCTCCGGAAGTAACTCAGGCTCAGATTCGTCAGGATATGATTGAGTACGTTATCAAGGCTGTTGTTCCTGCTGAATTCCTGAATGATGAGACCAAATATTTCATCAATCCGACCGGTAACTTCGTAATCGGTGGTCCTCAGGGTGACTCCGGTCTTACCGGCCGCAAGATTATCGTTGATACCTACGGCGGCATGGCTCGTCACGGCGGCGGTGCATTCAGCGGCAAGGATCCCACGAAGGTAGACCGCTCTGCTGCTTATGCTGCCCGCTATGTAGCAAAGAATGTAGTAGCCGCCGGTCTTGCTGACCGCTGTGAGATTGAGCTGGCCTATGCTATCGGTGTAGCACAGCCGGTATCCATTTTCGTAGAGACCTTTGGTACTGCAAAGGTAGACGAGGCAAAGATTCGCGAGCTGGTAAAGGCAAACTTCGACCTTCGTCCGGCCGGTATCATTAAGACTCTCGACCTGCGTCGTCCCATTTACAAGCAGACTGCTGCCTATGGTCATTTCGGCCGTACCGATGTAGACCTTCCCTGGGAGCGTACCGATAAGGCCGAGACTCTCCGTCAGCAGGCAGGCTTGTAATCAAGATTCAATAGAAGGCTTTTAGATGATTCGACTTTCAAATATTAAGAAGACCTTTCAGGGACCAAATGGTCCGGTGGAAGCAATTAAAGGCGTAGATGTTCATGTAGAGCGAGGGGAGATTTTCGGCATTGTTGGCTTGTCCGGTGCCGGAAAATCCACTCTTGTGCGCTGCATCAATATGCTGGAAAAACCAACCAGCGGACAGGTAATTGTCGATGGTAAGGATTTGACCGCAATGTCTGAGTCTCAGCTCAGAGAAGTCAGAAAATCAATTGCCATGATATTTCAGCACTTCAACCTGCTGTCCTCCGCTACAGTCTACGATAATGTTGCTTTTCCCTTGAGGCTGTCCAATACCCCTGAAGATAAAATTCGTGAAAAGGTTCTTGCGCTTCTCGAGCTGGTAGGTCTGTCCGATAAAGCGGATAATTATCCCGCTCAGCTCTCCGGCGGTCAGAAGCAGCGTGTCGGCATTGCCCGTGCGCTTG
>JAZLHS010000175.1:0-7528 GCA_045616885.1 Selenomonadaceae bacterium | reverse complement strand
CTGGGCTGCTCTGTCTGGACAGCCGGTGTCATCGCCGAGCTGATTATTGATGTACCGGACAAGTTCATGGCGCTGATGGTGCTGTACGGCATCGTCCGTCTGCCTGCCCTTCGCCGCCTGCATCGGGTGCAGAAGAAGATGGGCGATATCGTATTCCTCCTTCTGCTGGGACTCGCGTTTTCCTGTGCCTCGGCGCCAACCGCAGAGGCCATCGACAGTCAGCAGCTGGCTCAGGGCTACTATACAGTCAGCCGCTACGATGAGCGCCGCGGTCTGCCGGGAGGCTCAGCCGAGAAGATTTCCTTCGCCGGTGACGGCCATATGTATGTAGGTAACTACAGCGGTCTGTACCAGTACGACGGCAGCGTATTCCGCCGCATTGAGGCCGAGCGCCTAAAGAGTGTCAGCAGTCTCTACTGCGATAAAGAAGGCCGCCTCTTCGTCGGCAATCAGGATAAAGAACTGTTCATCTTCATCGACGGCAAGTCGACCGTCACCACCGACGGCGGATTTATGGAATGCTCCGGCAATATCACCAACATTACCGGCTACGGCGGACGATTCATGCTGGGCACGAAGAATTCTCTCGATATCCTCAGTATTTACGGCGGTCTGGAGATAAGCGGACACATCGACAGCGTCCGGGACACCGTGGATTTGGCCGTCCACGAGAACGGCATGGTGGCAGCGGTCACCGGTGAGGGTGTCGTCAGGGTAATAAAGGACAACCGCCCCATCTATACCATTCGGCCCCCCGACGGAGTCGGGGAATTCACCCGTATTCTTTTCCTCAGCAATGAGCTGTGGGTCGGCGGCAGAGGCAATACTCTATGCCGCTACCGGCTGGGCGAGACCGGTGCCGAGCTGAGGGGTACCATATCTATGGGAGACATCGGCGGTGTCCGGCGGCTGAGAACCGACGAGAGAGGTCTCGTCTTCGTCTGCGCTGACAACGGCGCCGGCTATGTTGACAGGAGATTTGTCTTCCGTCCCCTTGGCCTCGGCAATGTGGTCGGTGCGGTGGACGATGTAGGCTTTGACTATCAGGGCAATATCTGGCTGGCCTCCGGAACCAGCGGCCTGTACAGAATATCCGAGAGTATCTTCCGCAATATTCATCCTGCCGGCAGCAGCGGTACTGCCAAGACCAACTGCGTCGTCAAGTGGCAGAACATGATTGTCATTGGTACCGACCGCGGTATTGATACCCTCGATATGGGGTATGCCCCTATCGGCAGCCCGCTTACCGGAGCATTTGCCGGGGAGAAAGTGAAATATCTTACTGTGGACTCGCAGGGAGTCCTCTGGGTGATAACTGACAGCCGCGAAGGTCTCTTCTCCGTGTCGCCTGCCGGTGACATCGTCTCCTATAGGGGACGGGGACTGCAATCCCGGCGGTATACCGGCCTGTGTGAGCTGAAGGACGGTCGCATGGCTGTGGCCGGTGACCGGGGCATCGACTTCCTGCGGGATGGTCAGGCAGTGGCCTCTCTGGGGGAGAAGGATGGCCTGACGGTGCCTCAGCTCCTCAGCATCTGGCAGCGCTCAGACGGCACAGTTTTTGCCGGCAGCAGCGGCGGCGGTCTGTATACCATCAGAGATGGCAAGGTAATCAACCAGTACACCGTAGACAACGGACTTGCCTCAAATTTCGTTCACGGCATCCTTCCGGGCCCGGCCGAAGAGACGGTCATGCTCCTTACCGGCGGCGGTGTCAACTACTACATGGGCATGAAAAACATCGTCTACATCCACCGCCTCATCGACCTTCTCTGCGTCGACATGGTTCGAGACAATCATGGCAACTATTGGGCGGTTACCGGCAGTGGTGTCTATCTGCTCTACGGAGAAGAGCTCTTTTCCCGCAACAGGACGCGCTCCATCCAGCTTGGCTACCGGGACGGCTTCGTCGGGTCCGTTACTGACAAGGCCAGAGCCTGTCTGGCCGACGACGGCAAGCTGTATATTCCCGCCGACAAAGGCTGCTTTACCATCGACGCGGACAATTTCCGTCCCAACAAGCAGAACTATCGTCTCCGCATCGAGACAAAACAGACGGACGGCAGCATCCTGCCGATTTATGACGGACAGAATTTCAGCGTCTCCGGCAGCCGACGCGACCTTGATATCCAGCCCCGCCTCATCAATTTCGCTGACAGTATCGTCTATGTAGGCTACCAGCTGGAGGGCTGGGATAAGGAAGAGACCATTGTTCCGGCCGGCGAGCTGAGCAATATCAGATACTCAAATCTGCCCGGCGGCACCTACCGTCTCGTCATGCGCCTCTACGGCAGTGACAAGACGACAATTCAGGAAATGGTGGTCTACAATCTGACAAAGGACGAGCGCATATTTGACGGCGCCGGTTTCCGCGTCTATGTATTCACAATTCTCGGTATGATGATAGCCGGTGTCCTCTATATGATTATCCACCGTATCACCGCTGATTCCCGCCACCGTCAGGAGCAGCTGGAGCGACAGAACCGCATGGCCAACCAGACCATCTTTACCATCGCTCATACCGTGGACGCCAAGGACAGCCGCACCAGTCGTCACTCAAATCGCGTGGCGGACTACTCCCGCAGCATTGCTAAGGCAATGGGCTGGAGCATGGAGGAGCAGGATCGTATTCACAAGGCCGGCCTCCTCCACGATATCGGCAAGATAGGTATTCCCGATGCCATTCTGAACAAGCCGGAAAAGCTTACCAATGCCGAGTACGCTGTCATGAAGTCCCATGCTCAGAAGGGCGCCAGCATCCTTCGGAATTTCACTATGGTTCGGGATGTTCATTTGGGGGCCAAGTATCATCATGAGCGGTACGACGGCACCGGCTACCCCGAGGGACTGAAGGGCGAGGCTATCCCCATCTACGCGCGTATAATCGGTGTGGCCGATGCCTTCGATGCCATGATGGACAACAGGATATATCGCCGCGGGCTGAAGCTGGAGGACGTCATCGCCGAGATGCGCCGCTGTGCCGGCACCCAGTTCGACCCAGCGATAGTCGATGTGTTCCTTGCCCTTATTGAAAACGGCCAGATAGATGTGGAGGTGCTGGAAAAATGAGACAGACAGAGAACCGCCGCAGCACTATCGTCGTCGTTGTCACCTGCCTTATCCTCATCTGCATTTGCAGCTATATCATGGCGCTGATAATAGAGAGCAAGCGGCAGCTGAGAGTCGGCTTCATCTATCAGGGCGACGCCGTTACCCCCTACACCCGCAACTTCATGTATTCACAGGAGGTCATCGAGAAAAATCTCGGCAGCAAGATAAAAACCTTCAACTTCTACAACGTCTATGAGGAATCCCTCCCCAGCCTGTACGACAAGATAATGGAAGCAAACTGCGACATCATCTTCGCCAACAGCTTCGGCTATCAGGATACCATCAAAGAATGGGCGAAGAAGCATCCGGAGATACAGTTCTGTCAGGCGACGAACTTTCAGGATGGTGAGCCGCTGCCCAATCTGCACAACTACATGGGTGCTATCCATCGAGCCAGATACACCGCCGGCGTCATCGCCGGGCGCAAGCTGGAGAGCCTCATTGCCGCCGGTCGTCTCACCGGCGGGCAGGCCAAGATCGGATATGTAGCTGCCTTACCGGTACCGGAGGTTATCTCCGGATACACCGCTTTCCTGCTGGGCGTTCGGAGTCAGGTGCCAGAGGCCACTATGAAGGTCATCTATGTAAACAGCTGGAGCGACTTCACCAAAGAGAAGGAGGTGGCTCGTCGTCTGCTGGATATGGGCTGCCGCATCATCTCTCAGCACTCCGATACCATCGGCCCCGCCATGATTTGTGAAGAATACAGCGCCAGAACCGGCAAAGACATCATTCATGTAGGCTACAACGGCAGTATGGTCGCCGTTGCGCCCAATACCTCGCTGGTCAGCTGTCGCATTGACTGGACTGCCTATGAGCAGGCGGCCATCGAGGCCGTCCTCGAAGGAAAGCGTATCGAGGATGTCGTCTCCGGAGAGAAAAGAGGCAACGATGCCTGGGGCGGCTATAAGGACGGCTGGATAAAGGTCATCGGCCTCAACGAGTACACCGCTCCCTCGGAGAGTCAGCAGCTAATCGAGACTACTATGGAGGAGCTGGAATCAAGGAAGAAATTTGTCTTCTCCGGCCCCTATACCGGGGTGAATGCCTTTGACCCCAATGACCGAATAGACCTCTCCAAAGCTCCTTTCATCGAGACAAAGGATCGCTCAGCTCCTCGCTTCTGCTACATTCTGGATAACGTAGTAGAGATTTTGAAATAATTTTCAACTAAAGCTTTGCGCACAAAAAGAGCCTGTGAAAAAATGAACGCTCATTTTTTCACAGGCTCTTTTACTTATGAAGTATTTAGTCAGCGAAGAGGGGAGTAGAGAGGTATCTGTCGCCGGAGTCGGGAAGGAGGGCGACGATGGTCTTGCCCTTGTTCTCGGGACGCTGGGCGAGGATGGCGGCGGCTTTCAGAGCAGCGCCGGCAGAGATGCCGACCAGTACGCCCTCAGCCTTGGCGAAGCGCTTGCCTTCGGCGAAGGCGTCATCGTTGTCGATGGCGATTACTTCGTCGTATACCTTCGTATTGAGAGTGTCGGGGACGAATCCGGCACCGATGCCCTGAATCTTGTGGGCACCGGCCTGACCCTTGGAGAGGACAGGACTGCTTTCCGGCTCTACGGCTACGACCTTGATGTTGGGATTCTGCTCCTTCAGGTATTCGCCTACGCCGGTTACTGTGCCGCCGGTGCCGACACCGGCGACGAATATATCTACTTTACCGTCCAGCTGGCGATAGATTTCCGGGCCGGTGGTTTTCTTGTGGACGGCGGGGTTGGCCGGATTGACAAACTGACCGAGGATGACGGCGCCCTCTATTTCATTGGCCAGTTCTTCGGCTTTGGCAATAGCACCCTTCATCCCCTTGGTGCCGTCGGTGAGGACGAGCTCCGCACCGTAGGCCTTTAGGAGATTGCGGCGCTCTACGCTCATGGTCTCGGGGAGAGTGAGGATGGCGCGGTAGCCCTTGATGGCAGCCACGGAGGCAAGACCGATGCCTGTGTTGCCGCTGGTGGGCTCGATGATGGTGGCGCCGGGTTTGAGGAGTCCCTTTTCCTCAGCGTCCTCAATCATGGCGAGGGCGATACGATCCTTTACGGAGCCGGCAGGGTTCAGATACTCCAGCTTGCCGACGATTTTTGCGTCGGTGACACCGGCGGCTTTGCTGTAGCGGCTGAGCTCCACGATGGGAGTCTCGCCGATGAGTTCAAGGGCACTCTGTTTAAGTTCGGACATTTTGAAAGCCTCCTTAGATAGCGGCCAGGCCATTTTCCAGGTCGGCGATGATGTCATCGATATGCTCGGTACCGATGGACAGACGGATGGTGTTCTGGTAGATGCCTACCTCGGCAAGCTCCTCGTCGGTAAGCTGGCTGTGGGTAGTGGAGGCCGGGTGGATGACGAGGCTCTTTACATCGGCTACATTGGCAAGCAGGGAGAAAATCTTCAGGTTGTCAATGAAGCGGAACGCTTCCTCACGGCCGCCCTTTACCTGAATGGTGAAGATGGAAGCGGCACCGTTGGGGAAATATTTTTTGTAGAGCTTGTGATCCGGATGATCCTTCAGGCTGGGGTGGTTGACCTTTTCTACCAGCGGGTGTTTATTTAAGAATTCTACCACTTTCAGAGCGTTCTGTACATGGCGTTCTACGCGGAGGCTGAGCGTCTCGGTGCCCTGAAGGAGAAGGAAGGCGGCGAAGGGGGAGATGGTGGCGCCGATGTCACGGAGCAGAATGGCTCTGATGTAGATGGCGAAGGCTGCCTTGCCGGCGGGTTCGGTGAACTTTACGCCGTGATAGCTGGGATTCGGCTCAGAAATCCAGGGGTATCTGCCGCTCTTGGCCCAGTCGAAGTTGCCGCTGTCGACGATGACACCGCCGAGGGTGGTACCGTGGCCGCCGATAAACTTGGTGGCGGAGTGGACGACGATGTCGGCACCGTGCTCAATGGGACGAATGAGGTAGGGAGTGCCGAAGGTGTTGTCGATTACCAGCGGGAGTCCATGCTTGTGAGCAATCTTGGCGATGGCGTCGATGTCGGGGATGTCGCTGTGGGGATTGCCGAGGGTCTCGATGTAGATGGCCTTGGTATTTTCCTGAATGGCCTTTTCGATTGCCTTCAGGTCGTGAGCATCTACGAAGGTGGCTTCAACACCGTAGAGCGGAAGCGTGTGAGCGAGGAGGTTGCTGGTGCCGCCGTAGATGGTCTTCTGAGCGACGATGTGCTCACCGGCCTTGGCGAGAGCCTGAATGGTATAGGTGATGGCTGCAGCGCCGGAGGCTACGGCGAGGCCGGCGACACCGCCTTCGAGAGCGGCGATGCGATCCTCGAAGACGCCCTGCGTGCTGTTGGTGAGGCGGCCGTAGATATTGCCGGCATCAGCGAGGCCGAAGCGGTCGGCAGCGTGCTGTGCGTTCTTGAATACGTAGCTGGCAGTAGCGTAGATGGGTACTGCTCTTGCATCGGATGCGGGATCCGGATTTTCCTGACCTACGTGGAGCTGGAGAGTTTCAAATTTATAGTTAGACATGATATTTTCCTCTTTTCTTTTATCTTTACTTTATGCTGTACAATAACTTATATGTTTGCGGCTGGGCTTCAACAATTTTCGGAGCCGGTACAGCGGCACATTCGACAGGATAAAAGTATGAGGTTTTTCTTTCGCAGTGTTCTCATGTTTTTTTGCTCCCTTCGGGTTCGTTGGGAGTATAATATACCTATTTACCCACTTCGTCAATAGGCAAATAGGAAAATTTTGAAATTTTTTTCTCTTGCTATTTTCGCAGTATCTGATATATTAGTATCTGTAGCTAAACCCATTTACCACCTGCATCAGTAGGCAGTAGGGAGGAGAACCCCATGATTTCAACAAAAGGAAGATATGCCATCCGACTCATCATTGACTTGGCTGAGCAGAAGGGCGAGGGCCCTACAAAGCTGGAGTCTATCGCCGAGCGGCAGGGCATCTCAAAGAAATATCTGGAAAGCATCGTGAAGATATTGGTCGGCGGCGGTCTTGTAAAGGGAACCAGCGGCAAGGGCGGCGGGTATTTCCTGACGCGGGTGCCGGAGGAGTACACGATATACGAGATATTGCGGCTGACCGAGGGGTCGCTGCACTCAGTGGCGTGTCTGGATAGCGGGGCGGAGCGATGCCCACGGCAGGATGCGTGCAAGACGCTGCCTATGTGGCGGGAGTTCGACGATATGGTGAGGAAGTATTTCTCCCATAAGACAATTAAAGATTTGATGTAAAGAAGCGGGACTGCATGAGGCAGTCCCGCTTTTGCTTGATTAACTCAGAATTGGATAAACCCACCACCGCCTTGCGGCGGTCCCCCGCCCTTAGAAAGGGCGGACTATTTTATTTAAGATTGTCTGCGGCGTGTGTCCTCCCTTAAAAGGGGAGGACTTTATTGTCTAAAAAGAAACCACCCGCTATGCGGGTGGTACCAAAAGCTTTAAGCTA
>JAZLHS010000174.1:0-9539 GCA_045616885.1 Selenomonadaceae bacterium | reverse complement strand
GGCTCTAGCGGATATGGAGAAGCTGACCTTCCTTTCGTTCCTTGCCCTTGAAAGCCGAAAGAACAAAATCCTTATTGAAGCTGGCGAAAAAGGTGGAGATTTATCCGTCGTATTCAAAGGCGACATAACGAGTTCTTTCGCAGACTTTAGCAGTGCGCCTGATGTGTCCTTTAAGATTGAGGCAATAACTGCTGGGTGGTCTGTCCAAATGGGTACAAGCCCGACAAGCGTTCAAGGCGTAATGACGGCGGCTGACCTTATAAAGCAGTTCGCCACCGAGGCGGGTTTTGGCTTCATCAATGAAGGTGTTACCGATAGCGTCCAAAATTCTACTTATAACGGCTCGCCGGTAACAAAGGCGCAGGCCGTAGCGGATGAAATCGGCGTAGAACTGCTTATTGATGATGAAAATATGACGCTGCTACCGTGGGATAAAACCCGAGGCGAGGCGGCGGTCATTTCCGCTGGGTCGGGAATGATTGGCTATCCATCATTCAATGGCGACGGGATAGAGTGCGACTGCTTCTATAATCCCAAATTACAGCTAGCAGGGCAGATAAAAGTCGAAAGCATTGTCCCAAAAGCGACAGGCTATTGGAAAATAATTAAGCTGACCCACAGGCTGGCGGCATACACCAGCGGCGAATGGAAGAGTCATATTGCGGCTTCGTGGATTGGAGAGGGGGAAAATAATGCCGGAGAAGAATAAAGATGTTGTTAAAGGGACAAAGAAGCTTAACAGCGGAACTTCGGAATTTAACGCCCTGCAATTCATGATACAGCAAGCAATTCGCGGGCAAGTAAATACCGCCATTCCCGTGAGGGTAACGGCGGTTAATGGGCAATATGTATCTGTTGTCCCGCTTGTCACGCAGATAGACGGCTACGGTGAAGCGGTGGCACCTGCCGAGCTGTATCAGCTCCCTTTCCTACGAATACAGGGAGGAATTGCGGCGGTTATTGCTGACCCTATACCGGGAGACATTGGCCTTGCTGTATTTGCAAAGTCCGATTGCTCCAATGTAAAACAAGGCACAACGGAGCCGCAGCAACCAGCAACCTTCCGAAAATTCTCCATGTCTGACGGCTTTTACCTAGGCGGGTTCCTTAACCAGCAGCCGTCATGCTACATCGAAATAAAGCAAGACCATACCATCAATATTATAGCCGATACCGTGAATATCTCCGGCGACTGTGTGATTGGTGGTATTTCTTTTCTTAATCATGTTCACACCGGCGACAGCGGCGGTACAACTTCGCCGCCGAGATAGGGGGAAACATGGCAAACAAACGAAGTTTATACCTTAATGAGCACTGGGATATTACCTTGACGCCTAACGGAGACCTAGCGACCACCGGCGGGCGGTACTGTGACGCTCAGAATGTAGCCAACGCCGTGAGGTTATTTACGAATGACGCTTATCTGCGCAGGCAGAAGGGCGTCCCTCACTTCGACCTCGATTTGGCGATTAAACCGCTATTGTCTGAGGTGCGGTATGAGTACAAACAGGCGGCGGAGGCAGTCGAAAATATCCGTAGCGCAGAAGTAGAAATCACCGGTCTTGACGATGAAACACGGACATTGACCGGCATTATAACTGCTGTCACCTTAGATGGTGAAACCGTACAAATTGAGTTGTGAGGAGGTGGGGAAATGGTACGATTTGACAGCGAAACAGGCCTTTCGGCTGACGAAACCAGCGCAATTCGTGAGGCTATAGTCAACGACTGGACGGCGGTTTTTTCGGATGAAGCTGCAACGCTGAACACGGAAAGCGAAAGTCCAGCAGGGCAAATAATTGACAGCATGGCGGTACTTGTTACGGCAAAAGACACCGAGTTTCTAAACCTAGCTAACCAATTCAACCCGCTTATAGCTGATGGCCGTTTTCAAGAGGCAATCGGGAAGATTTATTTTCTGAATAGAAAAATCGCAGAGCCTACCGTCGTGACCTGCCAGTGTACCGGTCTGCAAGGCACGGTCATTCCTGCCGGTGCCATCATCCAAAATACCGACGGCTACAAGCTGGAGAGCTTGGAGACGGCTGTTATTCCGGCGGCGGGTGTTGTTGATGTAGAGTTTCGCCTACAAGAAACAGGGGCAATCCCGATTGGAGCCAATACCTGTAATAAGATTATTACTGTTATCCCGCATTGGGATACCGTAAATAATGCCAGTGCCGGGACGCTGGGCAGAGTAAAAGAAACCCGTGGAGAGTTTGAAGAACGCCGGTATAAATCCGTCGCAGCAAATGCCCGCGGCTCAGTCGTTGCCTTGTATGGCACTATCGCAGGACTGCCGGGCGTGCTTGACTGTCTTATCCTTGAAAACAGGAAAGACGAGCCGACAACCATACAGGGCGTCAACCTGATTGGGCATAGTGTGGCGATTGTGGTTTACGGCGGTACTGATGTTGATATTGCCAAAGCGATATATAACAAGCTGGACGCTGGCTGTGGCACAAATGGAAATCACGAGGTCTTATACATCAGCAGTGATGGCAGCTATAACCGATATAATATCGTAAGACCTACACCGACACCGGTATACATCGAGGTCGTTATCAATGAGAACGCCTCAACACCGTCAACGGTCACGCAGGATATTAAAGACGCTATATTTGCCGACTTCAACGGCACGGACGCAAACAGCGGAAATACACGAGTTGGAGCAGGTCAGACGATATACGCCTCCCGCTTTTCTGTGGCTACCATCAAGACGGCAGGCGTGACCGACCTTGTGTCCATCAATATCGGCTGGACAGCCAGCCCCAGCGGGACATATATTACCGCTGACGCAGATGTAGAGCCGACTATCAGCAAAGACGATATCACTGTCACAATTAATCCGAGGTAGGAGGTGGCAGCATGATAGATTTTACTGAGTTGTGGGAAAAGACAATACAGTCCCAATACGGCGCAAGCGACCACCTGAAAGGCATTATAAAAGCCTTTGCGGAGCAGATTGACCCAAACGCAGACATTGACTCATTCTATGAGAATATATTCAACCCTGCAACTGCAAAAGGCGTTTGGCTAGATATATGGGGCAGAATAGTCGGTGCAAGCCGATATCTCGAAGTCCCGAACAATGAGTTTTTTGGTTTTTATGGTCAGCTATTGCAACCGATGAACCAAGCCCCTTTTGGGAACAAGGGCGACACTGATTTATACCGCATGAGCGACGAGGCCTTCCGCAAGTTAATTTTTATAAAAGCTAAAGCCAACATCAGCGATGCTACCCTCCCCGGCATTAAAGAAATGTTGACGGCGCTTTTTGAATCAGCAGAAGTCACGGCAATCAACGTCGTAAATACGGGCGTTATGAAAATTAGAATAATCTTCACGTACTACGCTGACAACTACGAAATGGCCTTGTTTAGAAAATACGGCATTTATAATGTTGGCGCTGGTGTAGACGTGGAATGGTATCAAATAAGTCCGTCGGAAACTTTCGGCTTCGCCGGAAGTGGTATGCAACCCTTTAATCAGGGTATTTTCTCGCCGTATCCGATACAAAACACATAGAAGGAGTGAAATTATGGCTCAACCTACTTTATTGACTCAGCCCTTCGCGACCAACGGTGACAAGAATAATATTCCAAACACCACCGCCGTGCAGGGCGCATTTTCACAGGACAAGGGCTTTCCTGCGGAGTGCTCTCTTCCTCTCGGCGCTGGTGGTGTTGCCCCGTCCCGGCAGGACTTCAACGGCGCTTTTAATATGCTTTCGTCCATTATCTACTATGCTCAGAAGGGCTACACATGGCATTGGGACGCAGGGCAGGAATATTTCTCCGGCTGTGTCGTTGTGGATGATACCAACGGCCAAATATATGAGTGTATTTCTGATGTTGCCGCCGGTAGTGGCACACCTAGTACCGACGCCACTCATTGGAGAGTGTTTTTGAGCGACCGCTTTAATCAGTATCTGCCGTTGGCAGGTGGAACGATGATAGGTGAAGATGTGATTATTGACAAAGATACATCTTCTGGCAGGTTATATTTAGGCGCTACCACACCAACAAATAACGCAGGTGCTTCTATTGCTTTATGTGGTGGTAATTATCCTATCGCAGGATATGAAGGGATGTTTGAATTCAAAGCAGGAACATCATCTCAATATAAGCTTTTACAAGGTTTTCCGGATGGTCGTTTCAAGTGGGACAATAAAGAAATCAAGGACATGGCATTTCCGTCTGCGACTAAAATTGCAATAAGCGTTAGTCCGTCAACAGGTGGCTCGTATGTTAGTACGCAATTCACTGCTCCAGCTAATGGATATATAGTTGTAAATTGTATATGCAATGTAACTATGCCACAAGACGCAACAAGATTATATATTGGTGTTGATGCCTCTAGAAATATCATATCTGTTCCAGCATATTCCATAGGAACAGCAGTGATAGGAGCATTAATGCTAAGAAGGGGCGAAACTTGTAATATTAGTTTAGGCGGTATGTACTGTGACTCGGCGTATTTCACTTACGCAGAAGGAGAGGTGTGATTATGGTATACGGATATAAAATCGTTGATGGCGTAATTCAGTATCTTGGTGCTTCAGATGAGCAAGAAAGACTTATCAAAGCTTTACAGATGGCAAACATTGATACCGATGGTATTCAGTTTACCGATGTTGAGCCTGTGCAAATTGACGGCGTTTATTACCTGTCTGAAACAGACCCAAATTATCAGCACGCAAAGGCTGAGCAGGAACTAGAGCAGGAAATCAATCAGCTTGATACGCAGTATCGAGAAGATAAAGAACAGCTTTTAGAGTATTACACTGAATTTCTCATTCGTGGGGATGTCGAAGGTCAGCAAGCAATCAAAGACGAACTGACCGCATTAGATAATCAGTATGATATCGATGTTGAAGCACTTAGCGAAGAAGGGGGAATGTAATCATGGCTATCAAAAAAAGATGTATCCGCTGTTTGCAAGTTTTGCGGGAAGATGGCACTTGCCAAAATACGAAATGCGTAAAGTATGTTCCGGAGGGAGTTAATGAAATACCGCCAGAGGCTGAGGTGGAAGAGGTTATCACGCAGGAAAAACTTGACAGCATGGGCGAGGGTCAGTAATGGATTATATCCGTGATATACTACTTGCCGCCTTTTCCGCCGTTTTCGGTCTGCTTGTGTGGAAAATCCAACGCTGGCAGGAAAAGCAGGAAAAGGAGATGGCACGCAGGGAGCAAGTACACAGAGACGACATAGAAACCGCCGCCCGCTGGCAAGCGGCAATCACGGAAAATGCCGTTGCTTTGTCCCGCTATCACTTGATGAAGATTTATCGTTATGCCGTTCAGGTCGGGTATATCTATCCCGACCAACTGGCTATCTTCGAGAGTCTTTACGAGTCGTATCACAACCTTGGCGGGAATGGGGTCATTACTGCATACCGTGACCACCTTTTAGAGTTGCCGTCCTGTCCCGACTCAACGCCCGCCGCCGATAACTGGAGGGCATGATATGAAGTGGTTTTTCCTCATTCTGCCCGACTGGGCGATAATCGGATTAAGCTATATCCTCACGCCTTTTGTTGTCTTGCGCTGTGACGAGGACGGAGAACTTCACGGCTTTTTGCGGAATTTTCAGACATGGGATGATTCCTGCGACTCGTCTTTTTGCGTGAAAGAGGTTGTCCCGAAATTTCTTAGGTATGACTGGGACTCTAAATTTTATGAGTATGAAGATGTAGACCCGGAGCTGAACCGCCGCCGGATATATGTCCGAAAGCGGCCGTTTGTGGAATTTTCGATAATTGAAAGCCTACAGCGGTATTGTTGCCGGGTGCTTTGGCTGTGGAGAAATCCAGCGTATGGCTTTGGAATTAGGCTGTTCGGCGTAAAAGCCAACAGCCTTTTTTATCGCCGTATTATCGACAAGCCGGAGCAGTTCCTGATTATCGAAAAAGGCGTTGCCGGTCGTAGCTTGTGGGATACTCCGTGGCAGTACAAAGACAGTCGTCGCCTTTGCAAATGGCTCCGTCTGTCAATCAATATCGGCTGGAAGTTGTCGGACACCAGCGGCGGCGAAATTTCCTGCATGATGGCGAATAGGCTCGCCATACGAATTGGAGGCGATTAAATGGCGGCATGGCTCAATACCTTTAAGAAGAGATTTGTGTCAAATATGACATGGGTAAAAGACCAGCTGACACTTATCGTTATTTTTGGCGGTCTGTCAATGGCTTTTTCAGCATTTGCGATGATAGCGTCCTTTCTTGTGGGATTTTGGCTGAATGGCTTGTACGGGTACAAATTTGAACTCGCTGTCTGCTGGCAGGGTGTCGGGGCGGTCGCCTCCGGTGTTGCTACGCTGTGGACGGTGGCTCAAGCCGTTCTAAAGAAATATGAGATTGATAGCAGTCTTAACAGCAGCCCCGGCGAAATGCCGGAAGTAAAAGAAAAGGAGTGAAAAGATGTTAAAGCAAATAATTTTTTCCCGGGCTGGGCAAGAAATATCCGCCTTTAATGACTGCGGTAAATGCTTAGGCTCATGGGAATGTCGAGACGCTTTCGTCCCCGGCTATAATGATGAAGGTCTGCCGAGGGCAAGTCTGCCCGACGGTGTGTATGACGATGTTGACGCAGAGGTATATTATCCCGGCGAACAACCGCAGATGTACGGCACTTTTTACATCACTACCGGCGATTATCGTGGCAGGGATATTCACGGCGGTGGAAGTGGTCTGTCTGAGCCATATGCACCGTATCAAGGATGGGTACCGACCCTCGGCTGCCTGCGTATGCAGAACGCTGACGGTGAGGAGCTGTCCAACATGATTATTGAGGCAAATGAAGCCGGAATATCTGTTACGCTGATTGTCGGAGATTGAGGGGGGAGCGGTGATTGATAAAAAAACCGTTGCTGTCTATGCTGCTGTTACTGGTATTTTTCTTCTCGGTCAATTCTACCTGTATAGCGGTAACACCGACACAGGCGGAGGAGCTACGGCAGCACTTGAACACCTTGGAGAGCAACAATACCGCGCTTCGTGGACTGCTGACCGAATTAGCCGGGGACTTGACGACAGCAGAGGAACAGTCGCAGACCTTAACCGAGCAAATGCAGACGTTGAGAAATCAATCTCAGCAGCAGAGGGAACTAATCAGCACCTTGCAGGCTCAATTAATAACGCTGTCGGCAGACTCGCAAGAGCTGAAAGACTCCTTGACGATAGCAAACGAAGAATTACAGCGTGCAAAGAAATCCTGTCAGAAAACCGAGAAGGAGCTGGACAGGACGAAAAAGAAAAATAAAATATTGCTTAGTATATCCGCCGTCTTGGCGGCGGTAATTGCTGGCAGTACAATTTAATTATTTACAGAAAATAAAAATCCCGCAAGGCTTAGAAAAATCTAGGCTTTGCGGGAATATTTTTTTATAAAAATATACCGATTTCGCTTGACATTCTAGCGAATTGGGTATATAATAAAATCATCAAATGACGAGGGGGTGAGAATGATAGATAAGGAAGACATCGAATGGCTGATATCGCTAATTGTGCCGATATTCCTTGATTGGAAGAACAGCCGCAAAAAAGAAAAGCCCTCAAAGCGTCCGGAACCTAGCAAGAAACGGAAACGCAGATGAGAGCGGGGGAGGGGCGAGAAATCGCCCCGAACCTTTAATCATTATATCAAGTAAAGGAGTTCACGGCAATGGGGAAAAATAAAGTGATTATAGCGATTTCGCTTGTTGTCTTGATGTCTACGCTGAGCTGGGATTGGACAAATATAAAATCTTTTGTGACTGGAGGCGTTGTTGTATGGCTAGCGCAGAAATACTCTATAGTATAATGACCGTCACCGAGGCCGCCGAGCGTTGGGGCTTGGCGGTGGCGACAGTCCGCCACGCTTGCGCAGGCTATTCAAAGGCAGCACCGAGATTTACGCTGGAAGAAGCAAGGCGCTCAGGTAGTACCTGGCTAGTGACGGTCGAGGGCATGACAAGACTTTTCGGCGAAGAAAAGAAATAAAGTAGCAAGTAGCAACGAAAGAGCAGACTTCGGGCTGCTCTTTTTTTATGGAAACACCTTGGAAACAAAAAATATGATAGACAATTTTTTTAGAGATAAATGAGATAATGGAGATAAATGAGATAAAGGAGAGTAGTAAAAATAACGGCAAATTTTTGGAAAAAACGAAGTTGCAATTAGTCAAAAAATACAAGAAAAATGCCCTTTCGCCTTAGAGCGACAAGGGCAGAAGGTTTATAAAATTTCTTTTGGAAACATTTTGGAAACATTTGCAGGAATTTGGGAAGATTTAGGGGGCATTGATGGTCTCCATTCGGCAATCGGTTTCCTCTTTTTCTCGATTTGCTTCGGTGGCTCGATTAAAGGAGACTCGTTTTTGTTTGTTGTATCAAGAACATTAGCGACATTATATTCGTCGTGTTTATAAGCATGAGCATATACGGACATGGTTGTTGATGTGCTGGAGTGACCGACCCTTTTTGCAATCGCCGGGATTGGTACTCCAAGGGAAATCAGCATTGAGATATGGGAGTGTCGAAAGCCATGGATTTTTATAGCGGGAAGCCCTGCCTTTCGTATCCCGGTTTTTAATGCCGAATCGACTGACTCAGCGGAGATATTGAATACCCTGTCGGTCGGCTTGTAGTCGTATGGGCGAAGCCGGAACATTTCTTGCAAGAAAAGCGGGATTGGCACATCACGGACAGATTGCGGCGTCTTTGGGGGGCTGAACTCTTTCCGTCGGTATAACCACTGTTTATTAATGTGCAATACATCACCGTCAATATCTTCCCATGTAAGACCTAGCAATTCACCAATTCTCAGACCTGTGTAAAAAAGTGTTGTATATAAGAGCCGGTGTATTGGTTTCTTTTTCGTTGCGATGAACCTCTTAAATTCGTCGTTTGACCACACCACAAATTCTTTGGATTGTGCCTTTTTTATGTTTCCTGCGACTCTGCATGGGTTTGACGGTAGATTATAATACCGCACCCCATAATTCATCATAGCAGACAATTTACCGATGGTCTCCTTGACCGTGCCGGGAGAGTAGTTTTTATCAAGCAGTTCTATTTGTAGTTGCCTAATCACTTGTGGAGTAATATCTTTAACTTCGTATCTTTCAAGGTATGGAGTAATCCGGTTGAGCGATAAAGTAACTGAGTCTATTGTCGTCTTGCGTACACGATGCTTGCAATCATCCATATATAATTCTCGCAGTTTGCCGAAAGTCAAGCCTGCACACTTTTGTTCTGCTTTGTATTGTCTTTCGTATTCGAGGGCTTCTCTCTTTGTAGCGAAGCCTCTTTTTTTATGCTGGTGCGGCTCTTTGGCGAAGTCCTCGTATCTTGTGCAGACGACCCATTGACCATTCTTGCGCTCGTCTTTGTGTACTGACATATTTGTATCCTTCTATCGCTAGGTCTTTACTATTTTTGCGGGAAATCAAACAAGTGGTAAAATCTCGATTTTTTACCACAGAACATTTTCGTGACACCAAGAAAATGATAATCTTGAAATAATGTCATTTTACGGCTCTGATAATCTTGAAA
>JAZLHS010000173.1:0-46903 GCA_045616885.1 Selenomonadaceae bacterium | reverse complement strand
GCTGAAAGGACATGTCCGGCTGAGCGCCGAGGTTTTTATGAAGGCATGTGATTTCATGAAGGCATCGCCCAATGATGTTTTTGAACTCCAATAATTGTGGAGCAGGAGGAGCAAATGAAGGTTTACTTGGATTGGATGGATGTGCGGAAGGTCACAGGGCTGTCCCGCTCTCAGTCGTATCGCGTGATTGCAGAGCTGAACAAGGAACAGAAGGCCAAAGGCTTCCGCACTATTCTGGGCAAGGTTTCCAAGAAAGTTTTTTGCCAAGATTACGACCTCACATCAGAGGAGGTTGACATGATGATTGAAATGGAGGAGGTGATTGCATGAAGAGAATGTTTACGCGCAGTGTATACCAGCAGCGCCGGATTTGGTGGCAGGATGTGATTTCCACGGCTGCCGAGTGGACGCTGACCACGCTGCTGATTTTGGCTTTTTGGTACATTATGCTTGACGGCCTGTTTCCGAACAAGCCGCTTTAAGGGGGTAAAATATGATTTTGAATTATGTGGAGACAGATGAGTACATCGTCAAAATCACACAGATGAGTTTTTATTCCGACTATAGCGGCTTTCGCTCCGTAAGAAGCGGCAAGACGATAATTGAGGAATTTACCATGATGTCTGTTACCATGACGCACTTCAAAAAAGGCGATGTTTTCACTGAAGGCGATAGGCTTGTGAGCCGAATTGAAACCTTCAGCGAATACCGCAGCAACGAAAAGCCGGAGGAGGTTTTCGAGATGTACAACGAAGCTTGGACAGCTTTTATGGAGGCGTGCGACTTTTGCGGGGTCAGCCCTGTTTCCGACGGCACCGGCGTAGATTTCTACACAAAGGTCCGCGTACCGGCATAAAAAAATCCCCATGCCGCGAACGGCACGGGGAAAAATCCAACAGAAAACATTATAAAGACTATTTCAGTATAACACAGAAGGAGCGAAAAGGCTATGAATTTATTTGAGATAGACAAGGCAATCGAAGATTGCATCAGCAATGTTGTAGACCATGCGACAGGAGAGATTGTGGGGACGGCGATTGACCTGCAGCAGCTTGAGGATTTGCAGATGGAGCGCGACAAAAAAATCCGCAATATTGCTTGTTGGATGAAAAACCTGCGGGCCGATGTAGTCGCCCTGAAAGCACAGAAGGATGCTTTTGCCGCACGGCAGAAAGCGGCTGAGGGCAAGCTGGAAAGCCTGAAAAATTATCTGTCAGCCTACCTCGACGGCAAGTCGGTCAAGGAGACGGAGTTTGCGATTTCCTTCCGTAAGACCAAGAGCGCGAATGTCCTTAACGAGGAAGCGGTACCGGACATTTACAAGGTAACGCCACCGCCTAAAGTAGACAAAATTGCTCTTTTGGCTGACCTCAAGGCGGGCATTGAGGTGCCTGGAGCCGAAATTAAAGAGTCGCTGAGCATGACTTTGAAATAACAAGGAGGACGAGAACATGGAGAACACTGAGATTGTAGATACAGAAAATACGGTGCAGATGGCACCACCGCAGACGATGGCTTTGACGCAGCAGCAGGCGCAGGTGATAGCCGGTTTTGATACGGCTGATGGCTTCGCGCTTTTGCAGCGCATGGCCAATATGTTTTCAAACAGCACGCTGGTGCCGGAGGCGTACCGCACGCAGCGCGACAAGGACGGACGGGCGCTGAACTATAACGGTATCAGTAACTGTGTAATAGCACTGAACATGGCGCAGCGGATGCACGCCGACCCGCTGATGGTCATACAGAATTTGTACATCGTACACGGACAGCCTGCCTGGTCATCGAAATTCATGATTGCGACCTTCAACAAGTCCGGTCGCTATACCAGCATCCGCTACAAGGAAACGGGCAAGAAGGGCACGGACAGTCAGGGCATTATTGCTTACGCGACGGAAATAGCCACGGGTGAGCTGCTCGAAGGTCCTGAGGTGACAATCGCTATTGCCAAGGCTGAGGGCTGGTTTACCAAAAGCGGCAGCAAGTGGAAGACGATGCCGGACCAAATGCTTCGCTACCGCGCAGCCGCATGGTTTATCCGCACGACGGCGCCGGAGCTGAGCATGGGCTTGCAGACCTATGACGAGGTGAAGGATGTACACGGCGAGGTTGACGCGGAGAGCATCTACGAGCGTCCTGTTTCGCCGCCGAAGGAAGCGCCGAAGGAGGAGCCGGTGACGATTGAGGCTGAGGCTGTGGAGACAACCCCGTCCGAGAATAGCCCAAATTCGCCACAGGAGGCCGCAGGAGCGCTTTTTGAGGGCGAGGGTATATCAACCTACGAGGGGCGGCTTTAAGCATGGCAACACGGAGAATGATTTCCAGGCGCGTCGTGGAGACGGCGCGCTTCCTGCGGATGCCGATTTCGGCTCGGCTCTTGTATTACGATTTGAATATCCGGGCGGATGACGACGGCGTGGTTGAGGCGTTTCCGGTAATCCAGCAATCGGGCTGTACGGAGGACGACCTGCGGGTGCTCTGCGCGAGGGAATTTGTGAAGGTGCTGAACGAGGACCTGGTATCGTACATTCTCGATTGGCGCGAGAATAATCAAATCCGCGGCGACAGGAAGATTGACAGCATCTATAAAGATTTACTGCTGCAGGTGTTGCCGGAAGCGGACATTCAGCAAGGCTATGAACGAGCCGATTTACGCAAAAAAAGAGAGAAAAAGTCAACGGTGGACGACCAACGGACGACCAGTGGACGACCACAGGACGACCAACGGACGACCAGTGGACCGCATAGGTTAGGTAAGGATAGGTTAGTAGAGTTTAGTATAGTACCTACACCACCACATAATACTCTCTCTAAAGAGAGTAAGGTGGCGGCGGTGGAAAAGGAAAAGGTTTTAGCTGCAGCTAAGAGCATCTACGAAGATAACATCGCTCCGGTCTGCTCGGCTATCGAGCTGGAGAAAATCGCGGACGATGTAGAAAAGCACGGTTTGCAGCATTGGCGCGAGGCGGTGGAGATAGCCGTGAGCAATAACGCACGGAAGCTGGCGTATATCGAGGCTATTCTGCACCGGTGGGAGGTGAACGGATACGATGGAGCTGGAGGCAGTGGAATTGGAAGTAGTGGAGCTGGCAAAGCGGGTACGCGACAAAGCGCTCGCCGCGAGGACAGAGTTGATTGGAGCCAAGTCAAAGACGGATGGGGAGACATCGAGCAGAAACCTGCTGGTACCTGAGCTGTCACCGGAGTTTTTGGAGAAGCACGGCATTTTTAAGCGTTTTCAGTGGGTAACCTTCGAGGCTTTGGAAGCCCGGGGGATACCTGCGGACATAGTATCGCAATGGGATGTGGTGAGCCGCTACGCCGCGCAGCTGCGGGCGAACATCGACGCCGGTATGGGGCTGATACTCGCGGGAGGGCCTGGGCGCATGAAAACCACCCTCGCGGTGGCCGTACTGCGGGAGCTGTTGGAATCGGACGACCGGCACAGCGGGTACATGATACCGATGGCGAGCCTGCTCGACACATTGTATACGATGCGGTCCTTAAACAGGGAGGAGGCCGCAAAGTACGAGAAGCATATTCGCGAATGTGACATTTTGGTCATAGACGACTTGGGCGCAGAAAATGCGGTGGCACCTTGGGTGCTGGCGAAGATAGACAGCATCATCACCGAGCGCTACAACCGGATGCTGCCGGTAATCATAACCACCAACCTGTCCCAGCAGGATTTGATGGGGACCTACGGCGGGCGTATTATCGACCGCCTGCGGTCCACGAGTAAATACATAGTTTTCAGCGGGCGCAGCCTGCGGGAGACGGCGTGAATGGAATATGCGCCTGGACCGGCCATGCGTGCTACCCATGCGTGCCCGGCGGGTGCAGTTTTCGGATAGGAGGAGCAAATGGGTATATCAAGAAAGCTGCGGAGGGAGCAGAAAAAGAACAGGCTAATCCGCAAGATGGCGGAACAGGGCGAGCTGGCGGAGGAGTACATCAGCGAAGCGCAGTTGAAGCTGACCAAGGATGTGGCAACATACACCACCGGCAGAGTGATTGCCATGCAGGCAATGGTCCTGCATAAGTATTGGGGCTGGGGCACGGTGCGCATCACGCGCTTTCTGAACGACATAACGAAATTTGCGGGGGATATGGTGACCGAGGGAATTACCCACGACGATATCCGGCAGGCGCTGATTGATGAGGTCGGCGTGGATGTAGAGGCTGCTATGCAGGAAGCCCGCGAGGAGAACAGCGTGCACATCCGCAAGCGCGAAGAGGAGCTGGTGGACCTTCGGACCAAGAGGCTGATTAGCGGGAAGGAGGCAGGCTGATGGGCAGAGGTAAAAGTGATGGGCTGTATGTCTGTAGGCGCTGCAAAGAGCGCAAGCCGAAAAGCGAATTTCGCCTGCGGGAGAATGCCGAGTCTATCAAATATGCAAGGTGCCGCTATATGCACCACTGTATGGCATGCGAGGCTGAGATAGCCCAAAAGAAAAAGGACATTGCGTTTGAGCGCGAACAGCGGAAGCGGCAGGCCGAAACATTGCGGGCCAGGCATGCAGAGCGCAAAGCTGAGTTTTTGACGCGGGCAGAACGGCAGGAGGCCAGCGAGGTCCGGCTTAGGAAGAATGTCGAACAGGCAAAAAAGAACGGCATGTCGTATGGCCGATATATGGCAATGCTGCGCTGGAAAGCGGAGAGGGATGCAAAATGTGGAAGTTAGGCTCGTGCTTTGATGGCATTGGCGGATGGCAGCATTAGAACGAGGGAAAGGAGCAGGAAATGGCACTGATAGAGGACACGCTGTTTGGGCACAGGGATAAGGTTAAGCTGGCGATAGCACGCCTCCAACTGAATGTTCCCAAGGATGGTTACTATGTGGCTTTTTCAGGTGGCAAAGATAGCTGTGTAGTGTATGACCTCATCAAAAGAGCCGGCGTTAAGTATGACGCCCATTACCACCTCACGACGGTTGACCCGCCGGAGCTGGTATATTTTATCAAAGAGTATTATCCGGAGGTTGAGTGGGTACGACCGGAACGGAGCATGTGGCAGTTGATTATGGATAATTCCGGGCTGTTACCCACGCCACGGGCACGCTACTGTTGCCGCGTGCTTAAGGAGGGAGGCGGGGGTATCGGCAGGACGGTAGTGACCGGTATCCGCCATGCCGAAAGCCCACGAAGGGCGCAGCGCAAGCTACAGGAAACATGCAGAGCGCATGCCAACAAGCAGTTTATTCATCCGATTATTGAGTGGTCGGATGAAGAGGTTTGGGAGTATATCCACACTTACAATGTGCCGTATTGTAAGCTATACGACCAAGGCTTTGACAGGCTGGGATGCGTCCTGTGTCCCTTGCAGTCACTGAGTAAGATGCAAAGGAACTTGGAGCGCTGGCCTAAATATGCGGCGCTCTATAGAAAGTATTGCATTCGCGGATTTGAAATACGTGCCGAACGCGTGGCGCGGGGTGAGATTAAGCCGTCGAAGTATGGCGACGGTGTGGAAATGTTCGAGTGGTGGATTCGCCAAGGGTATCGCTACGACACCAATAAGAGCGAAAAGGAAGAGAAGCTGATACCGCTTTGGGGTGTGCTGGGGGATGAGAGTATATTATGACCGATAAAACGCCGAAATATTACAAATTGCCGAACGGCAACGACCTGCTGTCGATTTTTCCGGCATGGATAAAGCGCGGCTATTGCATTGTGAGCATTTTCAAGTATGTGTGGCGGGCAGGAAATAAAACTGAGGACCCGCTGCCGGACTTAATGAAGGCCGCGCATTGCCTGGAGATTTTGATTGGCGAAGTTAAGGAGGAGCAAAATGGGGAAAAAGATGAAGAAGCTGCGACTTAAGCTGACCGACGAAAGGATGCTGGAGTTGCTGAAATTAAAAGATATGCTGTTCCTGCAGCATGAGCATGTGACCGTTACTTTGACGGAGGGAAACTATGAGGAGATTTGTCGCAATCTGGGCGACAAGGCCAAGACGATTATTTGGGAGGTGTGGTGATGTATGAGATTAAGCAGCTGGACCTCGACGGTATTTACCGCAGAGTGCAGCGTAATGGGAAATGGGTAAACCGGTGCTTTAGCGATTTGACGATTAGCGAGCAATATGAGTTTTTACAAGGCATCGGCACAGAAGGTATAAAACAGATTTTGCAGGTGTTGCTGGAGCAGCGGATGAACATGCTGTTGAATTGCCTGGACGACCAAGAGTCGCTGTCAACGGCAGCTATAGATGAGGCGCACCTGCTGCGGGATACCGCGTCGCGGTATGGGATTGAGAGGGCGAAGCAGGATGAGTGAGAATAAAATGGAGCAGGTAGCAGAAATGCTTGGCGTTGAACTAGGCGAGGAGTTCCAGATTAAAGAGGTTGCAACTGGCGAAGTGCGGACGGGGGAATATAGACTCACGGAGAATGGGTTGGAATATCGTTTCCCAGACGGGTGGTATATATCAACAATAACCGATGCTATTGGTAAAATTTTTACAGGTGAATTAGCGATAGTAAAGAAGCCGTGGAAACCAAATATGGGTGATGGGTATTATATGCCTGCTATTAGCGGTGACTTTGCTTATGAGCATTATATTTGGGATGACGATCCGATGGATTTGTTAGCTTATGATAGAGGCCTTGTGTTTAAAACAAAAAACGAGGCAAAGGAAATGACTGAAAAGATATTGGATTTTGTGAAAGAGGAGAGAGGGATAGAATGAATAAAATGGCAGAGGTTGCAACCTTGTTAGGTGTTGAACTTGATAGGGAGTTTAAAATAAAAGAGCAAGAAGGTATTTATAAACTGCAAGAAGACGGTTTATATATATTGGATTGTCAAGGCGAAGGGCTAAAAAGTTCAAAGCTATTATCAGACCTGTTATGTGGGGATTTAGAAGCAGTATTGCTGCCGTGGAAACCGAAATTAGGTGAGGGATACTATACACCTGTTCTCAATAGCCCCTGTGAGTATAATTATTATATTTGGGGGAACAGGCAATTAGAATTGGCAGCTTATGATAGAGGCCTTGTGTTTAAAACGAAAGACGAGGCAAAGGAAATGACTGGAAAGATATTGGATTTTGTGAAAAAGGAGAGAGGGTGAGAGGATGCTGGTAAACGCACCAAATAATTATGAGCCTGAACATGTGAAATTTGTTTCGTACACAGGTAAATGGCCCAATCTTTGCAGCGGGATTTTAACGCTGGAGATAGACGGTCGGACGGTTACTTTCGGTTGCGACGATGCCTGCGACAATTATAAGTTTTGGCATTCAGGTGGGACATGTAATTATATTTCTGGCGCGACTTGCGGGGAATGGATTATCGACTATGCCGATATTCCGGAAAAGTATCAAAAATATGCAAATGAAATCGACTATGTTTTTAACAAGAATGTCGAGGAAGGCTGTTGCGGTGGGTGTATTTAGGAAGGGGTGGTTTGTAAATGAAAGGTTGGATGGTGCAAACTGAAACCTCGGCTGGCGCGGCGATAGTTTTTGCTGACAGCAGAAACGAAGCAAAGAAAGCGGCGCTGGGGCATGATGCGCTGGATGGTGCAAGGTATGTTGAACTCCGGGCGAAGCGAATACCTGAAATAGACGACATGGAAAATTGCGAGCCTAAAAATAATTATTGGGAAAACGGCGAAATTCGGAAAATCATGTGCAAAGAATATGCGTGGGCCTGCATCGAGCCGCAGGAAGGAGATTGTGACAAATGTGCCGCTAGAGAGGTTTGCTATTTTCCTTCCGAATGGGGTGGTAGAGGATGAGAAAAAATCCTAAATATAAGTTGAAATTTTTAGGTAAAACCACAAAAAGAAAGTTATGGGAAAAGGTGCAGGAAATAAACGGTGTCGTTATCTTGAAACGGCGTGGATGGAGTGGGTACATGATGATTTCAAAAGATGAATTCTTTGAAAGGTTTGAGGTGGCAGAATGAGAATTGCAGAGGCGTTGAACAACACTAAAAAACGCATGATGGATGCGTTTGACCGCGGAGACAGGGCGACGGTAGCTGAGATTACGGACTATTTGGCGTATATGGTTATGGAGAATGTGGCTACGCAGCATGTAATTACGACAGCTTTTCAAAAGGCTACCGGTACAGATGAATATGGTGTGACAATGAAAATTCGTGATGCTTTTGGCAATATGATGAAGGTTACGGAGGCAATGGAAGCAGAAAAAGAAAAAATCTTTGAGGGGTATGTGTTTGAGGAGGACAAGGAATGAAGGAGTTTTCAGTAGAGCCGGGCATCACGGTGGGCTTGGAAAATATGCCGAATGATGTGGTGGTGGTGTGCTTGAGCGAGGCGAAGCTGGACGATTTAATTAACAAGGCTGTGTTCAGCGGGATGCTGCTGGGCGGCGGGATTATCTTCGTCGGGCTGATGATTTCCACGGCTATACGATGTGTTGCGGGGTGGGAATGATGGATTTATGGCTGGAAGCAGCATGCTGGCTGGGTGCGTTTTTTGCTCTGCCGGTAATCATTGGGCTTTATTACAGATACATGCGCTGGGTCTACGATTTTGTATTGGACCATGAGGAGGACGAGGATGAATAAGTATGCAGCTTTTGTGAAATGGAAATTGACGCCTCGCGACCTACTTGAGCAGCTGGCGGAGGAATGTTGCGAGCTGGGCAAAGCGGCATTGAAGCTGATACGCGCGATGCACATGAGTAAAAACCTAACGCCGGCATCATCTTCCGATGTCGCTGCAAATTTCCGTGAGGAGATTATGGATGTGCTGGCGGTATTGTACCTGCTGGAAACACCGGATTTGGAGCCGATAGTGGACGATTATTGGAAATGGGAGCGTTGGGCTAAGCGGCTCGGATATGAGGAGGAAAAGGCATGAATAAAGTAATACTCTTGGGGCGCTTGGCTAAGGACCCACAGATACGGTACACGCAGAGTGGCAAGGCGGTGGCCGGCATGGTTATTGCGGTAAATCGCCCGACCAAGAACGCTGATGGTAAATATGACGCTGATTTTATCCCGCTGGTAGCATGGGAGAACAGGGCAGAATTTGCCCAGAAGTACTTGCAGAAGGGCTCGCCTATATTGGTCGAGGGCCGCATGGAAATTCGCAAGTATACCGCGCAGGACGGCAGCGACCGATGGGCTACGGAGGTAAAGGTCAGCAATATTGAGTTTGCCGGCAACAAACCTCAGCAACAGCATAATGACGGCTGGGGAGCACCTGCCGCACCTGCACCGCGGACACCGGTTGACAGCTTCGGCGCTCCGGTACCGGACGAGGAAATTCCGTTTTGACCTGGTGGCCAAATAAAAAAAGCAAATACCACGCCAAAAAGACAGAGCTGGATGGCATAGTTTTTGACTCAAAGAAGGAGGCCAATTACTATGCCACCCTACTGCTGCTGCAAAAATCCGGCGAGGTAGTAAGCTTTGAGAGACAAGTACAGTTTGAATTACAGCCGCATTTCCGTTATAATGGAAAAATGGAGCGAGCGATTACCTATGTGGCCGATTTTGTCGTCACCTACAAGGACGGACATACAGAGGTCATTGATGTGAAGGGTATGCGGACAAGGGAGTATAACCTTAAGCGCAAGCTGCTCCTTTTTCGCCACCCCGATATGATTTTCAGGGAGGTGTGAAAATGGCATTGGACAGAATGGTGGTCTTTTGCTTTAATCACTACGAGGCAATCAAGCGCGCGGTCTACGAAAAGCGATTGGACCCAGGCACGCAGAAGCAGGGCGGGGGAGGCCACAGCTATATCTCTGACCCAACGGCCCAGAAGGCAATCCGCAACACGGCTGAGCTGGACGTGGTAACGATTAACTACGGCAGCCGTGAGTCTCAGGCAATACGCCGCCCCGAGAGCTGGCTGAGAGTGGTGGAGCGCACCCGTGCTTACTACGGTAGCAACATTCAAGGGCAGATGATTGTCATGCTGTACGATAAAAAAGCAGGCTGGCGGGAAATTTGCCGGACCTTAAAGCTGCGCCGCAGCGTTTACTACACCTTGATGAATGATGTGATAAGTATTGCCACAGGCATCGCGATTGGGTTAGGGCTGAATGGTGGCGTGGATTAAAAAAATAATTTAACAATCCAATATTATTGGAAAAAAATCTAAAGGCTATGGAAATAATGAATTAAATAAACTTATTCCGGAATAGACAGACATGTCAAGATGTGTTATTATTATTATGGAATTTCTGTAGGCACTGCGTTTTGCGGTGCCTTTCTTAATGGTTTCATTAAGAAACACTCCTTTCATTTGAGCTGAGGGGTGGTAGTTTTGGATTTTTTCTTACCACCCCACCTCCTTTTTATGGCGGCCTGCAGGTCCAGCTCCTCCTGCCTTTGAAGGGGCCGTCACCAAAAATATACAAGCGTCTTTTATAAGGCGCTTTTTTTATTGCAGTTTTGAGGTGCAGTATGGATATTCTCGGACATTTGGCAAGGGCATTTGATTTTGCAAAAGACCCAAATCCTGACAATTGGAAAACTATCAATGGTGCCCATGTACACATGGATGGGAATGGGCAGATTGATGGCGGTGCCGGCGGTAAATTCAACGGTCAGTCGGCACATGGCAAAACGCCACAAAATCCGCAGGCGCAGACAAGCTACCCGCAGAATGAGCCGGCAGAGCGACAGCGACAGGTAAACGAGCTGGCGGCAGCTATGGCTGAGAGCGAAGATTTGGAAGCGGAGACAAAGATGAAATCTGTCAGCCTGGGTGATAACCCAAGCATTGACGACCTCAAACAATGGTGGGTCAATAAGGTCAAAGCATCTAAGGTAGGCATGAAAAAGGCCGCTACGCCGGAGATGCACGACAAATGGGCGAAGCAGCTCAAGGAAGATTTGCAGACCTTTAAGGATGGCATGGCCAAAGCTGGCGTAAGCATGGCAGAAATCGGCAAGCATAATTTTGACGAGATGCTGGCCTCGGCTGATGTTTCATTTTGGGAGAAGATGGACGGAGCGCTTGGCCCCGTACCGAAAGCCGCACTGAAAAATTGGGAGAAGCTGCAGCAGTCCAAGGAATGGCAGGATTATCTTGCCAACAAAGGACAGGGACCTGCAATGCCGGAAGAACCACCAGCCGACCCGCTGACAGGTTTGGCTAATGCTACCGAGCCGGAGGCAGAATTGATACCGGCAGACATTTTTGGGAATCAAGTCACATTTGATGTGCTACAGAAAAAAATACCAAGTATAGCTAATGCAGACCCCAATAAAATCATGTCGTTGCTTTTTAACCATCAAAAGCTGTCTCAACAAATTCAAGAATACACAAATGGCAACAAAGACATGGACGCATTATCTACATACGCGGCTGATTTATATTGGAGTTGGAAAGGGCTCGATGATGCGGAGAAGCAGGCTGCTCAGGATATTATAGATGCGCTGGATGGTAACGCATTGGATTTAGCTATGGTAGCATATAGCCTAAAAGATAAGAATCCCAGCGAAAAAACGCTGGAAATGATTACGAAGTTGCAGAATGTCGGCATGACTAAAAAGATTGCAGCTTTGCCGGATGTAGTTGAGCCGACAGCGCCTGAGCCAGAGCTGACAGAGCCACCAGCTGACCCGTTGGGGAATGTAGCCCAGGCATTTGAGCCTCCGGCCGCAGAGCCTATCCTAAATTGGAAAGAGTTTAATAACTTTGCTAAAATTGGCAAAGCGCTTAAACAGAAGCATACGGAATTTGCAGAGTTTAGTGAAGATGACATAAAGCAATGCAAGGCGTTGATGAAAAATTATCAGAAGCTTGCTATGGCCTTGAATGCTTATATGTATAACAACCAATCGAGTAATTATTCCCAGCTAAAAGCAGCTGCAAAGGACTTTTGGAAGACATCTTCGGATTATATCTATAACGAGGCGAACGGTGTGGGCGGCGCTATCATTGATACGCTCGGTGGCGAGTACGAAAAGATGCTTGATGTGGCCGAGGTAGTACAGAAGGGTGCCTCACAGCCGGAGCTGGAAAAGCTGTTCAATGAAAAAGAAATCACATCGAGCATGGGTATGACGAAGCTGCCCGACGGTGTACAGTCAAAGTATGCGCTGACCAATCCCGATGGTACAATTGCGGAGCCGTCAGTACCATCAGCACCTCAGACACCGGTAGCACCGCCCGAACCACCTGCACCAGCTGAGCCTGAGACGAATACGGCCCAGGCTATTGCAAGTGCAAATATGGCAAAGAAGATAAAACAGGGTATGGAAGAATACCTGGCGCAAAAAGGTGTCACTACCTCCGGTAGCATGTATGAGGAATTGTATACCAGCGCGCTCACCACAGCGTTGGAAACTATTGCCATCTATAAAAACAATCCTAGTGGAGAGGCAATAGAGACATTAAAATCTGCCTTAAAGCACATGAAGACCATGCAGGATGCTATGGCCAATAAGATGGGAAATAAGCAGGTTCAGCACGCTATCGAAAACTATTTCGACACTATCACCGGCAAAGGCACCATGAAGGCACTAAAAGAGCTGCAAGCCTCCACAGAAAATGGAGCGGTGGATGTAAACACCCAGCTGCAAACCAAGATGGGCAGCATCCAGCCGATAAATGAGGCTGTGGTAGACCCCGTGTCTACATTGGGTGGACTTGGGATAAATGGACAATTGCCACCTGCTTTGCAGGCCAAAAAGATAAAATACCCGCCACCCCCAAAACCACCAGCAACCAAGACTAAGGGGAATGTTACGGCGTTGACATTTAACCATGTAACGGATGCAGTGAAAAAACAGAATCCGTTACCGAAAGGAACGGCAGATTTGCAAACGCATAAAAAATATATCGGCGTATGTAGCGATGCGTGGAATAAAATGAGCTATGACGAAAAGATAGCTCTATATGATTACACGGGAAGCTATCATGATGTCAACGAAACTCTACGCGGCGAAGTATATGGTAAAGGTTGGACAGGGCCGCATTATGGCGCAGGTAATTCACCGACAATGAATGGCGCAATAAAGAAAAAGGTCCAAGATATGACAGATGCCATAGACAAATCTTCATATTCAGAGCCCGTAACGCTAATACGTGGTATCCCTACAGGTCTTTTGGATACATTGCTGGACCTGCCATCTGGCACGATGGAGAAAATACAACATCAAGGTATTGATGCGTTTAGAGCTGCCTTGGAAGGAGCTGATGTAACGGACCACGGATTTATGTCCTGTGGCATAGCATCAGGTAAAGGATTTTCCGGCGATATAAAAATGGAAATTTATTGCCCAGCTGGAACTAAGATGATGTACATGGAACCGTTTTCAAAATATGGCGCTTGCCAAGGTGTTAGCTGGAATGGCAAAGATAAACAGCACTCCATTTCTTCGGAAGCTGAAATGTTGTTGCAGCGCGGAACCAAAATGCGCATAGATGGAGTTGTCATGAAGAATGGCAAGCCTACATTGATGTGCCAAGTAGTCGCTCAAGAAGGTTATAAGGTATAAAAATCTAAAAAAACTGGACTTTTTTCTATAAATTATGTATAATAAAAGAAAAATTCCAAAGGAGCGGTAATAATGACAGATGTTAAAAAGGTTTTGGCTTTCGCGAAGAAATGGCTCGCAAAATATGATGAAGCAGACCCGGCACGGGCATATTATCTCGATATGTATGATGATGCTCGTGAGGCTGGTCTTGAGATTGACGAATATGTATCGTTCATAAAGGAAATACATCCTGATTGGACGCCGGAAAATGTAAATTTCTTTGCTTTCAAGAAAGCAATAGCAGAAGAGGTTGAAAAATGCGAAAATATCCAGGCTATAGGCAATCTTATTTATACCAAATGGCGCGAGGATACCAAAGGCGGCGGATATAATTTCGACGTGGATTGGTATATCAATGCCCTTGATTGGTTAGAGGGATTGTGCGAAGAGGAACTTGAAAATGGACAAAACAGAGGAAAAATTTCATGAAAAAAGAGAAAGTATTAGCATTTGCTAAAAAATGGTTAGATTATTTTTCCAGCGTTGATTTTAATCCGCATAATGAAAAGCCGGAATTTGGTCTTGAAGCATTGGATGTCGGTTTTGAGTCCAGCTGGGACAGATTAGCGGAAATGGGCCGCGAATTCGGTATTGCAATGGTAAGGGATGCAAAGGCGAATGCGGATAAAATCACGGATATTCAGACATTGGGCGATACCATCTTGGCTAAATATCGTGATTACCGCATGGATTATATTATTGAGTATGACCAAGAATGGTTTATTGCGGCATTGAAGCGCCTTATTGAACTTTGCGAGGTGGAAAACAATGGACAAAACGGAGGAAAACCTTAAGCGGATAAGAGCATTAGACACTAAAGGCTATCCAGATGACCTTAATCCTGAGAATTGGAAGACCATCAACGGCAGCCATGTTCATCTCGATGAGAATGGAAACTATGATGGTGGTGCCGGAGGCAAATTTAACAAGTCGCATCATTGGGGACCTGGTTGGAAGCAGAAGAACCAAGGCGTGAGCAGCATTCTTAATGTACTGGGTAATCTTGGCAAACAAAAGCAGGCGCAGCAACCGAAGCAACCGCCTCCGCAGGCGCAACCGCCCGCACCGGCAGGAAATAAACCGCAGTCGCTGTTGAATAATTTGGCCAAGGCGACGGCACCTGCGATAGCGCTCAATCCGCAGTCGCAGATAGGCAAAGCACTGATGGGGCATAATGCGAAGCATGAGGCGGCAATAAATAAACTGCTGCAGGCAGCCCCACAGAACTATGCCGAGGCCTTTACTCTTTGCCAGCATGGGCTTAAGCTGATATCGTTGGATTATAAAAAAGGTGCCCACTATGATGTCTTAGCGAAAGGCGTAAACATCAACCTTGAAAAAAGCAATAAGATAGACGGTTTGAAACCGTACCAAACGCTATTCCATGAGCTGGGCCATAATCTTGATGCCTATGCCCACAGGCCGAGCTGTAACTATAAAAACGGTATATTCGGTCAGACCATCATGGAAGAGGTCAAAGAAAAGATAAAGGCCAAGCAGGCTGAACTAAAGGCGAAAAAGCCAGGGCAAAAAGTGCCGGTAGCTGAGGCGTATGCGGCAGTAAGCAAAGAGCTGTATGCTCTACCCGAAGATTGCAGAAGTGCGTTGAGTGATATTTTCGGCGGAGCCACAAAGGGCAAGGCAACGGACGGCTGGGGACATAAGGTCTCGTATTGGAAGGACCAGCAAAAACTGCCGCGTGAAGCTTTTGCGGAATTTTGCGAAAGCATGGCAACCAATCCTGAGCAGTACAAGATTATGCAGCAGTGGTTGCCAAAGAGCACTCAGATTATGAATGAGATGCTGGACAGTATTGTGGCATTCAAAAAAGGAGCGAAAAAAACATGAGCGAAATGAGTAGAGTAGATGCGGCAAGAATGAAATACCGCGAAACTTTTGGAGAAGGATTCCCAAACATGTGCATGTGCTTCACTGAAGAAGAAGAAATTGCCAAGATTGAGGAATGTATCAGAACCGGAGTCATGTTTGACCCTATGGAAGGTCTGCCGGAAGACGCGGACATTTAAGATACCAAGGAGGAGCTATGAGTCTTATTAAGAGAATGCTATTAGGGCACGCCGTAGGTGATGCGCTCGGCGTACCTGTGGAGTTTATGAGTAGAGAGAGGCTGGAGGCAGAGCCGGTCACCGGGATGCGCGGATTCGGCACACACAATCAGCCTGCCGGCACATGGTCCGATGATACCAGCATGACGCTGGTGCTTTTGGACAGCATGATGACTAAGAAAGGCATTGACGCCGACGACATCATGAGGCGCTTTGCAGGATGGTATAGGGATGGACAATATACGCCGTATGGTAAAGTATTTGACTGCGGCCTGTCGTGCAGTGCGGCCATCCGTAGATATCTTATGGGGACACCTGCAAAGGAATGCGGTGGCACCGGAGAAAGAGATAACGGCAATGGCTCGCTGATGCGCATACTGCCGATTGTACCTTATGCAATAGAAAACACAGCATTGGCTTATGAGGACATAGCAAGGGAGACGCGACTGGTATCCAGCCTCACACACGCGCATGAGCGCAGTGTGGCAGCGTGTATCCTTTATGTGTTTATAGGCATGGAGCTGGCGGTTGGCGAAGGTGAAAGTCTAGCCGAGCGCATCAAGAGTGGCATTTTAATAGCCGACCAATTCATTACTGATAATGTGGAGCGCGTAAAGTATAGCCGCATCCTGGACGAGCATATTTGGCTCGGCGATTATGATAAGGACACTATTGATAGCACCGGTTATGTCGTGGACACTCTGGAAGCTGCGCTGTGGTGCCTGGAAACCACCAATAGCTACAAGGAATGTGTGCTGCAGGCGGTAAACCTCGGAAGCGACACCGATACTATTGCAGCTATAGCAGGCGGTCTGGCCGCAGCATACTATGGTGATGAATGTATACCTGAAGAATGGCTGAACACATTGGCTAAGCGCGAAGACCTTGAACGCGCGGCTGATTTGTTTGATGATTGGATAAAAAGTAATTGAGTTAAACCCGTCGAAAATGACGGGTTTTTTTATTGGAGAAGGAGGAGCACGGCCATGATTAGAGTGATGGGTTATGGGTAAAAGAGACGGCACGAAAAACCTCATACCTTTTAACCAGCGAACAGAGGAAGAACAGAAAAAAATACAGTCAAAAGGCGGTAAGGCCAGCGGTGAGTCAAGGCGTAAGCGCAAGACCATGCGCGAGACCCTTTTGGCGCTTCTGGAATTGCCAATGAAAAAGGGCAAAATGGACACGCTGAAGGCCTTTGAGGACCTTATCGAGGAGAAGAATGTTACTGTTGAACAGCAGATATTGCTGGCACAGATAAAGGCCGCTATGGATGGAGACACACGGGCGGCAACCTTCCTGCGTGATACCGCAGGCGAGAAGATACTCAAGGACGCGGCGGATAATGCTACCGAATTTGAGGATGACGGCTTCACTGCAGCTATCAAGGCAGCCTCCAAGGGAGTGTGGGACGACGATGATAAGCAGGCTTAAGAGTATAATCAAGCCCGCCGTCAAGTTTACCGCTTTCTCCAAGAAGCAGATGCGTATTCTGACATGGTGGGCCGAGGGTAGCCCATACAAGGATTATGCCGGCATTATAGCGGACGGTTCTATCCGCGCAGGTAAGACTGTGGCGATGGCCACCAGCTTTTGTATTTGGGCTATGGAGACATTTGACGCACAAAACTTTGCTATGTGCGGCAAAACAGTAGGCTCGTTTCGGCGCAATGTATGGAAGTGGCTAAAGCCGGTGCTACTCATCCGTGGCTATCAAGTAGAGGAGAGCAGGCAGGAAAACCTCATCGTCATAGCTAAGGGCGAGGTTATAAATTATCTGTATGTATTTGGCGGGCGCGATGAGTCCTCACAGGACCTTATCCAGGGTATTACGCTGGCGGGGCTGTTCTGCGACGAGGTGGCGCTGATGCCAGAGTCATTCGTCAACCAGGCAACAGGCCGTTGCTCGGTGAGTGGCGCGAAGATGTGGTTTAACTGCAATCCTGACAGCCCTATACATTGGTTTTTGAAGAATTGGATAGAGCAGGCGGCAGAGAAAAGGCTGCTACACATCCACTTCCTCATGGACGACAACCCGAGTCTGTCGGAGGAGGTCCGAGAGCGCTACCGCACGATGTATAGCGGCGTATTTTTTAAGCGCTTTATCCTTGGCCTGTGGGTTATGGCCCAGGGCGCTATCTATCGTGATGCGTGGAACGAAGAGCTGCTGTTTGACGACGATAAGCTGGCGGAGGTAATGGCCCGTGTCGGCTTGATGAGGCGCTATATCGCAATCGACTATGGTACCGTCAACCCTATGGTGTTCCTGGACATCTACGACGACGGCAAGGATGTGTGGCTATGCCGCGAGTATTATTACGATAGTCGGGCGGAGGGCAGAGAGAAAGACAACAGCACCTACGCTGACGACCTCATGCAGTTTGTGCAGGACGGCCCAATATGGCCCACGGCTGTAATCATTGACCCGTCGGCTGCCAGCTTTAAGGTGGAGCTGCGGACGCGTGGCCTGCATGCCAAAGAAACCGTCGATACTATCAACGCCGACAACGATGTCATTGAGGGCATACGCAAGGTCAACACTATGCTGACAAGGCGCCTGCTACACATATATAAAGGCTGTGCCAAGACTATATCGGAGCATCAAAGCTATGTGTGGGACAACAAGGCCATCGAAAAGGGATTGCGCGAGCGCCCAATAAAGATAGCTGACCACACCTGCGACGCGCTTCGCTACTTTGTGAGCACGGCTATACGGCCAAGGAGAATTGCAAATGTCTAAAGAAAAAAAGCACAGGGCATCCGCCCGAGACGCATTTCGCAATGCGGTAGCGCGGCTGGGGATAAATATCCCGTCCCCGCTGGAGGGAACAGAGTATGTAATGCAGCGCATGACGCGAGACTATGCCACCCTCAATGCGCTGTATAGGGAGTCGTGGATAATCCGCAGAATTATTTCGGTTGTACCGGCGGACATGCTGAAGAATTGGATAACGATTACCAGCCAAATCGAGCCTGAGCTGTTGGACCGCTATAAGCGCGAGCTGAGGAAAACGCAACTGCTGGCCAAGCTGAAACAAGGCCTGCAGTGGGGCAGACTTTATGGTGGTGCTTTGGGCATCATGCTTGTGGCAGGACAGGGTGAACACCTCAGCGAACCGCTATCCCTGGAGATGATGGTCCCTGGAGATTTCAAGGGCCTCATGATTTTCGACAGGTGGAACGGTATTTCGCCCTCCTCTGAGCTGGTGGATGACATCAACGACGACGAATACGGCCTGCCGAAATACTATCAGGTGACTGACCCAGCGCACGGCACACTAATCAAGGTGCACCATTCGCGCTGCATCCGCTTCACGGGCAATGACCTGCCTTATTGGGAGCAGATGGCGGAAATCTATTGGGGCGCATCCATTGTCGAGAGCATCTTCGACGAGCTCAAGAAGCGCGACAATGTATCGTGGAACATAGCACAGCTGACATTCATGGCCAATCTGCGCGTGCTCAAGATGAACGACCTCGGACAGCTTCTGTCCATGACCGACCATGAGTCGCAGGCTGAGTTGTACCGCACTCTCCAGGCACAGAACCACCTCATGAGCAACATGGGAGTACAGCTGATGGACGCGGCAGACTCGCTGGAGACGCATCAGTATACCTTCACAGGGTTGGCGGAAGTATACCAGCAATTCATTATGGATATTTCAGGTGCCGCAGAGATACCGGTAACTCGCCTGTTCGGGCGGTCACCAAGCGGATTGAATGCCACCGGCGAGAGTGACTTACAGAATTACTACGACATGATAGCCGAGAAGCAGGAGAGCCACCTCCGCCCAATACTGACCAAGCTGCTGCCGGTCGTGTTCATGAGCGCTCTTGGTGCCGTACCCGACGACTTGGACTTTGAGTTTGACCCTGTGGCTGAGCCGAGCGACGAGGAGCGCACGGACCTTGCTAAGAGTGGCACCGATGTGGTTGTAGCTGCGGTCAATGCTGGCTTGGTATCGCCGCGCACCGGCTTGAAAGAGCTGAAACAGCAGAGCGAACGCACAGGCATGTGGACCAACATCACCGACGAGGACATCGAAAAGGCGTCCGACGATATTGATGCGGGCGGCGAGATGGGTGGTATGCCTGGCATGGAGGATATGTACGGAGACATGAACGAGGAGGCACCGGATGGAATGGCAACCGAAAAGGGCGACGGAGCGGAGGTACGCGAAAGCAATCCAACGCCTGATGGCCCAGCTATGGAAAAGCCTCGCGACAGCTAAGACAACGGCACAGATACGGCAGACCATAGAGCACTTCGCTCGGTCGCCGACCTTCGCCAAGGCGGCAAGGGCCGTGGCTATATCCATGGCCACGCAAATATGGCGCGGTGTGGCGCGTAGCTGGCGCGCAGCGGCCTCGAAATCGTCCAGGGGTAGAGTTATATATCAATCGCTTAAAAACGAGCTGGATACGACACCTGCCTTTTGGACAATCGTAGAGAGCAACGCCGGCTATATTAAAACCATGCCGCTGCGAGTTGCCGAGCAGGTAACCGCGAAAATGGCCAAAGGCTATGCCGCAGGCAGAAGGCCCGAGGAGCTATTGAAACAGGTCCTCGAAGCTGCTCCGCATCTTACCAAGGCACATGCACGGCTGATTGCCAGGACCGAAACGAGTAAGGCATCGACGGCGCTGACAAGGGTAAGAGCAGAGGTCGCAGGCTTGGATTGGTATGTGTGGCGCACATCCAAAGATGAGCGCGTCAGGTCATCGCATGACCACATGGATGGCGTGCTGATAAATTGGAATGAACCACCATCGCCGGAAGCGCTTGACCCGCGGCAGGAGCAGGAGCCCTATGGCGAATATCACGCAGGTGAGACCTTCAATTGCAGATGCTATCCTGCACCGCTGTTGGATTACGGAGACATCAGCTGGCCTGCGCGTGTCTTCTATGGTGGCAAAATACAGCGCATGACGCTGGCAAAATTCAAAGTTTTAACAGGGGGTGAGCTATAATGGCTCGCGCTTATTTTGGCTCGAAGATATCTCAGAATATCATCGAGACGCCTGAAGGCTACATCATCTGCAAGAATGTGCCACTAGCGCGCACAGGTGAGCAGCACTATCTTGGCGTGGAATTTGGTGGGGAAGACGCCAATAGGGATTATCGAGTAGAGCGACCGCCCGCTGAGGTCTTTTCAGCAGCGGCGATTGCGTCGTTTGAAGGAAAACCCGTGGTGGATGAGCATCCCGATGAGGATGTCACACCGGAAAACTACCAACGCTATCTCAAAGGCATCTGTCGTGATGTACACAGAGGCGAAGGTGAATTTACAGACTGCATTATTGGCGACCTTGTGATTTACGACGAGGCGCTGATTCGCAAAATAAAGGATGGAAAGCGGGAAATATCCTGCGGCTATGATTGTTTATGGGTACCGACTAGCGAAGGGTCGTATGAGCAAAGAGAAATCCGAGGCAATCATATCGCGGTGGTAGATAAAGGTCGCGCTGGCCGCAAGGTCGCCATCCGAGACACAGAAAGGAAGAAACCAATGAGCAAGAATATTTTTGCACGCATGCTTGCCTCTTTTGCCAAGGACTCCGAGACCACTCCGGACGACCTTTTGGCAGCATCGCAGGCGGTAAATCAGCAGGATGCAGCTCCGGCACCGGTTGCAGAGCCTGCGCCTGCACCAGCACCTGCATTTGATGCGGCACAGTTTGACGAGCGCTTGAAACGCATTGAGGACGCTATTGCATCCTTGACCGCGCCGAAGGAAGCACCTGCACCAGAGCCGGAAGCACCGCCTGCCCCACCCGAAGAGGAGCAGGATGCGCTTGATTCTTTGGAGGCAGAGCTGGAGAATACTCCCACCGAGGAGCAGGAAGCACCGCAGGAACCGCGCGAAGGTGCATTCCCTGGTACCTCCGATGAGGGACAGGTCACGGAAGACCCTGATGTAATCAATTCCCAGCTTGGGGCAAATGACGCATGCAAGGACGAAGCCGAACCTCAGCCCATGCTGCCTGCGCAGACCCGCGACAGCGCTTTGCGCGCTATTCGTAACCTAAAACCTGTTGTGGCTAATCTGCCGCAGAGCCAGCGCAAAAAAGCTGCTGATTCTCTCGCACAGCTTATCCGTGGACAGGTAGGACAGGATGCAGGTTATTCTGCGCTCATGCGAGCACAGAACGCCCGTGCCAAGGACGCAGCCGCTGTCAGCGACGCAGACTATGGCCGCAGCATCCGCGATAAGTTTAATCCGCACTACAAAAAGGAGGCTAAATAATATGGCTGGTAAGACTATTGGTAAATCTATGAATTATGGCTACGCTGGCAACTATGCCCGCACGCCGGACGACATTGTATCCGACCGCAAGCTGACGGACGCATCCGCAGCTATTCCCTTCGGTCACGCGGTAGCACTCAACGCTGACAATACCTATAAGGCTGTTGACGGAACCTTTACCGCTGATGCTTTTGCGGGTATCGCACTCCGCACCGTGAAGCAGGCCACTTCCTATCAGGCGCAGAACACCGTTACCTACATGCCTGGTGAAATGATGTCCGCTTTGGCGCGCGGTGCCGCTACCGTAGAGTGTAATGTAGGCACTCCGACCGCAGGTGGCGCTGTGTATGTCCGCATTGCTACTAACGCATCCGTGCCGCTCGGCGTAGTCGGCGGCTTTGAGGCTGCTGCCGACGGTGCTAATACCGTCCTGCTGCCGAACGCAAAGTGGACCAACGGCTACAAAGATGCAAACAACATCGCTGAGGTCACCCTTCTGACCCGCGTAAATCCGTAATAGGGAGGTATAAATTATATGTTTAGCAATGTAACGCCTGCTCAGGCACAGATGGCCGCATCCGCTATGAAAATGGGCGGCAAACAGGCCTTTTATGGTGGTGCTATGGACGCGGCTACCGCATCCGGCATGGCATTCCTCACGGGCGAGCTGGAAAAGCTGGACCCGAAAGTACGCGAGCCGCTGACCTCGGTCACCTGGCAGCGAGATATTGTCGCCAAGAGCGGTGGCGGTTGGGTAGAGTTCACCTCCACCTTTGACATGGATTACGGCACCTCTGGCGCAAATCAGAAATCCATCGTGGGTTCTGGTTCCACCACCGTACCGGTAATGCAGGTCAACACTAACAAGAACCTGTTCAAGGTATTCACTTGGATGCACGCTATGCAGGTTCCGTTTGTAGACCAGGCAAAGCTGAAACAGATTGGTCGTAACCTCGAGGACCTGCTCGATAAGGGCATCCGCCTTAACTATAACAAGACGCTGGACGAGAATGTCTACACCGGCTTCACCGATATGGGCATGACGGGCCTCTTGAACGATGCCAATGTTGTGACTTCCCTCGTGCCGAACGGCGCAGCAGGCACCCGCGCATGGAATACCAAGACTCCGGACGAAATCCTGCAGGATGTCAATCAGGCGCTGGTGGATGCGTGGACTGCGGCTGAGTATGACCTTAAGGGCATGCCTAACCACATCCTCATTACTCCGAGCGCTTATGCGTATATCACGCTGCACAAGGTTTCCGATGCAGGCAACGTGTCCATTATGGAATACCTCATGCAGAACAATATCGCCAAGGACCAGGGCGTGCAGATTTCCATCGAGCCGTGCCGCTGGTGCGTAGGCGCAGGCACCGGTACCACCGACCGCATGATGGTCTATGTAAACGACGAGGACATGGTAAACTTTGACATCACCGTGCCGATTACTCGCGCCATGACCGCACCGAGCGTCGAGCGCGCCGCTTACCTCACCCTCTATGCGGCACAGATTGGCCAGGTTAAGTTTAACTACTACCAGCCGGTCCGCTACTACGACGGCATCTAAGAATTAAAAAAGGAGCATCCCTGGGGACGATTTGTCCCTGGGGATTTTTATTAGGAGGAATACAATGCTGACGATTTTGACTAAAAAGAGATACGGATTCCGCAGTGATGACATGAATTTTGAGACACAGGGCAATTCCGTCATTGAGGAGGCACCGGAGTGGATTGCTAAGACTGACCTCTATAAGATGGCGATGGCCGAGGGCTCCATCATTGAGGTAAAGACACATGCTTCGGACCCTGTGGTAGAGGCAGTGGCATCTAAGGCCAAAAAGAGGTAAGGAGGCGCAGCTATGCTCCATGCGGTTATAGCACAGGCCAGCGGTATAAAAGGCCCAAACAACAAAGTTTACACTAAAGAGAATTTTCTTGTTGTGTATCCGCAGTTTGACGGGCTTATGCCGGATGCGATGATTGACACCTATGTTCAGCTGGGGAATGACTGCGTATCCGAGCGGTTATTTGGGAAAGTATGGACCGTGGCGGTAGGTCTTTTCATTGCGCATTTCTGCACATTGTACCTTCAAAGCATGCGAGGCGCTGATTCTGATGTGGATGATGTCCTTGCCGCAGCTGCCGCAGCGGGTGTAGTAACCAGCGAAAGCGCCGACGGCGTGTCTCACAGCATGGATAATTCTGCGCTGACAAACGACCTCAATGGCTGGGCCGCGTTTAAGCTGACCACATTCGGTGTGCAGTTTGCCTCTTTGGCAAAGCTTAGGGGGCATGGGGGTATGTATATATGGTAGACGGAGATGTGAGCCACAGAGGGCCAGCTGGGGGGCTAAATGAGGCATTGCGGAGACTACTCGACGCCCAAAGAAAAGATATCCTCGTCGGCGTACCTGCGGACAAGACGCTAAGAGCCGGGGAGAGTATGAACAACGCATCGCTGCTATTCATCCATACCAACGGCTCACCGCTGCGCAACATTCCTGCCCGACCTGTTATCGAGCCAGCTTTGGCCTACTACGGCGACAAGATAGCAGAGCAGATTGCAGGCATGTTGCGGGCGGCAGCTACCGGCAACGCGCGTCATGTAGAGCAATATATGCACCGCATCGGGCTGGCGGGACAAAACGCCGCGCGGGAGTGGTTTACCAATCCTGCTAATGGCTGGGCACCCAACAGCCCGCTTACTGTGGCACGGAAGGGCTCAAGCCAGCCGCTTATTGATACCGGCAGCTTGCGGAAAAGCATGGTCTATGTTATCAGGGGTGAAAACGAATGAGGATAAACCTATCACGGGTTATTTTCTCGCCGCGGCTGTCGCAAACCATAAGGGTAGAGCGCACAAGCGCTGTGCTTTTTGAAGGTGAGTTTTATCCGCAGCCACCGGTGGAGATTACGATGCGTGGCATTATCACCCTGGCCCGAGCCGAGGACACCGACCAGGTTGAAGGCGGCGACCGTATCACGGGCTCTATTCGGGTGTTGACGACAAAAGAGCTATATCTTACCGGCGATGAGCGGGTAAGTGATGTGGTTATTTGGAACGGCTCCAGGTACCGCGTGCTTGAATGTGCGCCGGACATCGATTGGGGATTTTATCGCGCCACCTGTGTAAGACTAGAAGGTGAGTAAATGGCAGAATATTTAACACTATACGATGTGCAAAAACATTTCTGGCACATTCTCACGGAATTATTAGACGACTCAGATATTGAAATCAGACTTTCGTGGCCTAAAATGGGCGCGCCGGATTGGAAAATAACCGACAGCATAATCTTCGTGCAGGTGCTTGAAGAAGGCGGCGACGATATATCCCGCCCGATTTTCACCGAGTATGAGGACAGCGGGGACGACTATCTTGTCACCCGCTATGGCACCCGAGTTATTCGTCTAAACCTGGTAGCCTATGGTCCGAAGGGATATGATGCTCTGGCTAAGGTGAGATTGTACATCGGGCAGCACAAAACGCTGCGCAAGAGCAAAATTCGCCTTATTCTGGAGCCGGATACCATCAAAAATGTTCCCGAGCTGTTCAACGGTCGGTGGTGGCAGAGGGCCGACATGGACCTAAAGTTTAACACCATCGTGGCCTTTAGCGTCACGGAGAAAACCTATCGCTACTTTACCGTTTCCACTGAGCGACTGAAAGGGACCGAAACAGAAACGGAAACACAAGACATCTATGCGGATAATGCCGCAGGAAGGAAGTAAACAATGGCTAAAAAGTACAAGCTGACGCTCGACCCTATTGTGGATGTACGAGTGAATTTGTCGCTGAAATCCGCGGCAAGAAAAGGTTTTAACCTGGGCCTCATCATTGGCACCACCAATGTATATGACGAAAAGAAACCGTCCGGCGAGACTGTTATCGGTGACCGTCTGCGCATCTACGGCGGCCTTAGCGAAATGATTGCTGACGGCTTCGATAACGACTCCGCAGAGTATAAAGCAGCACAGCTTTATTTCTCCGCATCCAGCCAGCCGGACCGTCTTGCCGTGGGCCTGCGCCGTCAAAACGAGACCGCGCTCGAGGCGTTTACTGCGTGCCGCGAGGTTAATTCCGAGTGGTATGTAGGCATCATGCTTGGCGCTACCGAGGACGAGATTAAGGAAATCGCTGCCTTTGTCGAAGCCTGCGAGCCGTCCACTATTCTTTTCTACACTACCAACAACAAGAATGTGCTCCAGCGCTCCACGGTAAATGTGGACGGCGTAGAGACCGAGGGTGTTGACATTTTCCAATACCTTCAGGGCAAGAAATATCGTCGCTCTCTTGGCCTTTACTGCGGGCAGGATGATACGCCGGATGCGGTTGCGGCTCTCGCAGGTTATGCTATGGGCGCCAATACCGGCACCGCAGACAGCGCTTTCACCTTGGCTTACAAGACCTTGGTCGGCGTAACCACGGACGACCTGTCCAGCACGCAGATTGATTACGCCGTCGGCTCCAAGACGCACACGGGCCACAATGGCAATGTCTACATCACCCGCGCCGAGGAGTACGACATTGTTCAGCAGGGCTACATGGCTGACAAGACCAGCTTCGACGAAATCCTCAACCTCGACATGCTGAAAAACGAGATTACTCTTAGCGTCATGGACCTGCTGTACCAACGCAAGAAAATCCCACAGACGGTTGCCGGTATGGCTTCCATTGTGGGCGTTATCGAGCGCGCCTGCGATATGTTTGTGGCCAATGGCTTCATAGCTCCGGGTCAGTGGAACGGTGCGAAATGCCTCGCGCTGCAGACCGGTGATTACCTGCCTGCGGGCTATATTGTGCAGCATGACAGCATCGACGACCAGCCGCAGGCACAGCGCGATGCTCGTATTGCTCCGCCGATTTATGTCTGCATCAAGCTGGCAGGCGCTATCGAGTTTGTCACTGTCGAAGTTAATGTCAATCGCTAATAGGGAGGGCAACTAATGAGCACGACTACGACTTATTCTTTTCTTGACTTGGTGGGTGCTATTACCCATCCGTCGTTAGGCACTTATATTTTCTCCGGCGAAGGCACCGGCTCTGTGTCTATCACTAAAGCTACCGAGCGCACCGCGCACGATGTTGCAGCTGACGGCTCGGTTATGGTTTCCAAGATTGCCGGCAACAACGGCAGCATCACGATTGAGTGCCAGCAGACCAGCCCGTTGCACAAATGGCTCTGCGCATGGTTTAACGCCCTGTGGCTCCTTGATACGGAGGAGTGGGCTACTACCAGCATTCTGCTGCGTAACGCTTCCACAGGTACCAGCCATACCTGCAAGGGCGTGTCCCCGCAGAAGGAAGCCGATGTGCCGTATCAGGCACAGGGTCAGCGCGTGACCTGGACGCTGATGTGCGCTGAGGTAATCAATACGCCAATTTGACTTTTGGAGAAATTTTCCACTCCTACTTGATTTTTTTAGTCAAGTAAAGGAGTGGAAAATACAAAAAAATCAAGTAAACACTAAGGAGGAGTACCAATGTTAAAAGAAAAGACCAAGGATATTACTATCAACGATGAAAAATACCGCCTCACCCGCATGGATGCGCGCACCGGCAGCTATGTTGCCGCCAAGGTGGCCATGCTGCTGGGGCCGATGCTTTCGGGTGGCGAGGCAACGCAGGCCGATATAACAAAGGCTCTGCCGGCGCTTAATCGGCGTGATTTTGATGAGCTGCAGACGATTTTGCTTAAAACCGTGCAGCATCTGAAGGTCGTCCAGGGCGATGAGCTGCCTGAGCCGGTGGTCAAGGCTAATGGCGATTTTGTAGACAGCGACCTCGCCTATGATGTGTCTACGGTAATCGCGCTTACTGTTCATGCGCTGATGTTTAATGTCGGCGGTTTTTTCGCCGTGGCTGGGTTACTGACGGACCTGGCCTAAAACAACAGGACTTTGAGGTTTTCCCTTATCCGACCATTGATGCTTTTGCCTACGCCCCTGTGGCGGCGGGCATGTGGCGCCAGCATGAGGTCTTCGACGGCACGTACGATTTCGAGGACCTCTTGGACGCCCATGAGCTGATAGCGGTCAAGGCCATCAATAAGGCAAGGGCCTATGAGGCCGCTGAAAGGAAAATGCAGAAATGAGTAACATTTTAGAAGAATACCTTGTCAAAATCGGTGCGACGGCAGATATGGGCTCCTTTAATCGGGCCGAGGGCGCTATAAAAGGACTCACCGGCTCCTTAGAGAAGCTGACCTTCCTGCTTAAGGCGGGCGGCCTTGTTGGTGCCTTTGCGGGCGTAACAAAGGCCATAAAGGACCAAATTGTCGCCGTGGCCGATTTGGACATGGAATACACGAAACTTGCGTCTACCATGTGGACCACCAAGGAGTCGGGCAAGGCGCTCGCGGAGCTGCCCAAGCTGATGAAAGCAAAGCCCGAGGATATTGCGTGGATACCGGAGCTGCGTGAGCAATTCATGCGCCTGCGCGGTGAAATGTCCGAGCTGGCAACGCCGTCGGATGCTGCGGACCAGCTGCGGTGGATTCGTGAGATTGGCTATGAAGTACAGAGCCTGCAACTGAAATTCATGATGTTCCGTGAATGGGTGGTTTACTACCTCATAAAATACCTTGGCCCATACATCGAAAAAATCCAAGAGTTTTTTAAATTCCTCAATAAAACCCTTGGCGGCAACATGTCGAGCTGGGCAAACAAAGTCGCCTACGCTATTAAAAAGATTGTCGATGTAATGGTTTCCGTTTTTAGGCTTGGCAAGAATATTTATGATGTAGCTGACCGCTTCTTTACCAACCTGCCGCAGAAAGTAAAGGCGCTTGTGCCGCTGTTCGCCGTGGTCGGTGCTGCGCTTATGGCATCGCCGTTTGGACTGTTCCTGGCTGCTATTGGTGGCGCTTTGATACTTTTGGAGGATTTCTTCGGGTATATTGACGGTCGCGAGTCTTCAAAAACATTAGCGCCGATGTGGGAAATGCTCCTCAAGCTGATGAACAGCGAAAAGACAAATAATTTTGTTGATTTTCTGAACGACAGCCTTACTACAACGCTGGAAATACTCGCGGAGATAGTCGAAGGATTGAAGCTGCCCGAGTTTTTTGACCAGGCTATTGAGTCTGTCGGGGCTTTAGCAGATGGTCTATTAGAGGTTGCAAGCGCCCTGGCTAATATTTTCAGCCTTGTGCGTGTAAACAAAAATGATTTCCTTGGTATGTTTAAGAAATTGGGCGAAGTAATCATGTTCCCTTGGCGGATGATGCTGCGCTGGGTTAAGTTGCTCGGGACATGGTTCCAGGCAATGGGCAAAGCGCTGGCAGGAGATTACGAAGGAGCAGGAAAAACTATCGCCGGCGGGGCAGGAGATTTTAGCTCCTCTTTGAAAAAAGATTTTAATAACATGCTGGGAAATAATACCAATCGCACCCGTGGCTCCAATTTTGAGCCGAATGAAATCGCACAACAGGCGGCTATTGAAGCACGCCGTGTGGGACAGATGAAAGGCGTTGACCCGGCTATTATTTATGCGCAGTGGTCGCATGAGTCAGCCGGTTTTACATCGCAGCTGGCAAGAGAAAATCTCAATTTAGGCGGACTGACACAGACCTCGCCAAACGGCGAAGATAACAAACAGCCGGACGGCACAGGGTACTACAAAGAATATAGCTCCGTGCGCGAGTATGCGGACGACTATATGCACAGCTTCCTTGACCTTTATCCTGAATTGGATGCAAGCAAAGAGTCCGGGCATGTGATTAGCGACCCCGAGGAGTGGGCTGGCCTGCTGAAAAGAGAAGGCTACTATGGGGACAGTGTGGGCAACTATACAAACGGCATATATGCCCACATGGACGAGTTGTCTGAAATGGAAGGCAACCTGCAGGCTAAGGCAAGCATGGACGGTTTTTATCTCCCGCCCGAGCCAACGCCGACACTAACGCCGACACCGCACGAGCCGCAGGAGCTTGGCCTGTGGGATAAATTAAAAGGCATGTTCTCGACGGACAGCTACGCTGCCCAAGGAGCACAGCGTACAGCTTATGCACCGAGCATCGGCGGCGGTTTTGCTGGCGGCATGAATGATAATTCCAGCAATTACAATATTCAAAATTGCACTATTGTCACTCAGGCTACCGATGCGGCAGGATTGCGGGACGATATGGTTAAAACCTTCCGTAACTTTAACCGCGGCAATTCACAAGGGGCGGTGGTTGTATGAGCCTTTTAGGCGGCATAACGAAATTAGCAAAAAATAACGCCGGTACCATCAATACGCTAAGTGGTCTTTATGGTGCCGCAAATTTAATCAGCAAGCTGACCGGCGGTAAGACGCTCGGCTCCGGACATGGGTACCGCCCGAGCCAATGGCCGAGCAGGCTAATCTCCTCAGCGATACTCGTGCAGAAATATACCAATGTGGCAGGCGTATTTTTTGACGCTGTTATTTCCGAGAGTGTGGAGGATACGCTGACCATTTGCCAGCATCCAACGCAGCTTGGCGCGGATATAGCGGACCACGCTTATCGCAATCCGACAAAAATAACGCTGTCGGTGGGTATTTCAGATGCTATGGGGAATTACTCGTCCGACGGGTACCCTGGCAGCGGCACAAAGAGCAGCCGTGCGTATGAATGGCTCGTCGAAATTCAGCGTCTGCGCATCCCGCTTAAGGTACGCACGCATTTCAAGAGCTACGACAACATGCTGATTACCTCGGTATCGTATGACCATGATAACAGCACCACCGACGGGCTGCGGGCAACGCTGCAGCTGGAGGAGATTATGACCGTATCGGTCGGCACGGAAAAGGTGAGCGCCAGGGAGTGGACCACGGCACAGCAATCCAATAGCCAGCAGCAAGCCGAGGAGTTAAAATCTGATAGAACTTGGGCACGAGATATAGAAGTTGCGCGTGGGAGGGAATGATATGGCTTATGTAAAAATACCTGTGAATTGTTCCCCTAACACTGCTTATTCCTGCAAAGTATCGCTTAAGGGCAACACCGTCAACCTCAACCTGCAGCTGGTGCTGAATTACTCCGACCTTTTTGATTATTGGTACATGGATATTTATGAGGGCGGGGATTTGAAGGCAGCAAATGTGCCGCTGGTACTCGGCGTCAATCTACTCGCGCAGCATAGCTACCTGGACATCGGCGAGGCGTATATCCTACGCACGGCGTCAAACAGCTTGATGCAACCCGATAACAACACCCTCGGCGACGGCTTTATTCTCGTTTGGGGTGATAGCACATGATTGAGTATGAGTCTTCTAGCGCATCGGTGGGCGATGTAGACCGTGGCTCCACGCCTAAATACATCGAGAGCAGCACCTCGACCGAGCAGGACGAAAAGAAAAAAGCGCCAAATACCGGTGCCTTGTGGATACGCAAATGGGAAGTAATCATCGCAGACAAAAACGATGAAGAAGCTTGGAATGTGTCCGACCTGCGAGTGACCTTTGAGGTGCACCGTGAGCGAGAGACGCAGAATTTCGCCACCATCAATATTTATAATCTCACCGCCGAGATGGAAAACAAAATCATCAAGGACGGCGACAGGATAATATTGAAGGCAGGCTATAGCGGCATACTGACGAAGCCAGCCGAGGACGATAAGCAAAACACCGCCCAGGAAGCGGAGCCGCAGCAATACGGCGTTATTTTTGACGGCAAAATACTGTGGCCAGCCCGCAGTCGCGAAGGCAACACGGATTATATCCTCACCTTGCTGTGCATAGACGGAAAAAATCAATTAGACCTGCAATGGGTATCGTTTAGCAATCAGCGTGGCCTAAATCAGCGTCAGATTGTGGAAAGAGTATGCAATACCTCAAACATCATGGTAGCGCATGTTTCTGAAAATTTAGAGGAACGGCGTTTGCCGCGCGGCAAGGTTTTCTTTGGCACTCCGCGGCAATATCTCAATGATGTGGTGCGCGGCAATCAGGCGACCTATTTCGTGGAAGGCAACGACATCACGGTAAATAAATTTACCGACGCCGCCAAGGAGGAAGCTATAGTTACCTCACCTGAAACAGGGCTGATTGGCCTGCCTGCGCAAACGCAGGATGGCTGCTCATTCACTATGCTGCTAAATCCTAATGTGCATCTTTTTTCGCTTGTCCAGCTAAAGAACAGCGAGATGAAGGAGAGCACCGCGCTGCCGGAGAAGGGCAAATATCGGTCGCCGATTGATGATGAATGGATATATCAGGTGTTCCGGCTGACGCACAAGGGCGACACTCGCGGGAATGAATGGTATACCGAATGTGACGGAGTATCGAGGTATGGCAAAGGCGTGCTGCTTGCGATGATGGGGCACGCAGGCCAAAACCCGACAGGGATGTGATGATATGCTGACAATTAGTGAACGAGAGGACAACCCAGCCCGTGAGAGGGCGCTGGAAAACCGCAGGCTAGAAAACAAGCTGCGCGTAGCTATCCCCGGCATAGTGGAGTCGTTTGACCCCGCAGAGCAGACCGTTTCTGTGCGTCCGGCGCTGCGGGAACAGCTAAACAGTGAGGGCGACCTCAGCTGGGTGGATATACCGCTGCTGGTGGATGTGCCGATTGTTCTGCCGCGGGCGGGCGGCTATACGCTGACCATGCCGGTACAGCCAGGCGACGAGTGCATTGTCGTTTTCGCGGACATGTGTATTGATGCTTGGTGGCAATCGGGCGGAGTGCAAAACCAGATTGACTGCCGACGGCATGACCTGTCCGACGGATTTGCCATTCTTGGCCCGTGGAGCCAGCCGCGTGTGCTGCCGAATTATTCCACCGGCACCGCGCAGCTGCGTAACGATGCAGGTGACGCTTATGTAGAAATCAGCGGCTCAAATATTAACATCGTGGCTTCGGGAAACATCAACATTCGCGGCGCTACCGTGAATATTAACTGAGGTGATAATATGCCAGCAGCAACGAGACTTGGCGACGGCACACAGGGAATATGCGACCTCGGTCTGCCGGATTGTCCGCACGCGAGGTCAGGCAATAACGGCACCACTTCGCCTAATGTAAATATAAATGGGCTGGGCGCGCACCGCTTCGGCGACGAAGGCCCCACAAACTGCCCTCACGGGGGCGTGTTCGCGTCCACAAGCGGGAGTGGTACCGTATATATCAATGGGCAAAAAGCGACGCGTGTGGGCGATATTACGACCTGCAAGGTATGCGGCAAGATAGGCACGCACACGGGCGGCAGCCCTAATGTTTTCATAGGAGGCTGACATGCGGTATCGAAGATTAGACAGCCAATGGGATTATACCTTTGGGCACGGCCTGCAAAACTACCTCACCGACATAGAGGCCGTCGCGCAGGCAATCAAGACAAGGATAAAGCTGCTCTATAAAGAGTGGTGGGAGGACCGCGCAGACGGCCTGCCGCTTTTCGAGCAGATATTAGGTGCATCGGGTACGCCGGAGCATCTTGATGTTGTGGACCTTATCTTCCAAGAGAGGATAGAAAACACGACCAATGTAATTTGTATCAACGAATGGAAATCTGAGTTAAAAAATCGCATCTATGTATTCCAATGCTCGGTCAGCACCACCTTTGGAGTTGTCGAGATTAACAGCGAGGAGGATTAAAATGGCATACATCGCTCCTTACATCGACGAAAAGGGCCTGCACATTCCACGGTATCAGGACATTGTGGATGATATGGTGGAAAGCGCCAAGGTCATTTTTGGCGATGATATTTACCTTGAAAACGACAGCGCAGATTACCAGCTGATTTCGGTGTTTGCGCTTAAAACCTATGATATGCTCCAAGCTATCATGTACGCCTACAATGCGCGCTCACCGGTAACGGCAATCGGCACATCGCTGGATACCATCGTGAAGATGAACGGCATCAGCCGCAAGGCTGCGGGCTATTCCACCTGCGATGTAAAAATCAGCGGCACAGCCAATACGGAAATCATAAAAGGCGAGGTGCAGGATACGGCTGGCAATAAGTGGTCCTTGCCGGATAAAATAATCATTCCTGACGCGGGAGAGATAACTGTCACGGCCACCTGCCAGGCAGCGGGGCCGATTACCATCGGCATCGGCGAGCTGAATAAAATCGCCACACCGACTTACGGCTGGCGTGAGGTAACGAATGAGGTCGCTGCGGTACCAGGTAACGCACAGGAAACCGACGACGAGCTGCGTATCCGACAGACGAAATCCGTCATGGCGCCGTCGCAGACACTACTTGCAGGCACCTTGGCTGGCATCCTCGCCGTGCCCAATGTGCGCCATGCGGTCTGCTATGAGAACGACACCAACGACAATGCGGTCACGCCGCGCAATCCTTATGGTCTGCCGGCACATTCCATCGCCTGCATCGTGGAAGGCGGCGATAATACCGAAATTGCCACCGCTATTTTGGCCCACAAAGGTATCGGCTGTTATACACACGGCGATGTAGAGGTGGATTTGCCTGGTACAGGTGAGTTTATTAACACTATTAGATTTTCGCGGCCTGCCTACATCACGCCGCATGTCAATGTAGTGCTCACCCGCTATCATGATTTTACAAATAGCTATCTGCCCATCGTGCAGCAAGCCATTTTCGATTACCTGAAAGAGCTGAAAATCGGCAGCGACATCAGCGTGTCTATGCTTGTGTCGGTGATTATGAGCTGCAATCCGGACATAGCCAAGCCGAATTTCGGCGTCAAAACGATTACAATCGGCCCGTCTGCTGAGGAGATGGCCACAGCGGACATTGACCTGCGCTACAACGAAATTGTCGATGTAGCGATGGAAAATATCGAGGTGGGGGTGCAGTAAATGGCGCAAGTGCATGATTTTTCGTATTACCGGCGCCTGTTTACCTCACAATATCGTCCGGCAACACGGTTTATGAGCTGGTCCAAGCAGCTGCTGACCGCCCGCAAGGGTGATGATGTGCTGGACCGCGATACCGGCGAGGTGGAAGCGACCGCGAGGCTGCTGGTGCAGGCTTTTGAGATTGATGAAGCTGTCGGCAGGCAGCTCGACATCATCGGCGATATTGTCGGCGTGGGGCGCCAGCTCGGCTATGAAATGTCCGACGGCACATCAATCATGGACGACGAGATTTACCGCATCTGCCTAAAGGCTAAGATTGTAAAAAATCATTGGAAGGGCCAAATCCAAGAGCTGGTTGATACCTGGATGGTGCTTTTTCCAGACACCACCGCTTTTGAAATCCGCGACTACCAGGACATGACATTCTCGGTAGTCGTCGAAGGCGATTTCTCCCCGCTGGCGTGGGAGGTTATCTCGCACGGATATATCCTGCCAAAACCCGAAGGCGTGCGGCTGAATGGGCTGATTATCGCACAGCCGAAGATAGAAAGTAAGGTCTACATCGGTGCGCAGCCTGGCGTTTTCAAACATGTTGTCATTGGTTTTCCTGATTTCCACGGGCCACAGGCCAAGCTGTCTGCTTACGCGGGCGGCGCGGCATATATCCATAAACAAATTATTGTAGGAGGCTGATTAAATGGCAAATTGGCAAGGCGCGGTGCTGACCAACGCGGGTCTGGCGCTGCAATCAAAGGTCGAGGCGGGCTTAAGTAAGCTTAACCTCACGAAACTGAAGCTGGGCGATGGTGTACCGGCAGAGCTGGAGACCATGACGGACCTCGCGCATCCGGTGCAGGAGGTCGGCATCAACAGCATCACCGACAACGAGGACGGTACCGTAGTCGTCAACGGCCTGGTGACCAACGAAGGACTCACCGAGGGCTATTACCTGCGCGAGTATGGTCTTTTCGCAAAGGACGACAGCGGTAACGAGGTGCTCTACTGCGTCAGCATCGACAGCAACCCCGATTATCTCCAGCCTGAAGGCAGCGCAACGGTTATCAGCGAGGAGATTGGTTTGACGATTGCGATTGGCAATGCGGCGGTGCTGAATGTGACGATAACTCCGACCGGCATGGCGACGATGGTGGACCTCAATAATCATAACAGCAGCACAAAAACGCACCCGCATGGCCTCACCGCGCCGCTGATGATTTGGGAAAGCGGCTATGCCTACAAAGTCAATGATGTGCGTGTCCATGACAAAAAGATTTGGATGTGCATCACGGATAATTCAGACACCGTTTTTGACAAGGGTAAATGGCAGAATATCGGCGGCGGTGATGAATCTCTGCTGAATAAAGCTAATGTTGATTTAGATAATCTATCTGAAGCAGGGGAAGCAAAATTAAATGCTTTAGAAGTTGGTGCGGATTATATTCGTCATACAAGTGGGTTGCAGATATGTTGGGGTGGGAAAAACTTAGGTCGTATTACCGAAGGAGAATATGGCCCTTATAGCTATAGTAAGCCATTTACCGATGTGCCTATTGTACTTGTATCTACAAACAACTTTGAGGGAACATATAATAATTCAATGATACAACTTATTGCTTCTAATATTACTGCAACAAGTTTTTCTATTTTCAATCAGATTTTTGCTACAGCTGATACTAGAAAAATAGGATTTAATTATGTTGCGTTTGGTACTTGGAAATGAGGTGTAAATAATGACTTATGAAATTGGACAGATAATACAAGACGATGAAAATTATTCTGCGAGTGCTGAGTGGTGTAACTCTAACAATGCCCACATCGAGCGCATTAACGGCGAATATACTATTGTAGCTAATGCGGTAATCGTGCCGACAACTGCAGAGCAGATTGCTAAGATTGATGCTCAGTACGAATCTGATAAGGACGAGCTGAAAAGCTATTACACAGAGTTTTTAATCCGTGGCGATACCGAAGGACAACAGGCGGTAAAGGACGAATTGACTGCTTTAGATGCCCAATATGATGCTGATATTACAGTGCTGAATGAGAGTTGAAAGGTTTTTGAAAGGTTTTGAAAGGATAATTAAAATGAATTTTGAAAAAATTGTAGAGTTGTTGAAATCTGAGGACTACAAAGAACGGGCTATTGGAGAGTATCATTTTGTGAAAGATAAATATGAAAAACTGCATAAAGTGATTATTAAGCGTGAAGCAGGTAAGCTTAATTTTGAGCCTAAATGTCCTATGGAACAGTGGAAAGCACAGGCGGCAGCTATGGGGGCATACCTTTATCAATTGGAGATTAAAGCAGCACTTGAAGGTATGGATTTGGAAATGGAGTGAATAATATGGCTATTAAAAAGAGATGTATCAGATGTTTGCAGATTTTGAGAGAGGATGGCACTTGCCAAAATCCTAAATGTGTAAAATTCGTACCCGAGGGCGTGCAGGAAATTCCCGAGGGCGCTGAGGTGCTGGAAGTTTACGCCGAGCCGCAGGAGCAGAAATAATGCTGTCGTGGCTTTGGCGGCTAATCCCTGCCGTGCTGGCGACCGTCCTATGCTATATCACTAATCCTATTGCCGTATTATTTGCCGATGAAAGCGGCGAATTGCACGGCTTTTTGCACTATTGGCAGACATGGGACGACAGCTTGGACAGCGCCTTTTTTATGCGAGAGGTTGCGCCCAAATGGCTGGACTATGGCTACGACGACCACTACACGCTATATCAGGACACGGACGAATGGACAGCGCGCTACAACAAAACGCGCTATTTCTCCGTGCCGATTGTGGGGGCAACATGGACGACCAAACAGCGCATCCAGCGCTACCTCTGCCGCGTGGCGTGGCTATACCGCAATAACGCTTACGGCTGGCTTTTCTACGGCCTCGGCGCGGACATGACACATATTAAATGGCACATTAACAAACAGGACCACTTTTTTGGCTCTGTCGGCTCTTTGCTGACGGAGCCATTTTGCTACAAGGACGAGCGCCGGATTTGCTCTTGGCTAAAGGCTAAGGTTTACATCGGCTGGAAATCGTACCCAAGCAACGCTGAGCCACAAAGGTGCATGCTTGCGTATCGGGTATTGGTTGACTTTGGAGGTGATGAATAATGGCGTGTGATTGGTGGATGTTCTTTAAGGGATTTTTCGTGCCCGTGGTCGGATTTGCAGTTTTATTCCAAATAGCTATTCAGTACATTGGAGGTAAAATCAAAAAGTATGAGCATAAGTAATTTTTGCTATGAGAATTATATTTTTGTCTTGGTGGGTGTCATGATAATACCGATTATCTGCTTGGCGGTATGGATGAGCTGTTGGGAGAATTATTTAGCGCACATGGACGCAGGACTGACTACGCAGGAAATTTTTGAGAAAGCTGGTGGCGATTGATGGATATGCAATTTTTTAAGGATTTCATTCTTGCGGTCGCGCCCGTGCTGCTCGGTGCATATATTGCATGGTGCGAAAAGCGGGCAAAGGCCCGCGAGGACCAAATCAAAAATATGCACGACAGCATTAACAGTTTGCAAAGCGCTATAACAGGTTTTCAGCTTCAGGAGCAGGAGCACGCAGGACGACAGGAAGAACTTATCGCGACCTGCGAACAGCTTCATGACAAAATCATCGAGATTATGGAGAAGTTGGAAATCACCAACGCCGGTGTAAAAGATTCTTTGCGTAACCAAATCATGAACGGCTGTGGAGAATGGCTCGAAAAAGGTTGGATACCAATGGACCGTTTTCAAAATTTGTCAGAAATGTATGGAACATATCACGACAAAATGGGTGGGAATGGCGTTGCACAGAAACTTTACGACGATGCGAGTGAGTTGCCGTTTACGCCCAACGGAGGAGCATAATGCCTAAAGAACAAAAATTTATGTTTATCGCAACGGGAGCAGCATTTCTGCTGCTCTTTGTTTCTTGGGAGATTGGCTATTTTCTTAATGGCTTTTTCGGCTATAAATTCCCTGTTGAGTCGGCTTGGCAAGGATTTATTACACTATCAGGCGCTGGCATGGTAAACATGGGACGGTATTTTATTGATAGCTGGAAAAACAGCGAACAAGGCAAAATGCCTTGTATGGAGGTGGTTAAGAATGAGAGAAACGACAATAGATGAAATCCGGCAACTTACGCGGCAGGCGCGACGGCTCTTGCAGGCGAAGGCGCGAGCCGTAGGGCGTAGCGTCAAGGTCTATCTGCATTGGAGCGCCGGGTGGTATAATCAGCCGGACGAGGATTACCACATTAACATTCTCGGTGACGGCAGGCTGATTATCAGCACCGATGATTTTTCCGAGGTGCTGAAACATACCTGGCAGCGCAACACCGGCGCTATAGGTATCGCGTTGTGCTGCTGTGCTGATGCTACCAGCAACGACATCGGCTCCGCACCGCCGACCTCACAGCAGATTGAGCAGCTGGCACGGGTGGTAGCGGTAGTGACAGAGGAGCTGGGGCTGGACATCAACATAAACAATGTGCAGACGCATGGCGAAGCCGCCGACAACGAAGGCGATAGTTACCACGACATGGGGGATTTGTACGGCCCTAAGCATGGATGCGAGAGGTGGGACCTTGAATTTCTCGGGACCGACGAGTCACCGGAATATAACCCCTGGGCGACAGACGGCAGCAGAGGTGGTGATGTAATCCGTGGAAAGGCTTTATGGTACCGTGAAAGAGGTGTTTGACCGTGCGAAAAATGATGAAAAATGGTGTCTTGGTGCTGTGCTTCTCATTATCGTTGCTGTGGCCTGGTTTATCCTTCGCCCAGTCCCCGAAGGAAATGTCGAGCGAGATTTTGCAGACACTCGACAACAGCTTGAACGAGTCGGAGCAGGCGCTGATGCAATCGCTGCAGGAATTGGCAACAGCCAAGGAATTGCTGCTGGCATCGGAGTGGGAATTGATGGAATTGACAGCGGAGTTGAACGAGTCGGAGACAGCCTGCGCAGAGCTAAGGCTGGAGCTGGCTCGGCTCAAGGCGGAGTCGGCGAAGCTATCCTCCGAATTGGCGCGGCTCAAAGCGACATCCGCGACGCTATCCGCGGACTTGAAAAAGGCCGAAGAAGCCTTGCAATCTACCGAGAAACAGTACCAGCAGGAAAAGAAAAAAGCCGCCCGTAAGGAGCGGCTATGGCAGGTTATTGCTGTTGTTTTAGGGGGTGTAGCTATTGGAAAATAATGAGCGTGATTTGGACAAGCTGGGGACAGTATTAGCGGTCACAAATCAGATTAACCGCGACATGCTGGACATGCTCAAAAGTCAGCAGGACATAATGAAATCCCAGCACGACGAGCTAAAAAAGAATTATTATGAGATGCGGACATTGCTTGAACGGCAGCAGAAACGGCAGGCCGGTATCATAGCAATGGCCATCATCGGCGTGGTCGCTGTCGTTGTTTGCAGCTGCGTGACCTTCTCGGGGCTGGCTGACAGGATTGATAGCGGCGTGGAGGTCTTGCAGCATGACTACAGAACACAGGCAAGCACGCGATTATCTCAATGACCTGCCGCGCACTGATTTCTGGGATGTGGTGGCAGAGGCGAAGATAAGCGAAGATATTCAGCGGGTGCTGGATTTGAAGTTTGTCAAAGGCTGGGACCACACTAAAATATCCTACAAATTACACATGACCGTCTCCAATGTGGATAAAATTGTCGGCAAAGCCTATGACAAAATAGCAAAGTTAATCAATGCGTAATGTGGCCAAAACACAAAACCCCGCAAAGCCTTTATTTAGGGCTTTGCGGGGTTGTTTTTTATGCTTTTTTACAGTTTTTTGGCAGTTTCTCGGCAGATTATAATTCGTTTTTTGCGGTAAAATATAACTGAGGTGATGAGAATGTTTATGCCACAATATCAACAGCCACAGTATCAAACACCGCAGTATCCGCAGCCGCAATATCAAACGGCGCGAAAACCTGTCGGAATGTGGTATTTTGCTCACGATTACGCCGAAATACAGAACGCCCCGCTGCCGATGGATGGCAGTCAGGCCATATTCATGATGGAAAACGCGCAGGTTTTCTATGTATGCTCGCTGCAAGGCGGTCAAAAAATCGTCCAGGGCTATTCGTTTGCCGCCCTCGAGCCGGTTACCGGTAACGAACAGGGCGGGGACATGGCAAAAGTAATGTCACGGCTCGACGGCATAGCAACGATGCTGGAGGCACACGATAAGGTGCTGCATGACTTAGGAGGGTTTGAAAAATGATGAATCCATTAGCTGCCCAGGGCAGATTGACAGAGATAATGAACGGCATTCGGTCCGGTAGTATTGATGCGCGGACCGAAGTGCTGAAAATGATACAGAATATGTCGCCTGAACAGCGACGCGGTTTGCAACCGTTGGTGGAAAAGGCCCAGCGGATAGCTGCCAATTGTGGCATCGGCATGGGCGATTTTATGCAGGAGATAAGCGGCCACTTATCATAAATAATTTTTTAAGGAGGTATTTTATCATGGAAGACGGTATGAGTAACATTATCAGCGGGCTGATTGCTCGCGGGGACAGAGATGGCTACTACAACAATGGTGGATGCGGGATGTGGATTATCCTCTTCATGCTCATGATTGTAGGCGGCTTTGGCGGTGGCTTCGGCTGGGGTAATCGCGGCATGCAGGTACCGCCGAATGTGGCAACCACGCAGGAGGTAGCAGCGTCCGCAGCTTTCCAGCAGACCGATAACGCTATCCGTGCGGTGGAGCGCGGTCAGTATGATTTGGGCTATCACACGCTGGACCATTTCAATCGGACCGACATGCTTGTTCAGGGCGTCGGTGCTAATTTGCAGAAGGACATCGCCCAGGCGGCTTTTGCATCCAAGGAATGCTGCTGTGAGACAAATCGCAACATCGACAGCGCAAAGTATGACACCAATCGCAATATTGACCAGAGCAGATATGAATCCGCGAAGGAGACATGTGCGATTACTGCGCACGATACCGCCAACACTCAGCGCGTGCTTGACTATCTGTGCCAGCTCCGTGCCGAAATGGCTGAGGGCTTCCACAAGGTTTCTGATGATGCTAAGGATAACATCATCACTCAGCTGCGCACCGATTTGCAGAGCGCACAGTCGCTGCTCGGCAGTAATGTGCTTTCCCGCACTATCATCGACGAGCTGCGCCAGCCGCAGCCGCGTCCGGCGTACATCGTAAATCCGCCGTTTAATCCGGTGGGCTACGGTGGCGGCTATTACGGTAACGGCACGACCTTTGCGTAAGGCTGCCGTACTTTTGATGGGCGGGGCTACGGCTCCGCCTTATTATTAAGGAAGGAAGTTATTCTTATGATGCAGGCATATAACCAAAATTTAGCCGTAACGGGGCCACAGCAGGTAGTTTTTGCCGGCAGCGAGGTATGGGGCGACACAGCTAATTTAGAGGCCGACAACGCCACTGTGGCGCTGAATAAGCCAGGCATGTACGAGGTCTCGGTTTCGGGCTACGGCTTATCTACTGCGGCTGGTACCTTTGGCTTCCAGCTGGTGAAAAACGGCGTGCCGATACCCAACGCCCAGCAGAGCGTTGTTGCTCCCGCGGGCGAAAATGTACCGACGAGTTTTTCAAAACTCATTGAGGTAAAAGCAGCGCCGGCAGGCAATAAAGCCAAGCTGACATTAAACTATACCGGCACCGCAGGCACCGTTGTGAACATCAATATGATTGTAAAGCGGGTGCCGTGATTGGCGGTTCAATGAATTTGAAGGTGGAACGATAGCTCCGCCTTCTTTTTTATTGCTCTAATCTATCCACAGAAATTATTCACATATCCACATAATCCAAAATCTATAGAAAAATATCCAAAAATACTAGACAAACAGAGCGCGGTGGTGTATTATTAGAGTATAAACAAAGCGCAAAAGCGCAAAAACAAAAAAAGGAGAAGACATTATGAAGACACTAAACTTTGGCATCGAAATGGAGATGACAGGGCTGACGCGCCGCGTGGCAGCAACCGTCATCAAAAGCGTCGTAGGCGGAACGTTTACTTATATCGGTGGAACCTATGATACATGGTCCTGCATCGCTTCGGATGGTCGCGAGTGGAAAGCAATGAAAGATAGCTCTATCAGCGCTGAGAAAAAGGACTCGGACGGCGACCGTGTTATGGCAAACGATTCTTACAAGACAGAAATTGTTAGCCCAATCTGCAAATGCAGCGATATTGAAACTGTGCAGGCTATCGTGAGAGCACTGAAAGAAAAAGGCGCTTTGATTAACCGGTCCTGCGGCATTCATATCCATGTTGGTGCTGAAAAATTTACTCCAAAGTCAATGTGTGTATTAGTAAATATGATGGGGAAACACCAGGACTTGTTTACAAAGGCGGTAAAAACACAGCAACGACGCCTCGAATGGTACTGCCGGAAATTGAAGCAGTCTTTGCTTGAAAAGTTTAAGGAAGAAAAGCCTGATACTTTTAATAAACTTTTGCGTATATGGTATGAAGGAGCTGACCCTGATGGTTATGCTCAAAAACTGCATTACAATGATACCCGCTACCATGTGCTCAACCTGCATGCGTTTAATACCAAAAATACAGTAGAATATCGGCTTTATGAATCGAGCCTGCATGCAGGAAAAATAAAAGCGTATATTCAGATGTCGCTGGCGCTGACGGCTAAAGCACTCAAGACCAACAGAATTACCGACAAAGAGGTCGATATGACAAATCCTGCTTATGCTTGCCGAATGTGGCTCCGTCAGCTTGGGCTTAACGGTGATGAGTTTAGTACATGCCGGTATCACATGCTTCATAACCTGGAAGGTAACCTTCGTGGAAAGAATGGAGCATCTGCTAATCGTAGCAACAACCCATTCCGTCATACTGCATAAAGAAAAATAAAAAAGGCGGGCCCTTGTGGCCCGCTAATAAGAAGGAGTAAATACAATGAATTTCTTATTGACTGAAAAAGATTTGGGCTTAACTGTAATGACTCGCGGCATCGCTGATGCAATGAAAGAGGACGACGATTTTGCCAAAGAGGTGCATAAGGCTTTCTGGAAATACCTTATGGGAGATTGGGGCGACCTTTGTGAAGAAGACAAGGCCATGAATAACCGTGCATTGGAATTAGGTAAAATTCGCCTGCTCGCGGCATACAATACCAGCAAAGGAAAGATTTATATCATTACCGAAGCGGACCGCTCCGCTACCACCATTCTTTTTTCAGAGGAATATTAAAATAAAATGGGTGCCGCCAGCTGGCGGCACCCATCTAAAAGGAGCTAATATAATGAAGAAAATCGAAATCATCAACGCAGAAGTCAGCAGAGAAACAGGGTCCACCATCATAAGTGGTAAAATCATCAACATCGCCTACGGCAGCAACATGGACTTAGAGCAGATGAGCCTCCGCTGTCCGGAAGCCGAGATTATAGGCAAAGGATATATCAAGGATTACCGACTGATGTTCAAAGGCAGCAAGACCGGCAGCTACGCCACCATCGAGCCTGCCGCAGGTTATAAGGTACCGGTGGTCCTTTGGGCGGTATCGGCCCAGGACGAGAGATACCTCGACCGCTATGAGGGTTTTCCGACTTTTTATTATAAGCAGGACCTGCAGGTGCATTTGACCAACATCCTCAAAACGCCAACCAAGGTAACCGGCATGGCGTACATCATGGACGAGACGCGCAAGTGCGGTGTGCCAAGCGCTGCGTATTTTAACCTCTTGGCGACGGCGTACAAGCGCTTTGGATTTGATACCAGCATCCTCGCCGAGGCGCTGGCGTATAGCAATAAGATGCGCGGACAGGCGTGACCAAACAATGACCCAAATTTCCCGTGCGGATTATGAGACACATGAGACACACGGGAAATTTCTTATGTTACTCGGATAATTTTTGACTAAAAAATACCGTAAAAACGCAACATAATTATTTGACATAATATTACAACAGCCCCGTAGATGCCTAATCTGCGGGGCTTTTCCTTTCTTTTTCATATGCCTTGACCCAACAATGACCCAAAATCTCCCAAATTGGTCAATTTTTCGGCGATTTCTTTGTCGCCATCTTTATAAAAATGGGAGTAAACCTGCAAGGTCACTGTGCCGTTTTTATGGCCCAGCCGGCGCGAAATATCTGTCAGCGGTACCTGGTTATGGATAAGCATGCTGGCGTGGCTGTGCCGCAGGTCGTGGACACGGATTGGTTTAATGCCTGCCGCTTTTGCATATACCCTGAGCCACCGTCGGATTGTTTTGTAGTGGACGACATCGCCGAGCACTCTTTTGGGCGGCTCAGGAAAGGAGTTGATAAAATCCTTTACGGCTTGCATCAGCTGTGCCGGCATGGTGATTTTTCGATAGGAGGAGATTGTTTTAGGTGGCCCGATTTGGTCATTCTTGGGATTGTAATTCTTGTCTATATTGATGGTGTTGGCTTCATAGTCAAAATCTGCTGCCCCCAGCGCGGTCAGCTCTCCGAGTCGCATGCCACCATAAAACAGCAGCATGAAAACCAAGCGGTGTGCCAGGCGGTCCTGCGGTATAGCTGCGATAAATTTATTGAACTCTTCCGGCTCCCATATCTGTTGTGCCTCGGCACGGAGAGTTTGTGACCGCTTCTCGGTGCCACCTGCAACAGACACAGGATTTTGGGGCAAGCCGTAGTAACGCACGCCGAAGCCAAAAATCATTGTCAGAGCGGTGCGTATCGTAAGCTTGGTGGCGTGCGAATATTTACTGTCGAGATTGTTGTACCATTTGCGGACCGTGTTTACATCAACACTCGCGGCGTTGAGGTCGCCCAAGAACGGGTTGATGTTCTTCTTAACCATTATCCTGCGCTGCGACATGCTGTTAAAGGACAGGCCACGCTTTTCACAATCGTCGAGCCATAGATGTGCGAGCTGGGCCACGGTCATTTCCGGTGCCGACTCCTGCCGCTTTATATCTATCTCGTAGGCGACGGCATCCTTCCTGCGGGCAAAGCCGCGCTTGGTGGTCCAGCGCCGCTTTCCGGTCCAATCTATAAAGGAATATTTACAGTAGTATGTTTTGTGCTCTTTATCGTATAATACGCTCATTTTGCTTCTCCGTTTGGTGGTCGCGTGTGCCGCGCTGCCGTGGTGGCGGCAGATTGTTCTCCGGCTGGCCTTGGTCGCTCGATTGCCTGCTCTCGGATTTCGGGCGGGCGGGGAATAAGTACCGCCACCGCAATCTCGGTGGTAACAGCATCAAGTCTGTACATCATGGTGTAGCTTGGACGATTGATACCCTCCGGAGGCCGAGTGTATATCTCGTCGCAAATCCAATGTATGTAGACCATCGGGATGGCCATCAGGTAGAACATAATCATCAAGCCCTGAAGGGCTTTTTTCTTTTGCATAAAAACCTCTCTTTACTTACTTCGTGGGAGTGTCTTTAGCAGGCTGAGCCGTAGCCGCAGCCTTTACCGCCTCAACATCAATCTCAACCTTGATTACCAGCAGGTCCTTGATTTCCGTTGGGAACGGTACTTTGATGATTTTCATTTGTACCACCCTCGTTATGTATTTCTACCACGGACTCGCCATGCCGAAAGGCTGCCTCCAAAGCCAAATCGACAAATTGCCGAATGGCGGCAATCTGAGCCGGGTCCATGCGATAGAGCGCATCCTGGTTAGGTATCGCGCCGTCAAGGGTTATTGAGCGCAGCTGGTGGCGCTTCATCGGGTCGTGCGGATAAAGCATGTCGATGAGGTCCAGCTTGCCTGTTGGAGATTTCTGTGACTCGGTTACTTTTACTCCTAATAGAAAATCAGCTGATATTCCGTAAAAGTCTGCAAGTATTCGCGTATCGTTAAGATTTGGATAAGAAAGATTGTTTTCCCAATTACTTAATGCCTTAGAATTTATTCCCGTGGCTGCTTCTACTTGTTTCTGCGTAAATCTTGCGTTTATTCGTGCCGCGCGAAAGCGCTCGCCCATAGGCTCAGGTGTTTGGCGTATCATGGTATCCCTCCTTAATAATCTAACATAAGGATAACATCACTAAGCAAAATATGGAATATGATATACAAGATATTGAATAATGCCTTGACATTCCACAGCTTGTGTATTATTATATAGAAAAATATATTCCACAGCCTGTGGACTTAGGGGGGATAAAGTGAGTATTAACGAGGCTTTGCGCATTTACATCAAGAAGCGCGGCTTTAAGCAGGCGGCAGTTGCCGAAGCAGTAGGAATGAAGATGCAGGCTTTCAACGCAGTGCTGAAAGGACATGTCCGGCTGAGCGCCGAGGTTTTTATGAAGGCATGTGATTTCATGAAGGCATCGCCCAATGATGTTTTTGAACTCCAATAATTGTGGAGCAGGAGGAGCAAATGAAGGTTTACTTGGATTGGATGGAT
>JAZLHS010000172.1:0-4944 GCA_045616885.1 Selenomonadaceae bacterium | reverse complement strand
CACAGATAATCCGAAACAATACCCTATTCCTTTCAATCCTAGAATTGCAAAATTCAAAGCTAAGTTTGTTGCATAGAAAAGGGCGTCTCCTTTTGGGAGACACCCTAGAATGTTTTTAGTTATTTCAGTGGTCTACTTGACAGGGAGCTGTTCAATGTGACTGTCCTGTTATTTTTATATGCAGAATTTAGTATACCTTCGTTACATCGTAGCCTTCGGCTTTCAGGGCATCAACGATTCTGTTGATATGCATGGGACCGTTTGTCTCTACGGTGACTTCCAGCATTACCTTCTTGAAGCTGTCGGTGACCATTGCCTGATTGTGCTCCAGATGGATAACATTGGCATTGAGCTTAGCCAGAATATTGGCGACAGCCAGCAGCTGACCGGGCTTGTCCGGCAACGGAACGCTGAAGCAGAACTCACGACCGCGGGCAATGAGCGCCTTGTCGATGAGAGCGGCAATAGTAGAGATGTCGATGTTGCCGCCGGAAACGATGGCCGCTACCTTCTTGCCCTTGAAGGGGAGCTTCGTGAGAGCTGCCAGACTGAGCACGCCGGCACCTTCAGCGATGAGCTTGTGCTTCTCGATAAGGGACAGGAGGGCGGACATAATCTCCATCTCGGAAACGGTGATAATGCCGTCAAGATACTTTTTGCAGAAAGCGTAAGTGAGGTTGCCGGGGGTCTTTACGGCGCAGCCGTCTGCTACAGTATCAACAGCATCAAGGCTTATTACGCCGTTTGCCTTGAAGGACTCATTCATACAGGGAGCGCCTTCCGGCTCTACGCCGAATACAAGAATATTCGGGTTCAGTGACTTCGCCGCAAGAGCAACACCGGAAGCAAATCCGCCACCGCCGATAGGCACGAGAATGCAGTCCACATCCTTGCAGTCATCAATAATTTCCATAGCGGTAGTGCCCTGACCCAGCAGCACCTCCAAATCATTGAAGGGATGGATATATACATAGCCATGCTCATCCTGCAGCTCCTGCGCCTTGGCAGCCGCATCGTCGAAGGTGTCTCCGTGGAGGACGACCTCTACGCCGTAGGAGCGGGTAGCCTCTACCTTCAAGATAGGTGTGGTGGCCGGCATACAGATGACTGCATGGACTCCCAGCTCACGGGCAGCGTAAGCTACACCCTGGGCATGGTTTCCGGCGCTGGCAGTGATGATACCCTTCTTTTTCTGCTCCTCGCTGAGCTGGCTGATGCAGTTGTACGCACCGCGGAGCTTGAATGAGCCGGTCTTCTGAAGGTTTTCCGGCTTAATAAGGACGGTATTCGCCGACAGCTCGGAGAAATACTCGCTCTCGATAAGGCTTGTCTTCCGAGCCACGCCGTCCAGCTGCTTGCTGGCGCGATAAACATCGGCAATATTGGTCTCCGCAACGATTTCTTCCACGGTGCGGGATACCTTCTGCTCCTCGGTCTTTGTTTCTCTTGCTTTAGACATCAATTATTCCTTCTCTTCTACTTCTAACTCAGAGGTGCAATGCGGGCAGCGGGTAGCCTCATCTGCGATAATCTCATGGCAGTAGGGGCAGCGACGAGCCTCAACAGGCGGCTTGGGCGGCGGCATCATGCGATTGATTTGTCTCATGACGACAAATACAGCCAGTGCAATGATTATGAACTCGATGATGGTATTAATCAGAAGACCGTAGGCAATGACCGGAACATTGCTGGCCTGAGCCTCGGCTAAGGTAGTTACCGGCTTATTGCCCAAATTGATGAACAGGTTTGAGAAATCTGTTCCGCCGACAAGGCAGCCTATAACCGGAGTAAGTATGTTGGTAACAACGCAGGTTACAATCTTACTGAAAGCAGCACCGATAACAACGCCGACAGCCAGATCAAAAACATTGCCTCTAAGGGCAAATTTCTTAAATTCGTTGAAAAAATCGCTCACGCTAATCCTTCCTTTCACAATATCATATCTGCTTCAACAGAGTCTCCCTGAAAATTATGCTTCTTCCTTTTCCCGAGCCATCACAGCCTGAACATAGATAGCGCACTCCAGACGTTTCTTCTGAAGCTCACAGCCTACTTCGTAGGGCTGATAAATATCGCCGTGGAACAGGTCTGCATTGGCATGGCAGCCGCCGGAGCAGTAGAACCGTGCCCAGCAGCCGGAGCATTTTTCCTTATTGAGGACATGGGCATTGCGGAACTGTTTGGGCAGCTCCTTGTTCTCCACATCAGTCCAGACCGTACCCAGCTTGTAGCCGTCACGACCGACAAACTGATGGCAGGGATAGAGATCGCCGTTGGCCGCTACCGCAAAGTACTCGTGACCGGCCCCGCAGCCGGCGAGGCGCTTGGCCACGCATGGGCCGTTGGACAAATCCATATTGAAGTGGAAGAAGAAGAAGCCCTTTCCTTCATCCCGCCGCTTCAAATACTCCGCAGTAAGCTTGTCATACTCGGCAAAAATCTGCGGCAGATGCTCCTCGGTAATAGCGAAGGGAGAATCCTTCAGCACTACCGGCTCTACGCTGAGAACATCGAAGCCCTCATCTGCCATGGACATGACATCCTTGGTGAAATCAAGATTTTCAGCCGTGTAGGTGCCGCGTAGGAAGTAGTCCTTGCCGTCACGGGAATCAACCATCTTCTTGAAGTTGGCAATGCAGCGGTCGTAGGTACCGTTGCCGCCGGCATCCGGACGCATATTGTCGTGGACTTCCTTGCGGCCGTCCAGACTGAGTACCAGGCTGATATTATTATCGTTAAGCCACTTGCGGTTTTCTTCGTTCAGCAGGAGGCCGTTGGTAGTGAGAGTCAGCTTGAACTGCTTGCCTGTCTCCTTCTCCCGCTGACGGACATACTCGGTGACTTCCTTGACCATGGACATATTCATCAGAGGCTCGCCGCCGAAGAAATCAATCTCACAGTGCTTGCGGGCACCGCAGTGATTGATGATGTAGTCTACTGCGGCCTTGCCGGTCTCTGCGCTCATGAGCTGACGGACGCCGGAATACTCACCGGTACCGCCAAAGCAATACTTGCAGCGGAGGTTGCAGTCATGCGCTACCATCAGGCAGAGGGACTTCACCAGACCATGCTGAGCGAAGACCGGGGGAACATTGATATCCGGGGCGAAGAGCATCTGCTCCTCAATGAGCTGGTGGAGCTCACCGATACATTCAGCCAGCTCATCCTTGTCATATTTACCCGACAGGCTATCAATAACCGCATCGTCATTGGTGCCGTCGAAGGTGTCCATAATATCGTAAATCATTTCGTCTACCAGATGAACGGCACCGCTGTTCACATCGACCAGCACATAGTCGTCACCCTGGCGGAACTTATGAATTTTTTCTATCTTGTCTGTCATTAAAAATTCTCTCCCAAAAATTCCAAAAAAATGCTGCCGCCCGCGGGCAGCAGCACTTTCCTGGTTACTTCTCGCAAACCTGGTTGCCAACCGTGCAGGAGGTCTTGCAGGCCGACTGGCAGGAGGCCTGGCACTCGCCGCAGCCGCCAGTCTTCAGGGTCTTCTGAAGGGTCGGCTTGTTGACCGTCTTAACGTGTTTCATGGACATATCCTCCTTCTTACTCTCAATTTTGAGTCATAAAGAGCTCACTATATTTTACCCTCTTTTTGCCGCTGATGCAAGGGGTTCCAGTCCATCAGGGACTAAAATTATCCTGATGGGAAGATTGGAGGCTCCCGGCGGAGTCAGCTCCAGTCTCAATTCCTTCTTTGGTTCAAAGAAGCCGATGGGGGCTACTTCATCCTCAGGCGTCAGCAAGCATACGCCTTTCTTATCTGTGAACGAAGTGTCCGGCAAGCCGGCCACACCGAAATCCCAGCCGGAATATGTCGGTGTCTCCACCATCATCGGATTTCCATAGCTGTCATCCACCTCCGCATGCACAGCGCCCGCGTAGACACCACCGCGGGGAGCTATATAGGCTCGGAAGCCACCCCGACGGCAAGGAATGGTAATGTTATAGACAATGCCGTAGTTGCCGCTGTTGGTCATGATTTTCCCATCGGTGGCATCAATACCGCTGCGGAATTTATCGTTTTCGTTTTCCCCTATATAGAAATACACCACTCCGTCATGGCTGGGGCGATACTCATCTACGCCCGTCATGAGTCGGTTCATCCCGGTGTAGCTGCCTCGCAGGTTCGGCTCATCGGCCTTCACTATCTGCGCCTTATCCATATATGTAAAAGGATTGTCTCCAGCCTCGCAGACCAGTACCGTAGCAATGACCGGATTGGTCACGGTGAAGTCTACGCAGCCGTAGACCAAATCTTGGGGCTTCACTATCTGACGCTCCATCTCACGAAGGAGCACCTTCCGCTCCCCCGGAGCGAGGATAAAGGTATTGGCCGTCTGCTTTCCGAAGTAGGCAAGCTGAGTCTCCTTCCCCACTAACAGATAGTCGGGCGACGGCTTTGATGTTCCCACTCTTGTCACATGGACAATGGTATGAGCCTCGCCTTTGTTCTCCAGAATGACGAGCGTTTTCAACGCTTTCTTCGTTTCATTCACATGGTAGTAGAGAACTCTGGCATCTCCCTTCAGCTGGTCGTTGTAGTATATACCGGTCTTCTTTATACACTCCGGATTGTCCGACAGGAGCAGCGTACCGCCGATATCCTGTGTCCTCATTCGCCACGGCTTCATCTCTACCGGCTTTGCTACCGCGGATACCTTCTGCGGCGTTTCCGGGACAGCCGGCGGCAGAGGCGGTATCGGAGACATCTCAGGTTTCGGCAGCTCCGCTGCCTCGGCATTTTCCGTGGACTTCGCTTTTACCTTTTCCTTTTTGGGTTTACTCTTTTTCGTCTTCTTCGTTTTTTCCGGCTCCTCAATCACTATTTCCGGCTGTTTCTCCGGCTCGGCCGGTTTGATTTCCACCGGGTCAGCCGGTACCGTTTCAGTCGCAGCAGGCTCCTTCACCGGCGCGGTTTCCCCGTCT
>JAZLHS010000171.1:0-16212 GCA_045616885.1 Selenomonadaceae bacterium | reverse complement strand
CCGTCCTCGTCCAGAGCGGTACTCTCCGCATCGGTGATTCCATCATCGCCGGTACCACCTACGGTAAGGTTCGCGCCATGATTAACGACCGCGGTGACAGCGTAAAGAAGGCCGGTCCCTCTACTCCGGTCGAGGTTCTCGGTCTCAATGCCGTTCCGGCTGCCGGTGACGACCTGGCTGCTCTCGAAGAGAAGCTGGCTCGCTCCATCGCCGAGAAGCGTATTGAGCATCAGCGCAACCAGCTCATCAACAAGAAGAAAGTATCCCTTGACGACCTTTTCCAGCAGATTCAGGAAGGCAGCATCAAGGATCTCAATATCCTCATCAAGGCCGACGGTCAGGGCTCAGTTGAAGCAATCAACAGCTCTCTCCTTGGCCTCAATAAGAACGATGAAGTTCGCGTCAACATCATTCATTCCGGTGTCGGTGCCGTCAATGAGTCCGATGTTATGCTGGCAGCTGCCTCCAACGCCCTCATCATCGCCTTCAATGTCCGCCCGGATGCAAATGCCCGTAAGGTAGCTGACTCCGAGAAGATTGACATTCGCACCTATCAGGTAATCTACGATGCAATCAACGATGTCAAGGCCGCTATGTCCGGTATGCTGGCACCGAAGTACAAGGAAGTAATTCAGGGCCGCGTCGAAATTCGTCAGGTCATGAAGTTTGCCAAGCTTATCATCGCCGGCAGCTATGTACTGGAAGGCAAGATTACCAACAATTCCAAGGTTCGCATGCTCCGCGACAACATCGTCATCTACGATGGAGAGGTCGATACTCTCCGCCGCTTCAAGGATGATGTGAAGGAAGTTGCCACCGGCTATGAGTGCGGCCTTACCGTAAAGGATTTCCGCGACTATCGCGAAGGCGATGTACTGGAAGTCTACACTATGGAAGAAATCGCTACCGATATCAATGATTTGAATCAGGCCAGCGACAGATAATAATGGAGAAATAATATGTCACAACTCCGCGTGGAAAAGGTGCAGGAGCTGATGAAGCAGGAAGCCGGAAAGATTATCCTCTATGATCTGAAGGATCCTCGCATCGGCTTCGTCACCGTAACCTCAGTGGAAATGACCGGAGACCTGAGAAGCGCAAAAATCTATGTGAGCCTCATGGGCAGTGACGACCAGATGAAGAACACCTGGGACGGCCTGCAGAGTGCCGTTGGATTTATGCGTCGTGAGCTGGGCCAGCGAGTCCGGCTCCACTTCACTCCGGAGATTTCCTTCGAGCTTGATAAATCCCTGGAATACAGCGGCCATATTCAGAGCCTCATCAATCGTATTCACGAAGAAGATGCCGCTCATGGCAGCAACGGGGAAGCGACCTCTCAGGAGGGCGAAAATGAAAAAACTGACGCTGATTGAAGCAGGTCAACGAATTCTGGAAGCCGAAAATATCGCCATCACCGCTCATGTGAGCCCTGATGGTGATGGCATCGGCTCCGCTCTCGGTCTCTGCCACTATCTGAGAAATCGGGGCAAGGCGGCGACGGTGGTCTTTGATGATCGTCTGCCGATAGCCTTCCGTTTCCTGAACGGCTATGAGGAGATAGTGGATATTTCCGATCGGGCAGAACTACAGCCGGGGGAAATGGCGGCCGATCTTCTGGTGGTGCTGGATACCGACCTTGGGCGTGTGGGCAGAGTTCACGAATATGTGGGCACTGATGTTCCTACGGTAAACATTGACCATCATCGTACTAACGATGAGCAGGCAGACTATCTTTTCTGCGACTATCGGGTATCGGCAGTAGCAGAGCTGATATATGAGCTCATCGTGGGCATTTCCGGACAGGAAGGACTTACGAAAGAAATTGCCGATTGCCTTTATACCGGCATTTGCACCGATACCGGATTTTTCCGCTATTCCAATACACGTCCTGCTACCCATAGAGCAGCAGCGGCGCTGGTAGAGGCTGGGGCTGAGCCCAGTATCATCTCCGAAACGCTGGAAGCTCGTCCAGCTGACCGGCAGAGGGCTTTGGCAGCGGCAGTGCAGTCTATGGAGCTGTTTGCTGACGGAAAAATCGGCGGATTGTTCCTGCCCTATGAGCTGGTGAAGGATATCGAAAGCACCGAAGGCTTCATTGATTTCGTGCGCGTCATTGACACCGTCGAGGTGGCCGTGATGATAAAGGAATCTGAGCCAAATAAGTGCAAGGTCAGCCTCCGCTCCAAGGGAATGGATGTCGGCTCGGTAGCCATGCAGTTCGGCGGCGGCGGCCATTATCGGGCAGCCGGCTGTACCGTGAAAGAACCACTGGCCACAGCCAAAGCTCAGATAATCAGTGCTGTTGAGGCACTGGTGGAGGGCAAGGCCCATGAGTAATACCGCAGAATTTGCTCTCGACGGTTTCCTCAATGTACTGAAGCCGCCGGGATTGACGTCACATGATGTTATCGGCAGCCTGCGGAGAATTCTCAAAACGAAAAAGATTGGCCACGCCGGCACTCTCGACCCGGGAGCAGCCGGCGTTTTGCCAATAGCCGTAGGTCGAGCCACCCGATTTATCGAATACTTGGCTGCGGTGGGGAAGTCGTACCGGGCGGAGCTGCTGTTTGGCGTCGAGACCGACAGCGGCGACGATACAGGAAGCGCAGTGGCGAGAGCTCCTGAAGGCTGGGAGTTCCCGGAGACAGAGAAGATTTTGGCCGGTATGAAGACTCTTACGGGAGATATTACACAGGTGCCGCCGGTCTACTCCGCTGTGAAGATAGACGGCAAGCGCGCTGCCGATCTTGCGCGCAGCAACAAGGAAGTAACGATTCCGCCACGACAGGTAACGATATACCGCTTTGAGCTACTGGCCGAGGACAAGGCGCGGAAAACTTTGCTGCTGGATGTGGATTGCTCCAAGGGTACATATATCCGCAGTCTCTGTACCGATTTGGGGAGAGCTGTCGGTATACCGGCAACCATGTCTTTCCTCGTGCGTACCAGAGTAGGAGAGTTTCCGCTGAAGGAAGCAGTCTCTCTCGAAGAGTTGGCGCGAATTGCGCAGGAAGATTTTTCGGCTCTGCCGGTTCTTCCACCGGAGAATTATCTCGGTCATTTTCCTCGCTATGATTTGCCCGGTGGGCGGCTGAAGGCATTTACCAACGGCCTGCCGACTCATGATGTGAAGTATGCTGAGACCCTCAGAGCAGCCGGACACGAAAACGATGCGGGGATGCCGCTCCTTCTCGCAGTCTGGTGTGAAGGTAAGTTCTGCGGAATCGGCCGCTTCAATTGGAAGACGGAATCCGTTCATCCGGAGAAGCTATACATTTAGTGACTATGAGAATATACAATTCCTTTGAAAATATCGATGCGTGTTTTTCTGGTGGGGCTGTCGCTCTAGGAACCTTTGACGGTCTCCACATTGGACACAGAACGATAATTGACGGAGCCTTGTCAGCCGGGAAGGGATGTGCGGGGGTCATTACCTTTGCCAATCATCCGCTGTCGGTGATTGCTCCGGAGAAAGAGCCACCCTGCATTATCAGCAGCAGAGAGCGACGGGAACAGCTGACAGCTCTGGGAATAGATTTTCTGGTAGAGCTGGAATTCACGAAGGAGCTGGCAGATATGTCGCCGGAAGCCTTCGTGGAAAAGCTGGTCTTGTCAATTCGTCCTTCGGCGATAATGGTAGGAGAGAACTATTCCTTCGGCGCCCGGGGAGCAGGCAATGCGAAATCGCTTTGCCGCATAGCGGGAGAGCTGTCTGAAAAGCTGATGGGAAGTTCCTGTCAGGTGACCTCATTCCCTCTGACGAAGACCGATGACGGACGGACTGTCAGCAGCACGAGAATCCGCGAAGTGATACAGACCGGAGCGGTAGCCGAAGCGGCACAGCTTCTCGGACGACCTTTCACGATGGAAGGATGTGTCCTTCATGGCGATGAGCAGGGGCGGACTATCGGCTTTCCTACTGCCAATATCATGCTGAATGACAGGAAGGCTGTCCCGGCTAACGGAGCCTATGCCGTGTATGCAAGCATTGAAGGTAACAGCAGGACGCTAGCCGGTATCGCGGCGATAACCAATAAGCCGACGGCCGGCGGTCGGGAGAGACGGCTGGAGGTTCATCTGCTGGACTTTAGTGATGACCTGTACGGGAAGAACCTGAAGGTGAGTTTTATAGAGCAGCTGCGAGAGGAAAAGAAATTTTCTTCCTTTGCTGAGCTGAAAGAACAGCTGGAAAAGGATAAGCAGCAGGCCAAAACTATACTTTATATTTAGCGGAAATTTTTGGGGATTATTATCAAGGAGGATGGTTAGAATGCAATTTAATGAAGTACTGCAACTAGCTCGCGGCAATGTAGGGCCGGTATGTAAGGCGTGTCCGGTCTGCAATGGTAAGGGCTGCGGCACTACTATTCCCGGTCCCGGCTCTCGCGGCGACATAGCGATTCGCAACTATGAAGCTTGGCAGAGAGTATATCTGAACATGGATACTCTTGTTGAGGGCGGGGACAGAGATATGTCCCTAGAAATTTTCGGTAAAAAGTTCCGGCTGCCGGTTTTTGCCGGTCCGGTAGGTGCGATGAATATGCACTACGGAGACAAGTACAACGACGTAGAGTACAATAATATTCTCGTACCGGCCTGCGCAGATGCCGGTATTGCGGCATTCACCGGTGACGGCCTGAATGCAGCTGTTATGGAAGCAGCTACCGGAGCCATAAAGGCAAACGACGGTATGGGTGTGCCTACTATTAAGCCTTGGAATGTTGACACTATCAAGGCCAAAATGGAGCTGGCAAAAGATGCCAAGCCCTTTGCAATGGCGATGGATATCGATGGAGCTGGTCTCCCCTTTCTGAAGAATATGAATCCTCCTGCCGGGCCTAAGTCTGTGTCAGAGATGAAGGAGATAGTAGCCGCAGCCGGCGCGCCCTTTATTATTAAAGGCATCATGACTGTCAAAGGTGCCTTGAAGGCATTGGAAGCCGGTGCCGCCGGTATTGTTGTTTCCAATCACGGCGGTCGCGTGCTGAACGATTGCGTGGCTACCGCTGATGTCCTGCCGCAAATTGCTGAGGCCGTTGCCGGTCGGCTGAAGATTTTCGTCGATGGCGGTATTCGCACCGGTACTGATGTATTTAAGGCTCTTGCTTTAGGTGCAGATGCGGTCATTATCGCCCGTCCCTATGTCGTCAGCGTATAGGGCGGGGGAGCCGAGGGCGTCGCGGCGTACACCGACAAGCTGGCCGGTGAGCTGGAAGATGCCATGACTATGTGCGGAGCACACAGCCTCAGTGAGATTATTCGAGACATGGTAACCGTAGGAAAATAAGCGGTAAGGAATAAATGAGATAAAGCCCCCAGAGCAGAACGGATTGGGTAACCATCTGTGTCTGCTATGGGGGCTTTTTGGACGCAAAAAAACCGCTGATAAAATCAGCGGTGGTTTTGCAAGATGGTCGGGATGACAGGGTTCGAACCTGCGGCCTCATCGTCCCGAACGATGCGCGCTACCAAACTGCGCCACATCCCGACAACAGAAGTAAGTATATCATGGGTCTTTGAAAAAAGCAAGGGTTTTTTCAAAAAGAGTTCGATTTAATCATGAATAAATGTCATTCTGCTTCGTAAGATATGCCTGTACGAAATTAAGAAAAGCCATAGTAGTTCGGGAGAGAATATGGTTCTTTCTGTGAGCCATCATGTGACCGGTCTTTCGTAGAGGATAGAAAGGTCGGAAAACCAGCCGGTCGACGGGTCGCATGGAAAAAGCTCCCTCTACACAGATGATACAGGCGATACCGGCTTTAGCCAGAAGAAGGGCGTTGGTCAGCAGATTTTGGGACGCAATAAGGTTTAGGCTGTCTGCCGGTATGCCAAGCCAATGAGCGATTTCTTCCTGAACGATAGTGCGGCGGGGGACTGACAGGGGCAGGCCTTTTATGTCTTCTGTTGTCAGAAACTTCTTTTCAGCCAGAGGGTGTTCCTGCGGTAAAACAATGCCCCATGTCTCGCTGCAGGGCAGATGAAAGAAATCGTATTTTGCCGCTTCTACCGGCTCGAGGAGTATGCCAAGGTCGAGAATACCGCGGTCAAGCTTTTCCTTTATGTCGTTGCTGTCGGCACTGTAGATTTCAAATCTGACTGAGGGATTTTCCTTGCGGAATGCCTGCAGGAGTTCTGCCAGCAAAACCGAGGCGCAGGTCTCTACACAGCCGATGCCGATTGTACCGGCAAGCTGTCCTTTTTGCTCCTTCAGCTCCCGCAGAGTTCTTTCTTCCAGAGCGATTATTTCCTTTGCCCGCTGCATGAATAGTATGCCGGCTTCTGTCAGAGTAATCTGCTTATGGTCACGGTGCAGCAGGCTGAGCTGCAGATTGGTTTCCAGTTCTTTTAGCTGACGGCTGAGGGTAGGCTGGGTTATGTGGAGCTGTTCAGCGGCTTTGGTTATATTGCCGGTTTGGGCGAATGTGACAAAGTATTTTAGCAAGCGAATATCCATAGGGATGCTCCTTCGGCGAAGTACAGAAATGCCTCGCAGGCATTGTTTGTTATCTGAAATAGGTATTAGCTATATTGGATTACAGTGCTTATAATATAGAGAAAAAGAGAAATTAATATGAAAGAATGTGTTTTATTTTGATGATGGGAGGCTACATAATGTCTGAAAACAGGAATATCACAAATCGAATGAAACGGATGCTAATGGTAGGGTCAATGCTGGCAACTATGGGAATTGCTGGTGCCGCCGGTGCTGCTCCTGCCACGGATGGTTATCCAGCTGTGGCGGAGGTACAGGCTGCCTTGGAGAAGGAGTCGGGAACAGTTTTCCCAATCGGTGCGCCAAATGTTAATTACGAAAAGTATTTTACCGGCCGCACCTTCCTTTCCGGGCTTGCATCTGGCACAGTAGGCGTATCAAATGTTACCTTCGTAAATGGGGCTCATACCTTTTGGCACAAGCATCATGGTACCTGCCAGATTCTAGTAACGGAGTGCGGCCGCGGCTACTATCAGATATGGGGTGAAGAACCGCAGAAGCTGGAGCCGGGCATAGTAGTAACGATTCCTGAACATGTTAAGCATTGGCATGGTGCGGCTCCCGGTGCCTATATGCAGCACTTGTCTATCATGCAGCATCATGAAGGTGTTTCTACTGAATGGCTGGAGCCGGTGGATGAGAAAGTGTTTCAGGCTTTGAAGTAAGGAGGAAACTTCTATGTGGAAAAAACTATTGGCAGCAGGACTGACTGCAGGTATGTTGTTCACTTCTTTATCAATGACAGTGGAGGCAGCGGCAGTGGAAAAGACAGAAAAAGTGGTACAGACTGCGGGGAGGAATGCGCTTGGAACATTTGCCCCGGAATTCGCTCATTACAATGATGATGTCCTTTTCGGTGAGAACTGGAATAATCAGGATATTGACCTAAAGACCCGCAGTATTATAACCGTTGTTTCTCTTATGTCTATGGGAATTACTGATTCATCGCTTAAATATCATTTGACGAACGCGAAGAATCATGGAGTAAGTCAGAAGGAGATCTCGGCGATTATAACGCATGTCGCTTTTTATGCAGGCTGGCCGAAGGCTTGGGCGGTCTTTAATCTGGCCAAAGATGTCTGGCCGGTGGAGGAAAGCGGTCAGAAGTAAAAATTAAGAGGCTGTGAAAATGAGAGATTATTTTCACAGCCTCTTTTGTGCTTTATTCGTCAGCCTGCAGCTCTTCTGTATGCTGCTTCCACAGATTGAGGATAATCTCACCGTAGTGGTGCAGCTTGACCTTATTACGGAGGGCGAAAAGAGTTATCGGAGTAGGCGCTTCCTGCAGGTCATAAATATAGAAGTCATGACTTTGGCTCAGGTATTGAGCAATATAAGCCGGTACGATAGACCAGGTTTCTTCTTCGGCCAGAAGGTCGGACATGGGCGGAATGATGTTCAGCCACATCCGTGGACGCACTGCTGTGCCAAACCAATAGTCATGCCATATCTGAAACTCCGTGTTCCAAGGGACGAAAAGCTCTTTGTCACACGGAAGGCGGGAAGGATGACGAAGCTCATCCGGCAGCGGGACGCAGGATACCAGCCTGAAGGGAGAGCGATAGACCGGCTCGGCCTTTATCATGCGGGAGAACATTTCCTTGCCGACAAAAGCAAAATCTAGGGCACCGGCTTCCATTTGACGGTAACATTCTTCCGAATGGTATTGATGAATGTTCAGATGGCAAAGAGGATTTTCCCTTATAAACTGCTTTAAGATATCCGGCAGCAGACTGATACAGATACTTTCCGTCACACCGAGATTAAAATTGTGAACCTGATCCATTGTGTCGGGAAGCTCTTTGCTCTCAGCAAAAAGCCGCAGCCACTTTTCGGCAAGCGGGATAAAAGCCTTGCCCTCAGGAGTCAGCTCCACATTTCGCAGACCTTTTCCTCTGGTCAGCAGACTGTAGCCGAGGGACTGCTCCAGAGCGTGAAGCCGACGGCTCAGAGCAGGCTGAGTGAGATACAGCTCTTTGGCTGCGGACGTGACATTGCCGGAATTAACAACAGTTAAAAACGCTTTTATCTCTGCATCTGTCATCGATTAAGCTCCTCCGGCTGCTTAAATAAACCAACGGAACAGCCCGAAATAAGCCATGGCGCTAAGGAACAGCAAGCCACAGGCAGATACGCCGAACATGGCAAGGAAGAGCTTCTGCTGTTCCTCCGGAGATGATTTGGCTACAGCCGTATATGCGGCCAGTGCCAAGCCGCCGCCGGTGGACATGGGACTGATACCGGCAGTGTGGGCAATCATGGAGAGTCCGGTTGCCAGCTCCACGGGATTGCCCTGTCCCTGCAGCTCCTGAAGCAGACCGGGAATGGTAGGAATAAATGTGGGCATAACAACACCGGAGGTCGAGCTGACCCATGAGAGCATACCTGCACTCAGACCGATGATGGAAGGAGCGGTTGCCGGGGTCATTACGGCGGCCATGGCCTCAGACAGCATTTTGATGCCGCCGAGATAAACAACCTGCTTGATGAGTACGCTTACGCCGCCGACCAGAACCAGCGTACCCCAGGGGACACTGCGGAGGGCAGAGGCTTCATCGGCAACATTCAGTGCGGAAAGCACGGCTGCCACAAGGAAGCTGGCCAATCCTACATTTATGTGCAGCAACATTACCATGATGACCATTACGGCAATGCCCGCAAGAGTGATAATCTGCTTTTTGTTAAATTCTTCCGTATTCTTCAGGGTTTCACTGTCTACTGAAGCAATCTTATGACCGCCGAAGAAAAAGTAGAGAACAAGACCATAAAGTGAGGTCGAAACAACGCCGTTAATCAGAAAGGGAATGCCGACCTCCTGAGTAATACCTGCCTCAGCACACAGGTTGATGCCGATGATACCGGTGGGAGCGATAGGCGAGACACCGCCCCCGGAGGCACTGAGGACTACAAGAGCACTGAGCATGGCCGGGTGTATGTGGAGCTCGGCGGCAAGACTCATGGCGAAAACCATCATGATGGCCATAGTGGGAATACAGCCCGGGCCGATGGCCGACAGGACAGTAGAGAATACAAAGACATAAATAGGAACAAGATAAGTTCGTTTTCCGGCCATAGCCACGACCTTAAGAGCAATCAGACGCAGGCACCCGTTGTTTTGCGCCAGACTGAAAAGGTAGGTAACGCCCAAAAGAGTGAGGAACAGACTGTAATTAAATCCGGCAATAATATCCTTGTCCGGAATTCCGGCGACCCTGCCTAATATCAGAGAAAACGCTATGCAGATGAGACCTGCATTCATCTTCCGCAAAAAACCTAAGACAACTGCTAGAAATAATAATCCTAAAGAGAACAATGCCATTTTTAATTATCTCCTTTACGCTGAGCAGCCTCCGTATATGTCATGACTAAAGCATACCACCGTTTGTAATAAAAGTAAAATGACGATTTAATTGCTAAAATATGCGGTTGATGTAATATATTAGGCGACAGTTTCGCACATGACAAGAGGATAATCGAAGCAAAAACGTGGCCGACAGAGCAGAAAGGCCGTCATGAATAACTTTGAATTTTCATAACCTTAAAATAAATTCCCAAATGGGAATTTTCTTGAAGATTTAGCGGGAATATTCTATAATGAGAAACAGAAAATGGAGGCGCAATATGATTATTCGAAACGAGTATATGAACCAGCTGCAAGCATGGAAAGATGAGCAGGTTATAAAAGTTGTTACAGGTATTCGGCGCTGCGGTAAATCAACCTTGCTGAGACAGTTTCAAGACAAACTGCTGCGAGATGGCGTTACTAGGGAGCAGATTATCAGCATAAACTTTGAGGATTTGGATTTTGAGGAGCTTCTGGATTATAAAGCGTTGTATTCATATATAAAGGAACGACTTTGCCCGGATAAGATGACATACATTTTTTTGGACGAAATCCAGAAGGTTGACTCATTTCCGAAAGCAGTGGACAGCCTTTTTATAAAGGAAAATACAGACATCTATATAACCGGTTCTAATGCCTATCTTCTCTCAGGAGATCTGGCAACCCTGCTTACTGGCAGATACGTAGAATTATCAATGCATCCGTTGTCATTTGCAGAATATCAGGAATACTCCGGGGAGTCGGGGGAAAAGGCTCTGTCGGATTATATGAAGTTCGGTGGTTTTCCATACCTTTCACAAATGGAAAAGAATCAGGAAAAGGTAGATACTTACCTTGAAGGAATCTACAATACAGTTGTGGTCAAAGATATTGAGGATAGGCAGACCAGACAACAGAGTAACCGGGATAAAAGAAAGATTACAGATATTACCCTGCTGAAAACCATAGCTAAATTTCTTGCAAGTGTGATTGGAAGTCCGGTTTCGGTAAAAAGTGTGTCAGATTATCTGGTTTCTTCGGGACGCAAGATATCACCAAACACCGTAGATAATTATATGGAAGCCCTGCGTGAGGCATTTATATTTTATCCGGTTGAGCGGTTCGATATAAATGGAAAGCAACTTCTTAAAGTTAATCGTAAATGGTATATAGTCGACCTTGGCCTTCGCAATCATATCCTGCCGAAGAAGCAATATGATTTGGACTTCTCTTTGGAGAATATCGTTTACTTTGAACTTCTTAGAAGAGGTTATAAAGTTAATGTCGGGAAAAATGGTAGTACAGAAGTGGATTTTGTGGCGCGAAAGCAGGGCGTGCTGAAGTATTATCAGGTAACCGCAGACATGACAAATGAGGATACCTTTAATCGAGAGATAAGACCATTGAAATCTATCAATGATAATTACGAGAAGATTATCCTCACACTGGATAGGCTGACGGTTGGCGATTATGAAGGAATTAAGGTGGTTAATTTACTGGATTGGTTGACCTGCGCCAGCTAAAAGAGATGTTCCCATATCACATTGCGCTTTCCCTTATTTTGAGGGCTATTTAAGGTGGTGTTGTTTTCGCAGAAATGAATATAACGCAAACAGACCCGAGACTCACTTAGCGTGAGACTCGGGTCTGACTTTAGAGGTAACGATATTGCATAATAGGGTAAACTGATTGCCGTTATGTCCTTTTAATTTAATCATGGTCAATTCAATTTAGTCATTTTCTGTGACAATGACTAAATTGAATTGATTTTTGATGTAGTTGATGCTATTATGCAATTACATCAAGACATCAATAAATGGGTAAATTGAAATCAAAATGAGGAATATAAATGAGACACTTTGACTATAGGAAAGAATATAACAGACTGCTTACCCCTGATATTGTTGCACTGCTAACACGGCTCCACGAGCAAAAGGGACAACAGAACTTATTTATAGAGGCACAGAAGGATGTACTGTCTGAATTGTTGGAGATTGCAAAGATTCAGAGTACCGAAGCATCCAACCGTATTGAGGGTATTATCACTACAGAAGAGCGATTGAGGAAAATCGTCTGTGATAAGACTACACCTAAGAATCGCAGTGAACGGGAAATTGCAGGCTATCGTGATGTACTTGCGACGATTCATGAGAATTATGACTATATTCCGGTTAGAACGGGAATGATTCTCCAACTGCATAGAGATTTATACAAGTATAGTGGTAGTTCTATCGGCGGTAATTACAAGAATAGCGATAATGTGATTGCAGAGGAGCTTCCAGACGGAACAAGACAAGTGAGATTTCAACCTGTTTCGGCGTGGGAAACAGCGGAGACAATGACTAACCTTTGCGATGCATTGGTTGAAGCATTAAAGGATAAGGATATAGATCCTCTTCTCTTAATCCCGGTATTTATATTGGATTTCCTCTGTGTACATCCCTTTAACGATGGTAATGGTAGAATGAGCCGATTGCTCACATTATTGCTGCTCTATCGTTCAGGCTATATTGTTGGTAAATACATCAGTGTTGAGAAATTGATTGCAGACAGTAAAGAGACCTATTATGAGGTACTGCAGGAATCGTCGACAAATTGGCATGAAGAAGAAAATGATTACGCTCCGTTTGTGCGTTACATGCTTGGTGTAATCATAGCTGCATATCGTGATTTTTCGTCGCGCATAGAATACCTGACAACACGCGGCTTTTCTAAGGCAGACAGAGTCAGAGAGATAATCAGAAACAATACCGGGAAAATAACAAAAAAAGAAATCATGGAAAGATGCCCGGATATCAGTCAGATGACAGTACAACGTGCACTGAATGATTTGGTTAAAAGCAATGTGATTGTCAAAATCGGCGGAGGAAGGTATACCACCTATATTTGGAATTGGGAAGTAGAGTGAAAGACAAATTTGTGATGATGCACGGAGGTTTTACTATGAATGTCTATGCTAACGCAAAGCTAAGCAAGAGTAGTAATAAGAGAATAATCGCAGAAAAACTGTGGCTGACAGAGCAGTGAGACCGGCATGAATTATACAGACTTTGGATTTTACTAACATTAAACTTTGGAATTTCCCATGTCTTGACTTTGGAATTTCCTAATGATAAACTTTGGAAAATACTAAAGTTGAAGGAGGGATATCGCTATGATAGAACGAACTGCTAGAGAAACTTTGCTGAGGCTGGCAGGACAATTTCCCGTTATCGCTATCACAGGGCCGCGCCAAAGCGGTAAATCTACTCTAGCCAAAGCCATTTTTCCTGATAAGAAATATATTTCCTTAGATGACAAATCAATGCGTGAGCTGGCAAAGTCAAATCCCCGCGATTTTCTCAGTGCTTTTCCGGATGGCGTAATCATCGATGAGGCGCAAAAGGTTCCGGAACTTTTTGACGCAGTAAAGCTGCTTGTAGATGGAGAGTATACCCCCGGTAAATATATTTTGACCGGCTCCAGTCAGCTGCGCCTTCGTGAAAATATCTCTGAAAGTCTTGCCGGTCGTGTTGGCCTTTTGCAATTGCTGCCTTTTTCGCTGTCTGAGCTAAAACAGGCAAATCAGCTGGGCGATGATCCATATAGTTTGGCATTGCAGGGTTGCTATCCGCCGCTGAATGATAAAGCAAAAAACTTTCTTAGAGATGACTGGTTTGAAAACTACATAGCCACATACATTGACCTTGATGTAAAAGACCAGATTAATCCTTCAAACATAGACGCATTTCGTCGCTTTATTCGCCTCTGTGCTTTTTACAGTGGCCAAATGATAAACTATGACAGTATCTCCAGAGACATTGGCGTTTCGGCTGTGACTATCAAAAGCTGGTGCTCTATACTGGAAGCCTCATATATCATACACTTCCTGTCTCCGGACACGAACAATCTCGGCCGCAGTCTGGTCAAAACCCCAAAGCTGTATTTTGTTGACCCCGGTTTGATGTGCTATCTTATTCGCATAGATACACGTGAGGAACTTCTTCTCAGTGACCATAAAGGGGCAGTTGTAGAAACTCTTGCCGTGGCTGAATTGCTGAAGCAACGGCTGAACAATGGCCGTCAGGCAAACCTGACTTATTTCAGAGATAAAAATGGCTTTGAGGTTGACACAATCGCCGACTGGAAGCACTCCTTCGCTGTAGAGGTAAGGAGCAGCAGCGAAACGGAGAAAAAGCTGTCTAACAATATTCGCAAGTATACTGTTGCCCGTAATGATGGCACTACCGGTGCAGTGTTTTATCTTGGGGATATAACTATGACCATCGATGATGTGAAATATGTAGCTTGGCGAGATTGGGGAGACACATTGCAAAGTAAATAGCGAATGTAAAAACAACCAGCCGAAACAGAATATAACGCAAACAGACCCGGTCCTCACAAGTGTGAGTACCGGGTCTGTCTTTAGAGAATCTATTATTGTGTTTTCGGAAAATGAGCGTATTAGCCATTTGACGGGATGGACTGCGGAGCCCCGGTTTTGCACATGAGAGGTCTTTGCATAGACATACGAGCAATGCAGCAGGAACACAGATATACCGTACTTGGCGTTTTCGCTTTGGCTTTCCATTCACTCCCGGTGGGTGCCTTTGTGTCAGGTTTGCAGACACTCAGCATCCCTAGCTGCTGAATATCATCCACTACATCAGCACCCACCGGGGAGAAGAGTTATTCTTCGCTCACGCCGAGGCGGTGAAGCAGCGAAGCTGATAACTTCTAGGGCAGATATCAGCCTCACTGCCGCGCTCCGTCGCTTGCAGCCGATTTGCTCTTCTCACATACTATATGGCAGATGTGCGACATTTTGAAATAGTAAAGCAATAAATTTAGATTAAAAATCCCGTCTTGTTTATGCACCTGAACGCATGAACAAGACGGGATTTTTTACTGAAGAAGATGGAGTAGATTACTGATTTTATTTCCCTAGCCGGATCTTGAAGTCGGAATAGCCGAAGGATTTCAGCAGCGTGATGGTACCATCTTCACCGAGCTTGTATATTGTCGGGAGGGGCATGCCGTTGAAGGTGTTGTTCTTGCAAGTGGAGTAGATGGCCATGTCGCCGAAGATGAGTCTGTCACCGACTTTGAGAGGCTCGGCAAAGGCGTAGTCGCCGATGGAGTCGCCGGAAAGGCAGGTGGGGCCGCCGAGACGATAGGGGAAGTTCGGCGCAGTATTGTTGACCAGAGATTGGTCGTCGCATCCATCGAAGGTTTCGCCCTCGGCGATATCGTCTTCGAGGGAGATTGCGTCCATCAAAGGCGGGCGGTAGGGCATCTCGATGACATCGGGCATGTGGCAGGCGGCGCTGGCGTCGACTATAGCCGGGATGATTGGCTTGTCGGTTTCGTCTGCATTGGTGAAGGCACTTTCCGTGAGGACATCCAGTACCTCGGTGACGAGGTAGCCGGCATTTATAGCGCAGGCTTCGCCCGGCTCAAGATATACGGTGAAGCCGTACTTGTCCTGAAGATAGTTGATGGTTTTAATGAGAGTGTCGGTGTCGTAGCCGGGGCGGGTGATGTGGTGACCGCCGCCGAGATTAAGCCATTTCAGACGGGGAAGGATATCACCGAATTTTTCCTCGATAGCCTCTACGGTAGTGGCCAGATCATCGGAGTTCTGCTGGCAGAGGGTATGGCTGTGGAGGCCGTCCAGCAGATTGAGAAGCTCCGGCGTCATTTCTTTATCCCAAGCGCTGCGAGGGGTGCCGAGGCGGCTGCCGGGAGCACAGGGGTCGTAGATGGCGTGGCCTTCCTGAGTGGAGCGCTGAGGATTGATGCGGAGGCCGATGCTCTTTCCGGCTGCTTTGGCTGCGGGGCCGAACTTGGCCAGCTGATGGATGGAATTGAAGACGATGTGGTCAGCGTAGTCAAACAGCTCGGGGAAGTCCTTATCCCGATAGGCTCCGCAGAAGACATGAACTTCCTTGCTTGGCATCTCTTCACGGCCCAGCCGTGCCTCAAAGATGCCGCTGGCCTCTGTGCCGTCCAGATATGGCTCGAGAGCAGGGTAGAGGTCGTAGTTGGAAAATGCCTTTTGAGCAAGGAGAATTTTGCAGCCGGTAGCTTTGCGGATGGCAGACAGCTTTTCGCCGTTTGCTTTCAGGGCAGCTTCGTCAATGACATAGCAGGGAGTGGCGATATTCTTGTCGGAGAATAATTCGTTGATGTCGTAGTCTTTCAGACCAAGAAAAGGAGGGCGCATATTGTGTCCTTTCATAAAGAGAGACTGTTGGATTTTCCCCCTGTCACCGGCGGCGACAGCTTCCGGAAGGAAGCCTTTGGGTTATGCAACAGTCTCAATGATATTTTATTGGGCGGCCGAATACAAAGACCGCGGCCGCCCTGCCTTTTACTCTGCGGGATGAATCTCGACCGGAGCCGGGTTGTAGCT
>JAZLHS010000170.1:0-11546 GCA_045616885.1 Selenomonadaceae bacterium | reverse complement strand
TGACATGCTCGGCTAGCTTTTTGGAAAAGAAGCAGGAAAGGAGGAGCTTATGAATAACAGTCGGTATACGTCCCTTTTCATAGGGCTGTTTCTTGCGTTTTTCATTGTGTCCATTGCTTATTTGCCTCAGTTCGCCCTGATTTTGTTCTTTGCTCTGATATTCAATTCGCTGCTTACGGGGCGGGTCGACACGATGTCAAAGCGAATGCCGAGACCGCTGGCTGCTCTTGCTGTCCTCCTTTGCTTCGTGGTGCTTATGGGGCTGGGCTTTTTCGTTGCCTCCTCTACCGTCGTGCCGATGGGACAGGACTTCATCAACAGGCTTCCGCAGATGATGACATCGTTCAGGGCACTGCCGTGGGTGAAGACGGTGCCGTTCCTGAGCGAGGGTCTGGACAGTCTCTGGAAGCAGCTGACGACATTCTCCACGGAGATGATGCGAAGCTCTCTGCTGGTGGCCGTTTCGGTTTTTACAAGGGTTATCGACATTGTATTGACCTTCCTGGTCACATACTATTTCCTGACAGACGGAGTGAGAATCAAGCATTGGATTGTGTCTCTGTTTGCTGAGGATCAGCAGTCGAGGATAATGCTTCTGCTGGGGAATATCTGGCAGTCCCTTCGCGTATATATTAGCAGCCAGCTTTGCATCTGCCTGCTGATGGGCGTGCTCGTGTACGCGTATTTTGCCTATCGCTCATTGCCATACGGGCCGGTTTTCGCCATGTTTTCCGGTGTCTGTGAGTTTATACCGCTGGTCGGTCCGACGATAGCTTCCTGCTTTGCGTCCCTGATAATGGTAACGATATCACCGCTAATCGGCATTGAGACGATTATATTCTTCCTGATAATAACCCAGATAAATCACAATATCATCTATCCTGCCTTCGTTGGGCATTCCCTGCGGCTGCATCCTTTGGCGATAATTTTGGGACTGGCGCTGGCCGGTGAGCTCATCGGCCCGTTGGGTATGTTCCTTGCAGTGCCGACAATGGTAACAGGCCGATTGATTATAGAGGATATTCATCGGGCGTGTGTGGAGAAAGAAACAAATGAGTGAGACTGAGAAGACGGCTGGGACTCTTTATCTGGTGGCAACACCTATCGGCAATCTTGAAGATATGACCTACCGGGCGGTGCGGGTGCTGGGTGAGGTGGATGTGATAGCCGCCGAGGATACCCGCCATACCCGCGGTCTGCTGACCCACTTTGATATACATACGCCGCTGGTAAGCTACCATGAGCATAATAAGGATACGGCTGGTCCGCCGCTCATCGAGAGACTGCTGGCGGGCGAGAATATCGCCTGCGTCAGCGATGCGGGGCTGCCGGGCATTGCCGACCCGGGAGCGGATTTGGCTCGGCGGGCGATAGCCGCCGGAATAACGGTGACAGTATTGCCGGGGGCAAATGCCGCGCTTACCGGACTGATAGCTTCCGGTCTGGATACGGTGCGGTTTTCCTTCGTGGGCTTCCTGCCTCGGACGAAGGACAAGCGCCGGGAGCTGCTGACAGAGATAAAGTCTCACCGGGAGACGCTGATATTCTACGAGGCACCGCATCGACTGGCCGACTCTCTGAAGGAACTGGTTGCCGGACTGGGCGGCAGTCGGCCGGCTGTCCTCTGTCGTGAGCTGACCAAGAAGTATGAGGAGTACCGCCGCGGTCAGCTGCAAGAGCTTCTGGACGGTCTCTCTGACAACGAGCAGAGGGGCGAGTTCGTGATAGTGGTCGGCGGCTGCGATACGGCTATGACCGATACTGAGGAGACTGCGGTCGGTGAGACGCTGAATGCCAACGCTCCGGAGGCCGTAAGGGCGGCGGTGCAGGCACTGACGGAGCAGGGGATTCCCGAGAAGGAAGCCATGCGGCAGATAGCCCGCCAGACCGGGTTGTCCCGCCGGGATATCTACCGAATGTGCATCGACTGAAAAGCCTGTTGATTTACACAATCCGCTAAAGCGTGTATAATAAAAAGTTGAGTTTTAGCATATTATTTTAGGAGGATCATCATGAATCTCAGCGAAAATAGAAAGAGCTTTTACATTACCACCCCGATTTATTATCCCAGTGCAAAGCTGCATATCGGTCACGCATACTGCACTACTATCGCCGATTCTATGGCTCGTTTCAAGCGACTGGCTGGCTATGATGTATTTTTCCTTACCGGCAGTGATGAGCATGGTCAGAAGATTCAGACCGCAGCCGAGGCTGCCGGTGTAACTCCCATTGAGTATGTTGACAAGATTGTTGCCGGTTTCCAAAACCTTTGGCAGCGCCTCAATATTTCCAATGATGACTTCATCCGCACTACTGAGGAACGCCATCTGAAGCTGGTACAGGAGGTCTTCCGCCGTATCTATGCCAAGGGCGACATTTATCTCGGCGAGTATAAGGGTCTCTACTGCACCCCCTGTGAGAGCTACTGGACCGAGCACCAGCTGGATGAGAACGGCTGCTGCCCGGACTGCCACCGCGCGGTGCAGGAAGTCACCGAGAAGGCATACTTCTTCAAGATGTCCAAGTATGCTGACCGGGTGCTGAAATATATTGAAGACAATCCGGATTTCATCCAGCCGGTAGCCCGCCGCAATGAGATGATAAACTTCATCAAGCAGGGGCTGGAGGATCTTTGCATTTCCCGTACTTCCTTTGACTGGGGAATTCCGGTACCTATCGATGAGAAGCATGTCATCTACGTATGGTTCGATGCGCTGTCCAACTACCTGACTCCTATCGGCTTCATGGATGATCAGGAGAAGTTCAATAAATACTGGCCGGCCGATATGCACCTTGTCGGCAAGGAAATCGTCCGCTTCCACTCTATCATCTGGCCCTGCATGCTGCTGGCTCTCGATATGCCGCTGCCTAAGATGGTCTACGGTCACGGCTGGCTGGTAGTAGACGGCGACAAGATGAGTAAGTCCAAGGGCAATGTTGTAGACCCGAATCTCCTTATTGATGAGTTCGGTGCCGATGCCATCCGCTATTTCCTCCTGCGCGAGATAAATCTCGGTCAGGACGGCAATTTCTCCCGTGACGCTCTTATCAAGCGAATCAATTCCGATTTGGCCAATGATATCGGCAATCTGCTCCATCGTACCCTCAGCATGGTGACCAAGTACCGTGACGGCGTTGTACCGGCGGTCGGTGAGCAGGATGAAATCGGCAAGAGCCTCATCGCTGATGCAGAGAAGACAGTGGCCGACTATGAGAAGAACATGGAGGCATACTCCCTGTCCGACACCATCAAACTGGTATGGAACTTCATCGGTCGAGCCAACAAGTATATAGATGAGTCCCAGCCTTGGGTATTGGCAAAGGACGAGGCAGACAAGGCAAAGCTGGATACTGTCCTCTACAATCTGGCCGAGAGCCTTCGCGTATCGGCGGTGCTGATTTCTCCCTTCATGCCGCAGACTTCTCCCCGTATCTGGAATCAGCTTGGTCTTGACGGAGTCAAGGCATTTGCCGATGTTCAGCTGGATGAGATAAAGAGCTGGGGCGGCTATCCGGCTGACAATCATATCGGTGAAGCGGAGCCTATCTTCCCGCGTATCGAGACCGATGAGGAGAAGGCCGCAAAGGCAGAGAAAGCGGCAAAGAAGCAGGCTAAGCAGGCAAAGAAGAAGCAGCAGTAAGACCTCATCCGTCTCGCTTTGCGAGCCACCTTCCCCAGAGGGGAAGGTCATTAGGCGGAGTAGAGGATACCTCATCCGTCTCGCTTCGCGAGCCACCTTCCCCAGAGGGGCAGGTATTTACCCTCTACTTTGGAGAGGGGGGACCGGCGAAGCCGGTGGGTGAGGTTGAATATGAATACTGTTGTAAACAGCAATAAGTACAGGGAAAAAATAATGGAACTTTTTGAAAATCCCGATGCTCTACCGGTCTTTGCCGACGGGGAAGGGGACGAGGGAATATTCCTAGTGGATACTCACTGTCATATTGACGGTGAGGAGTACGAGCACGACCGGGATGAAATGATTGCTCGGGCAGGCAGAGCCGGGGTAAAGCTGCTGGTGAACATGGGCGACAGGATGGAGTCCAGTGAGCGCAGCGTGAAGCTGGCTGCCCGCTATGACAATGTTTACACCGGCGTAGGCGTCCATCCGGAGGAGGCATTCCCCTTCACTCAGGCCGACGATGACCGGCTGGCAGCGTGGACGAATGAGCCGCGAGTCATTGCTATCGGTGAGATTGGCCTCGACTACTACTGGGAGAAGGACGAGGAGAAGCGTCAGCTGCAGCGGGATATTTTCATCCGTCAGCTGGCTCTTGCCCGAGACCTTGACCTGCCGGTGTGCATTCATGACAGGGAGGCGCATGGTGATGTGCTGAAGATACTTCAGACTGAAGGACGGCAGAACAGAGGCGTCGTCCATTGCTTCTCAGGAAGTGTGGAACTGGCTCGGGAACTGCTGAAGCTGGGCTGGTATCTTGGCGTGGATGGCCCGATTACCTACAAAAATGCCAAGAAGGGCATAGAGGTTGTTCGGGAGATACCGTTGGACAGACTGCTGCTGGAGACGGATAGCCCTTATCTGACACCGCATCCCTACCGGGGACGGCGCAACGAGCCGGGTCTTGTGCGACTGGTGGCTGAGAAGGTGGCAGAGCTACGGGAAATATCTCTGCCTGAGCTGGCAGTCCAGACGACGAAGAACGCCCGGGATATATACGGGCTTTGATGAGAATTAACAGGAATCTATTTAATATCTAAACGGAGAATTCTCGTGGTCAACGTTACAAAACTTCTTTTTCGGGATAATTACGACGGTGATAAGCTGCGCTACGTACGTGGGGTGCACTCCATGAAGCATGGTGCTGCTCCCGGCATGGGTCCGGTGGTGGTGTGGAACAGTACACGCACCTGCAACCTCAGCTGCCGTCATTGCTATATGGAGGCAGACAGCTCCTGCCATCAGGGAGAGCTGACTACTGCTGAGGCAAAGAAATTCATTGATGACTTAGCAGTCTACCGGGTGCCGGCACTTCTTTTTTCTGGCGGCGAGCCACTGATGCGACCGGACTTCTTCGAGCTGGCAGAGTATGCCCGGTCAAAGGGCGTCCGTCCGACCCTCTCTACCAACGGCACTCTCATAACGGCAGAGGTGGCACGGCGAATAAAGGACATCGGTGTTGCCTATGTAGGAATATCTCTCGACGGTCTTGAGGATGTAAATGACAGGTTCCGGGGAAAGTCCGGCGCATACGAAAGAGCCATGACCGGCATAAGGAACTGCGTTGCCGTAGGGCAGCGGGTAGGTCTGAGATTTACCATCAACAGCCACAATCTTTCCGAGCTGGATAATATTTTTGACTTCATCGAGCGGGAGGAAATAGACAGGGTCTGCTTCTATCATCTTGTGTACTCCGGCAGAGGCGCAGGGATGACGGCAGAGGATGTTTCTCCGGACGAGTCCCGGCGGGCAATGGATACCATCATCGCCCGGACAAGGGATTTCGTAGAGCGTGGATTGAAGAAGGAAATCCTCACGGTGGACAATCATTGTGATGGCGTCTATATGTATCTGAAGGCATTGGCTGAGGGCGACGATGCGCTGGCTGCTCAGATAAGGGGCTTCATCGAGACAAACGGCGGCAATCGCTCCGGCATTGCCTTCGGTGAGGTGGATCCGGAGGGCTTTGTCCATCCCGACCAGTTTACCCGCCATATTACCTTCGGCAATGTGAAAGAACGACCCTTCGGGGAAATATGGGAGGATACGGAGAATAACGAAATTCTCGCCGGTCTGAAGGACAGAAAGCCACTGCTGACCGGACGGTGCAGAGAGTGCAAATTCCTCAGCGTCTGCAACGGTAACTTCCGTGCCAGAGCCGAGGCTGTCCACGGCAGCTTCTGGGCACCAGACCCAGCCTGCTACCTTACGGATGAAGATATACAAAAGGGCTTTGTATGATAGTATCATGGAATACCACTAACGCTTGTAATCTGAAGTGCGCTCACTGCTATCGTGATGCTGGTGTGAAGGCAGAGGAAGAGCTTAGCACTGCCGAGGCAAAAAATCTTTTGGATGGAATTGCCCGAGCAGGCTTTAAGATAATGATATTCTCCGGCGGTGAGCCACTCATGCGTCCTGATATTACCGAGCTGGTGGCTTATGCCACGGAGCTTGGTCTCATAGCCGTCTTTGGCACGAATGGCACGCTCATTACCGAGGAGAAGGCTCTGGAGCTAAAAGTGGCCGGAGCGAAGGGCATGGGGATATCGCTGGACTCCCTCGACCCGGCAAAGCATGACAAGCTCAGAGGCGAGGACGGTGCCTGGCAGCAGGCCGTGGAGGGAATGAAGAACTGCCGCAAGGCGGGACTGCCCTTCCAGATACACACTACGGTGATGGGCTGGAATGAGCCGGAGCTGGAAGCGATGACAGACTTCGCCGTTGAGATAGGAGCGAAAGCCCACCACTTTTTCTTTCTGGTGCCCACGGGACGCGGCGCGGATATCGGCGACAGCGTGCTGACGCCGGAGCAGCATGAGGCTGTACTGGCTCGAATAATGAAAAAGCAGGAGACGGTAGACATCGAGCTGAAGCCTACCTGCGCGCCCCAGTTCATCCGCATTGCGGCAGAGCTTGGTGTGAAGACGAGATTCCGGCGAGGCTGTCTGGCCGGTCTGGCTTATGCTATAATCAGCCCCAAGGGATTAGTTCAGCCCTGCGCTTATCTGCCTATGTATCTAGGCGATGTGCACGACACGCCGTTCGATGAGATCTGGAAGAGCAGCGAGGTGCTGAAGAAGCTGCGGACGCTGGAGTACGGCGGAAGCTGCGGCGAATGCAAATTTAAGCATGGCTGCGGCGGCTGTCGGGCGCGGGCGGCTGTTTATGCCGACGGTGACTACATGGCAGCCGACCCCTGGTGCAGACTGAATAAAGGGTAATTTCATAAAATATAGAGAAGACCTTTTCAGGCAAAGATATACAGAGAATGGAGCAATACAATGATCAAGATGATTTTTACCGACATGGACGGCACCCTGCTGGACGACAATGGCAATCTACCTCCTGACTTCGATGCGACGATGGCTCGCCTGAAGGAGCGGGGCTGCCGCTTCTGCCCGGCCAGCGGTCGGCAGTACACCGCGTTGGTAAGTCACATGATGGATTACTTCAATGACTTTGCCTTCATCTCCGAGAACGGCACCTGTGCTTTCTTCCGGGGCGAGGAGCTTTTCTCCTATCCCATTCCCGGCGAGCTGGTTCGCAAGGTCGCTCGCTTTGCCGATGAACTGCCGGGAGCATACCCGGTGCTCTGCGCTCCTACGGTGGCCTATGTTACCGAGAAGTGGCGTCCCTACACTGCGGCTATGGATAAATTCTTTACCCATCACGAATTCGTCGAAGACCTTGAGCAGGTAGCAGATGACCCCGAAAAGTACGGCCACATCGTAAAGATAGCCACATCGGTAGCCGCCGGCGGTACTACGCTGGAGCTTACCTATCCGGCCCTTCGTGACCAGTTTGAGCCGGAGCTGCAGGTCATTCACAGCTCTGATTTCTGGACCGATATTCAGATGCCGGGGTACAACAAGGGCAAGGCAGCTATCCGCATGGCGGAGAAGTTCGGCATAAAGGCAGAGGAATGTGCGGCCTTCGGCGACTTCATGAACGACTTTGAGATGGTTCGCGATGTGGGCATGGGTGTTGCGGTTGAGAATGCCTATGTAGGACTGAAAGAGGTCGCTGACTACATTGCTCCGCCGAACTACGAGTACGGCGTGACAAAGACCATCAATAAATGGCTTGATGAAGGCTTGATTTAATAATTTGCTGATTAACGGAAGCACTGGCTAAAATAGTTACAAAGACCACTGTACAGGACTTGTGCAGTGGTCTTTGTTGTTCTATAATATATATGAGTGATGTGAACAGATAATCAAATGAAAGAGAGAGGTATATCATGCTTCATTTGAAAATTGATACCCCAGAAATGGGAAGCCACCTGACAGCAAAAGGTGGAAGACTCCGGGCGAAGCATGCAGAGATGTATGCGGAGATGGAGCGAAAAGCCAGAGAAGAAGCTGAATTAAAAGAAGAGGAGCAGGAAGTAGACGAGGCTCCCATGAGCGTGACTGCAGGAGCTGGGCATGCGCCGGCTTCCGGCGGTGTTTCTGATGCCTCTCTGGCATCAGAGCTTTCTACTATGAACGATGTAACCGGACGTACTCTGGCCGACCTGTTCAAGATGCTGGGCGATACTACCAGAATAAAGCTGCTGGGGAAGATTGCCGGCGGAGAAATGCGGGTAGGCGATATAGCCGAAGCACTAGGCATGCAGCCGTCAGCTATCAGCCATCAGCTGCGTGTACTACGGGCGGCAAGGATTGTAGCCTGCCGTCGCGATGGCAAGGAAGCCTGGTACTCCCTTGATGATGATCATGTTGTGAGACTCATGCGTCTCGGCCTGGAGCATGTAATGCACGGCTGATTTCGGGTGATGATATGCGGAATATGAAAAAGCTTTTGGCGATTGTCACAACAGCCTGCTTCTTCCTTCTTCCCTGCGATGTCCATGCGGCTGCATTGGCAGCTCCGTCTCCGATGGCGAAGCCGGCGAAAATCCCGGCGGATGCCCGCCCCTCAGCGACGAAACCGGCAGTGAAGCCGACGGAAGTAAAGCCGGTAAAGCCTGTGAAACCAGTAAAACCGGCGAAGCCGGAAAAGAAATCCAAGAATAAGGATAAGAAGGACGAGAAAAAGAAACCGGGCAGCGGCAGCATAAAGATAGCCTGCAAGGAAACGGCCCCCTTTTTTCCGGCGAAGAAGGTAGACGACCTTGTAAAGACTGCAAAGAGCTACATCGGCGTAAAGTATGTTTACGGCGGTGCCACGCCAAAGGGCTTCGACTGCTCCGGCTATATCATGTATATCTTTAAGAAGCACGGCACTTCGGTACCTCGGACGGCTGACGACCAGTATGATGTAGGCAGGAAAGTCGCAGATACAAAGAGCCTGATTAAGGGTGATTTGGTGTTCTTCTCCGAAGACAGGAGAGAGATAAGCCATGTCGGTCTCTATCTGGGCAACGGTCAATTCATACACGCGTCATCGTCGAAAGGTATTCGCATAGACAGTATGTCCAATGAATACTGGAAGCCAAGGTACGCCGGGGCAAAACATCTCGTTAAGTAATCGACTGACAATAATGGACAAAATAAAATCATTCATAAAACAGGAGGCCGTTCTTTGCCTGGCGACATTGCTGGCGGCGGTCTCTTCCTTTTGGCAGACTCCGAAGATAGAGTATATAGATTTCGGGGTTCTGAGTATTCTTCTTTCCCTCATGCTGGTGGTGGCAGGGCTGAAGTCCATCCGGTTCCTTGACTGGCTGGCTGTTCTGCTGCTGAATCGCTGCCGCAGTCAGCGGCAGGTCACGGGCGCGCTGCTGACAGTGACCTACATCTCGTCGATGTTCGTGACAAATGATGTGGCACTCATTACCTTTGTGCCGCTGGCTATCGTCATCGGTCGGACTATAGAGATGGACATGAGTCGGACCATTATCCTGCAGACGCTGGCCGCAAATCTCGGCAGCATGGCAACACCGCCGGGAAATCCGCAGAACCTTTTTCTTTATGCGTTCTTCGATTACAGTCTGGTTGGATTTTTTCAGGCAATGCTGCCATCCACCCTGCTGGCCATCATCTTCCTGCTATGGCTGTCCTTCCGGACGAGAAGCAAATCGCTGGAGCTGTCTCTGCCGGAGCCGGAGCAGCCGGAGCGGGGAAAGACGATAATGTACCTGGCATTGCTTCTGCTGAATATCGGGGCGGTAATTCACTTCGTTGATAAGTATGTCGCTCTGGCAATTACGGTGCTGTTTTTTGCCGCCACGAAGCGAATTCTTTTCCGTACAGTCGACTACAGTCTGTTGGTGACATTTGTCGGCTTCTTCATTTTTATCGGAAACATCAGCCATACCGATGTAGTGGAGATGATACGGACCGGTATGCTTTCCGGACAGGGCGGAACCTATCTGGCCGGATTGGGATTGAGTCAGGTGGTAAGCAATGTGCCGGCGGCCATGCTGCTGGCCGGACTTACCGACCGGGCAAATGCCGACGCCCTGCTGGTGGGGGTCAACGTCGGCGGTATGGGAACGCTCATCGCCTCGATGGCCAGTGTCATCTCTTTCAAGCTGTTCGTGCTGGAGCATCCGGCTCAGGCGGGTGCGTATATGCGGATGTTCACTTACTACAATGTTATAGGTCTCCTGCTCATCGGCGCATTGACTTATTATTTGCAATTTTTTCCGGGCATCTAGCAGGAAAATTTTTGTATAGCTAGAATATATTATAGGTCAGTACATCATTAGTTAATTGAATAAATAGTGATGGATTTATGTAGTGTAAAGGCAAAGGGGGGAAAATAATGGCTAATGATTGCATTTTCTGCAAAATTGCTGCTAAGGAGATTCCCTCCGCACTGGTATACGAGGATGATCAGGTGGCAGTTTTCAACGATTTGGAGCCGCAGGCACCCGTTCACGTCCTCATCATTCCCAAGAAGCACGTGACAAACGTGCTGGGTCTGAAGGCTGAGAAGGAGCTGGCCGGTCACATCCTCGGCGAGGTCGTCCCGGCACTGGTTGAGAAGCTGGGTCTGAAGGATGGCTTCCGTCTGGTAGCCAATACCGGTGCTCAGGGCGGTCAGACCGTCATGCATCTGCATTTCCATTTGCTGGGCGGCCGTGATATGGCTTGGCCTCCGGGCTGATGGTATAAATTTTATCGATGAACGCCTTTTTGCTGTTAATTGTTTGACATTACAAGCAATTTTCGGTATAATAGGCGAGTATCACACTACAACCCCATGTTTGGTGGAGGGGGGGAAACACGATGGCTAACGAAGTAAAAGTCGGCAAAAACGAAAGCATCGACAGCGCTCTGCGTCGTTTTAAGCGCACCTGCCAGAAGGCCGGCACTTTGGCCGAGGTCAGAAAACGCGAGCACTATGAGAAACCCAGTGTTCGCCGCAAGAAGAAGTCCGAGGCTGCCCGCAAGCGTAAATTCCGTGCGTAAGCTTTCGGAGCTACGCCGATGACGGAGGTATAATATGTCCCTGAAGGAAAAGCTCGCTAATGACATGAAAGAGGCCATGAAGGCTCGCGAGGCCGGAAAAGAGCGCCTGAGCGTCATCAGACTGGTCCGCGGGGCTATTCGCCAGATAGAAATCGACCAGCGGGTCGAACTGGACGACGAAGGTGTCCTGGCCGTCATCAGCAAGGAAGTCAAACAGCGCCGCGACTCCATTGAGGAGTTCAGAAAAGGCGGTCGTGAAGATCTGGTTGCTCAGAACGAAGCGGATGTAGCTATCCTCATGGAGTATCTGCCGGCTCAGCTGTCTGAGGCGGAGGTAAAGGCTCTGGTTGATGAGGCTGTGGCTGCTTTAGGAGCAAAGGATCCCAAGGACATGGGCAAGGTCATGAAAGAGCTCATGCCGAAGGTCAAGGGCAAAGCCGATGGCAAGCTGGTAAACCAGCTGGTCAAGGTAGCGATTGGCTAAATAGAACAGGCTGTGTTG
>JAZLHS010000169.1:0-10333 GCA_045616885.1 Selenomonadaceae bacterium | reverse complement strand
TCATCGCCATCGGTGCCGGTCATGCGGGCGTAGAGGCGGGCCTTGCCGCCGCCCGTCCCGGCAAGAAGACGCTTCTCGCCACCATCAGTCTGGACAACATCGCCCTGATGCCCTGCAATCCCTCCGTCGGCGGCCCCGCCAAGGGTCACCTCGTCCGCGAGATAGACGCTCTCGGTGGCGAGATGGGCATCACCGCCGACAAGGCCATGATACAGTACCGCCTGCTGAATACCGGCAAGGGTCCGGCTGTCCAAGCGCCCCGCGCTCAGGCCGACAAGAAGTTCTATCAGTTCACCATGAAGGAGACCTGCGAGAAGCAGGAAAATCTCCACGTGAAGCAGCTGCTGGTAGAGGACTTCATCATCGAAGAAACTCCTAAGAAAAAGATAACCGGCGTCATCTGCGAGACCGGCGAAATATATGAAGCGAAGAAGGTCATCATCGCCACCGGCACTTATCTCGGCGGCAAGGTGATAATCGGCGAGGTAAATTACCCATCCGGCCCCAACGGTCAGCGCCCCGCCATGAAGCTCACCGCTGCCATGGAGCGAGCCGGGCTGAAGCTGCTGCGCTTTAAGACAGGCACTCCGGCGAGAGTCAGCCGCGCCTCCCTTGATTTTGACAAGATGGAAATACAGCCGGGCTTTGACCCCATGGGGGCTTTCAGCTATATGACCGATACGGAGGATAACCGCTGGCTGGCCAAGACCCGCCGTCAGCTGCCCTGCTATCTGACCTACACGAATGAAGCTACCCACAAAATAATAAATGACAATCTCCACCGGGCCCCCATGGCCAACGGCATCATCACCGGCATCGGCCCCCGCTACTGCCCCTCCATCGAGAGCAAGCTCATGCGCTTCCCGGACAAGGAGCGCCATCAGCTGTTCGTGGAGCCGGAGGGCAATCACACGGAGGAAATGTACGTGCAGGGTATGTCCACCAGCCTGCCGGCCGATGTGCAGATAGCCTTCCTGCGGACGATACCGGGGCTGGAGCACTGCGAAATGATGCGCGCCGCCTATGCTATCGAGTACGACTGTCTCGACCCCCTCGGTCTGAAGCCCAGTCTGGAGACGCGCGAGGTAGACAGCCTCTATAGTGCCGGTCAGTCCAACGGTACCAGCGGCTATGAAGAAGCCGCCGCTCAGGGACTCATGGCCGGTATCAATGCCGCCAGAGCCATCGACGGAATGGAGCCGCTGGTACTGGGTCGTGACGAAGCCTACATCGGCGTTCTCATCGACGACCTGGTCACGAAGGGCACCAACGAGCCCTACCGCATGATGACCAGCCGGGCAGAGTACCGCCTCATTCTTCGTCAGGACAACGCCGATCTGCGCCTCACGGAAATTGGCCGGGACATCGGTCTCGTCAGCGACACCCGCTGGGAGAAATTCTCCGCTAAAAAGAATCTTCTGACCGAGCTGCTGACGGGGCTGAAGAATATCACCATCGCTCCCAATAATGAAACGCTAGCTGTTTTCGGTGAATTGGGATATCAGCCGCCGAAGTCCGGCCTGAGCCTCTTTGAGCTGTTGAAGCGGCAGGATATCGACTTCCGGGCTTTGACTGAAATCGTGGCTGCCCTCTGGACAGCAGACAGCCAAAAATCAGCTGAGGACGAAAAGAGACTGCTGAAGAACGGTGCAGCCTACGAAAGCGTCATTCAGCACCTGACTGCATACAATAATAAAGTCTCAACTGCCGTGGAAGCACCCGAGCTGTCTTTCACCCCCCAGTCACCTTCAGTGACAGCCCCCCTAAATGGGGGCCTTTCGCAGGGGGATGTGGATGAATTGTCTGTTCCACCCCTAAAAGGGGGCCTATCCTATGGAGAGGTACCGGCAGATATCATCATCGAGCTGGAAACCGAAGCAAAATACGAAGGATATATAGAGAAGCAGCGGGAGCAGATAGCCCGGATGCACCGTCTGGAGGAAAAGAAATTCCCGGCGGGCTTTGACTTCGGCGCCCTCACCGCCCTCTCCGAGGAGGCTCGGGAAAAGCTGGTGGCCATCGCCCCAGAGACGGTAGGCCGAGCCGCCCGCATCTCCGGCGTCAGCCCGGCCGATGTCAGCGTCCTTCTGGTGGCACTGGAAAAGAACAATCGAGGAATAACCAATGGTCAATAAAGAAGAATTCATCCGCCATCTGACGGATGCGGTAAAGTCGCTGGAGCTGCCGCCTCTCACTGAGGAGCAGCTGGCAGCGCTGGTCATCTACTACGAGCGGGTCGTGACGCTCAATGAGTCTATCAATCTGACTGCTCTTACCTCTCCAGAGGACTTCGCCGTCAAGAATGTGGCCGACTCCCTCACCGCCATCGACGATGAGCTGTTCAAGCAGCTGCGGAAAAAGCGCGGCGGTCATCGACTGAAGTACATAGATGTTGGTACCGGTGCCGGACTCCCCGGCGTCATCCTCTCCATTATGCGGCCGGAGCTGACCGTTACCCTGCTGGATTCCCTCCAGAAGCGTCTGAAGGTCATCGCCGGTATCGTCGCCGAGATAGCCGAGGAAGGCTATCGCCGGGCCGAGGAAAATAAAGAAACCTCAGCAGAAATAACCGCCGAGGCAAAAAAGGATATGTACCATCTGGCTCACATATCGGAAAACATGACCTGCCTCCACGCCCGAGCGGAAGAAGCCGGCCATCACAGAGAGCACCGGGAGAAGTACGACATCGCTACCGCCAGAGCTGTAGCCAATCTCGGCCTCCTGTCCGAATATCTCCTGCCGCTGCTTGCCCCCGGCGGACTGGCCATCTGTCTAAAGGGCCCCGGCTATGTGGAAGAGATCGCTGCCGCCCGAAAGAAGATTGCCCTGCTGGGCGGCGAAATCGTAAAGGTGAAGGAGCTGCAGCTCCCCACCGACGGTCAGGACAAGCGAGCCGTCATCTATATAAGGAAGGTAAAGGGTACTCCGGGCAAGTTCCCCCGGACTCCGGCTGAAATCAAGCGGGAGAAGAAACAAGGATAACGAAACCTCATCCGGCAAGCCGGTGGGTGAGTTTTTCCACATCATGTGGATAAAAAAGTGGAAAACTTCCACAGTAAATGTGGAAACCGAAAAAGTGATATCACAGTGAAACGAAACATTTCATTTTATCCGCAAATATTTAATTTAAAAATTGTACCAGGAACGAAATTCCGTGGATAACGATGCTTTTCAGAAAAGAGGTAGTATCATGAAGCGAAAGATTACCATTGCCCTGAGCGCCCTTCTGCTCGGCAGTTTTGCCGCCGGTGAGGTCAGCCTCAGCACTTTCTCCGCCGAAAAAGCTAGCATAGTCTCAATGGTGGATAACGCTCTGTCCCCCTCTCTGGCAGCTGCCGCCGACCGCAACGAGGAGGAGGATGACCAGAAGCGTTTTGTCTATCTCTTCAGCGATGACGGCTTCAACTATTATCTGGACAGCGTATCCTCCTGCCGCTCTACTCCCCCCGCCGGCAAGGAGAAGCTGCTGGATGTGTGGATAAAAATACTGCCCATCGGTGTCGCTCCGGCGACCGAGGTTCTCACGGATCAGAAATACTATCTCCAGCACTACCTGCTGCGGCCGAATAAAGAGCAGATAATGTTCCTCTCCGAGCTGGAGGTAGAGGGTCGCCCCGACAACAATATTCAGGAGCGCCCCTTCGACAGCCGTCACTGGGAAAAGCTGGTGCCCGGCTCTCTGGAGGACAACATCTACCGGGAGTGCCTGAAGCACCGCTCCGGTCTGAAGAAGCGCGGTGAAAAGAAGAAGGCCAGCTCCACCATCGGCGATTTCCTCGACGACACCTTCCGCATCGCCATCTGATAAGCGATGCGACAAATTCATTCGCAAAAACCTGTCAATTAATATAGCTTTACACCATTTCCATAAATTATGTGTATAACTCTGGGAAAAACTGTGGAAATTGTGAATAAAAATGTGGATAACTGTGGAAAAGTCGAAGATTTATCCACAGACTTTAACAGGAGGCAAGACCGTGCGAGTTGTTGTAATCGGTGCCGGCAAGCTGGGCTACAGCATTGCCGAGCTAATGAGCAATGAACAGTACGATGTAGTATTCATCGACATAGATGAACAGCGGCTGGAGCAGGCAAAGAACACCCTTGATGTTCTCACCATCTGCAGCGCCGCCACCAACCAGTCTCTCTACCTGGACCCTGACATCAAGGGGGCCGACATGGTCATCGCCGTCACCGACAGCGACGAGACCAACATGGTAGCTTCCCTCATGGCGAAGCGCTTCGGCGTCCACCACACCGTGGCCCGCATCCGCGATGCTCAGCTCCTCCGGGACGGTCAGGAATTCCTGAAGAAGAGCTTCCAGATTGACCAGATACTGAATCCGGAGCTTATCACCGCCCGTGAAATCCGCCGGGATATCATGACCCCGGCCGCCCTCGATGTCGAGGACTTCGCCGGCGGCAAGGTACGGCTCTTCGAGGCCAAGATTCGCCGCGGTACCCGCTTCACCGGTGTCATGCTGAAGGATCTAAGTCTGCCGGGAAATGTTCTGGCGGCTATGATATTCCGGGACAACCACATGATAATCCCCCACGGCAGCGACGCTCTCATGCCCGGCGACAACGCTTACTTCGTAGGCGACCCGGACTCCATCGAGCAGGTAAGCAGCAACTTCGTCCAGCGCACCGCCAAGAAAGTAAACCGCGTCCTCATCGTCGGTGCCGGCCGAACCGGCCGCGCTCTGGCAAGAATGCTGGAGGACGAGGGACTCAGAGTAAAGATAATCGACATCGACCCGGAGCGCTGCCAGCTGGCGGCTGACCGACTGAAGAGCAGCCTCATCATCAACGGCGACGCCTCCAATATCGACCTGCTGAACAGCGAAGGTGCCGGCGAGACCGATGTGGCAGTCTGCCTCACAGAGGATGACAAGCTGAACCTGATGCTGGCTCTCCTCCTGAAGCACATGGGTGCAGAGAAGACAGTCGTCCGCATCGCCCGCAGCGAATACGTCGACCTGATGAAGAAGGTGGGCGTAGATATTGCCGTGTCCTCCCGTCTCCTGTCCGCCGCCGAAGTACTGGCCTTCGCCCGCCGCGGCGGCGTCGTCGCCGTCTCCCTTTTGGAAGGAGCCAAGGCCGAGGCTGTAGAGGTAAAGGTTCAGCGGGGAGCGCCGGTCATCGGCAAATCCCTGTCTATGGCCCGTCTGCCTAAGGAATGTCTCGTCTGCTCCGTCGTCAGAGACGGAGAAGCGCATATCGCCAACGGCAATACTGTCCTGTCCGCCGGCGATACCGTCATCCTCATCCTTGATACCCGCTACTCCAATCAGGTAATGGAATACTTTAAGGGAACGATTAAGTAAACCTCTGAGCCTTATTTTTAGTCGCTTGCTGCTGGTGAGGTTTAGCTCATTCATCGGCGTCTGTCCTCCCTGGCGTCCAGGGAGCGGCTAACACCTTCCCCAGAGGGGAAGGTCATTTGACCGATTATATGTTGTAGAAGGGAGGTGCCTCCGTGGATTATCGTCTTATCGCCGCCATCTGGGGGCGCCTTATCATCCGTGTCTCCTTTGTCCTGCTCATCCCCTTCGCCTATGCCCTGTGGGAATGTCTCTCCGGTCTGGTATCCGGCGGCATCTGGGCAGGCTGGTCCGGCAGCGGCGTCTACGCCTTTGCCATTACTTCCATTATTTCCTTCGGTCTCGGGGGCGTACTCATCGTCACCGGCTCCCAGCGGCAGGAAATGCTGCCGGTAGCCGAGGGAGCCGTACTGCTAGCGCTCTTCTTTTCGTATATGACGATATTGGGGATGCTTCCCTACTACAGCTCCGGCCGCTTCGATTTCCTTGACGCCTTCTTAGAGAGCGTGTCCGGCTTCACCACCACCGGTATGTCCATCCTGCCCGATGATATTCCGGCGGCCTTCGTACTGTGGCGATCTCTCACCCAGTGGCTGGGGGGACTGTCCATCCTCGTGGCGCTGGTGACTGTGCTGCTGCCTCTGGGCGGTGCCTTCGGTCTCGTCCTGCCGGAGGGCAGCCGCGCTCCCATGTCCCGGCTGCTCACCTCCATGACCCGACTGGCTTCTCGCGTATCCCTCACCTACCTCATGATAACGGCCGCTCTTTTCCTGCTCTTCCTGCTGGTGGGAGCCGGGCTCTTTGACGCCTTTAATCTGGCTATGGTCATCGTATCTACCGGCGGTGCCTACACGGTAGCCGACCGCACGCTGGTCGGCGGCTTTGCCATGCCGACAGCTCTGATGCTGGGTATGCTTGTATCATCCGGAAACTTCCTTCTCTACTACGAGGCGGCCCGCCGCCGCTCTGTGACCAATCTGCTCCGCTATGCGGAGTTTCGAGCTTTCTTGGCTATCATTGGCGTGGCCGGTCTTCTCATGGGCGGCTCGCTATGGGCCAGCGGTGTCTACCGCCCGCTTCATGCTCTGGAGCGAGGGATGTTTGAGGCTATATCCTTCGCCACCACCACCGGCCTGTCTACCACCGAGTATCTGGCCTGGCCCCACTTCACCCGCTACTGTATGCTGCTGCTGGTCTTTGTCGGCGGCTGCATCGGCTCCAGCTCCGGCGGTATGAAGGTGGCTCGCGTGGTCATCATGGCCAAGACGCTCCTCGGCGAGCTGAAGAAAACTCTCCATCCGCAGGCCTTCACCCCGGTCTATCTGGGGCGGCAGTCCATTGCTCCGGCAACGCTGAACAGGATTCTGGGCTTCTTCTTCCTCTTCGTATTCGTGCTGTTCATGGGCGTTGTCCTCATCTCACTGGTGAGCAATCTGCCCCTGATGGAATCCTTCATGCTTGGCGTCGCCTGCCTCTCCAGTATAGCGGCGGCCGCCAAGCTGGCCGGAGCCTCGGCTATCTTCAGCTTCTACCCGCCCATGCTGAAGCTGGTCTGTGCCCTCCTGATGATGATCGGACGACTGGAAATCTTCGCCTTCTTCCTGCTCTTTGGTGCCATGAAGAGCGCTCTGGAAAAGGAAAGTCAGGCTCCCCGCCGCCGCTACAATGAGCAGGAGGCAAAAGCACAGCGCCTCCGGGAGCTGCGGGAAGCCCGCGCCATGTCCGACTCCCAGAGCGGCACCGGCTTCTTCCGACGATTGATGGGAGGCGATAAGCAATGAATATTCGCCTCGTGGCTCACTATCTTGGCCGACTGGCGGCCGGACTGGGCCTCATCATCATCATCCCTACCCTCATGGCCGTCTGGCACGGCGAGGGGGACGGTATCGCCTTCGTCATCACCTGCGGCGTCTCCCTGATACTGGGCATCCATCTGAAGACATGGGGCAGCAACGGCTCCAGTCCCCTCACGGAACTGTCAATGCAGGACAGTATCGGCATTACCGGTCTGGGCTGGCTGCTGATAAATCTCCTCGGCACCCTGCCCTATATACTGTCCGGCAATCTCGGTATCCTCGACGGTATTTTTGAGACGGTCGCCGGCTTTACCGGCTGCGGCGGCACGGTCTTCTCCGACCTGTCTGTCCTCTCTTACTCGCTTCTGCTGTGGCGCTCTATTACCCAGTGGCTGGGCGGCCTCGGTATCATCGTTATCTTCGTGGCGCTGCTGCCTCAGACCAGTCAAAGCGCTCTGCAGCTCTATCAGGCCGAGTCATCAAAAATGTCCTCCGGCCGCCGCCGTCCCCGCCTCCGGGAGATGGTCACTACCATTTTCAAGATATATCTCATCTTTACTTCAATAGCGGCTGTGGTCTACTGGCTGGTGGGCATGACTCCTTTTGCCGCGCTGAACCACGCCCTGACCACCATCTCTACCGGCGGCTTCTCCGTCTACAGCGACTCCATCGCCTACTACCACAGCCCGGCCGCGGAAATGGCCGTGGTATTCTTCATGGTGCTGTCCGGCGGCAACTTCAACCTCTACTACAACGCCTACAAAAACGGACTGAAGGTGCTCTGGAAGGATACGGAGTTCCGTACTTATCTCGGGATGCTGGCCTTCGCCACCGTATTTATCGCCTTCTCCCTTATGAATGCCTTCAACTACTCTCTGAGTGAATCTTTCCGGCAGGCGGCCTTCGAGGTGGCGGCTCAGGACTCTACCGGCTTCGTAGCCTTCGACTATGAGCACTGGCCGGCCTCTACTCAGTGCGTACTGGTATTCCTGATGCTCTTCGGCGGCTGTGCCGGCTCCACTACCGCCGGTCTGCGCGTCTCCCGTCTCATCATGCTGGTGAAGATGGCCATTCACGCCGTCGAGGCCGCTATCCATCCCCATGTGCACAAGACCATCGCCATTGACGGACAGCGCATCAGCAACGATGTCCTCTACGGCGTCGGTAAATTTTTCTTCCTTTATATGTTCTTCCTTGGACTCTGGACGCTGCTGTACACGCTGGACGGCATGAGCCTCTACGACGGCATGGGGCTGTCTCTGGCCGCCATGACCACCGTCGGACCCGGCTTCGGCATGGTCGGAGCCTCGGAGAACTACGCCGGTCTCTCCAACTGGTCGAAGATTGTCACCATGCTGGCTATGCTCATGGGTCGACTGGAAATGTTTTCGATACTGGCGCTCTTCACCCCCGAATTCTGGCACAGAGAGCGAGGCTGGTAATATGCTGAGAAAACTTATTTGCTGGCTTGCCTTACTGTTTGTCATCATGGTATCTGCCTCTCCCGTCGACGCAGCGGAAAATGCTGCCGAGACGAAAGCACAGGAAATACTGGAGCGCTATCGCCCGGACGGGACAGTTCACCAGCTGCTTCTCGTCAACAGCCACGATGTATTCGAGGCCGACATCGTCCTCTATGAAAAGGTCAGCGGTCAATGGCAAAAGACGATGGAATGTGCCGGATTTGTCGGCAAAAACGGCATCGACAAGGAGCGGGAAGGCGACGGCAGGACGCCTACCGGAGAGTTCACCTTCACCGGAGCTTTCGGTATATGTGCTGATCCCGGCGCGAAGCTCCCCTATACGAGGATTACCGACGATCACTATTTCTGCGGTGACAAGCGGTACTACAATCAGCTGATAAATATCAAGGACAAGCCGCACGACTGTAGCGGTGAGCACATGATTGAGTATGATGTCGCCTACCGGTATGGCCTGATAATCGACTTTAATCCGAAGAATATCTACGGCAAAGGCTCGGCGATACTCATTCATTGCCGTACCGAGCATGAATATACCGCCGGCTGCGTGGCCATGCCGGAAGAAAACATCATTCAGCTGCTGAGAACCGTGACTCCCGGCGCGAAAATCGCAATCTACTGACGACAGCAAATGAGGCACAAAATGGGAAAACTAATGCGGAGAATACTGGCCGCCGGTCTTTTGCTGACAGCCTTATTTATCGGCGGAGCCGGCGAGGCCGAAGCCACCGCCGGCGAACCAATGCCGAAAGAGTTCGTAGACCTGTCGGAGGCGGTGCCCGATGTCATCCTTGAAATAAGGTATTACTCCACCTACAACTTCGTAGGCGAGAGAATCGACGGCTACAATGCCCCGGTGGCCATGCTGACGGTAGAGGCCGCTCAAGCCCTGAAGAAGGTCAGCGATGACCTCAAAGCGAAGGGCTACCGGCTGAAAATTTTTGATGCCTACCGGCCTCAGCGGGCGGTGGAGCATTTTGCCCGCTGGGGCAGCGACCTGAGCAGTCTGGCTATGAAGCCGTACTTTTATCCGGAGGTCAACAAGGCGGAGTGCTTTGAGCTCGGCTACATCGCCCACAGGTCAGGTCACTCCCGCGGCTCCACGATAGACCTCACCCTGTTCGATATGAACACCGGCCGCGAGGTGGATATGGGCGGCCCCTTCGACTACTTCGGCGAGCTGTCTCACCCGGACTACGCCGGGCAGCTGACAGAGCAGCAGATAGCCAACAGAATGATTCTCCGGGAGGCTATGGTCAAGGGCGGCTTCGAGCCGCTGGACACCGAATGGTGGCACTTCTCTCTGGCCGATGAACCTTATCCCGATACATATTTTGACTACCCGGTGGATAAATACGAAACAAGGTAACGAAGATAAAGAGACAATCAAAACTACCCGTATAACGGGTAGTTTGATCAACGGCTAAAAGCCTTTTTACCTGCCTCGGGCTATAAGCCCCCTGAAAATTTACCAACCGCAGTACATTTAGATGCAGCCCCTCTATAGAGGGGCTCTTTCTTATTTGTACGGTTCTCCTGTAAATGGGTCTACAAGTTCCTTTAGCGTCATTTGCTCCGCTATTTGGTCTTCTTGCAACTGCACCCTGATATATTTTTGTATTACTGCTTTATTTCGTCCTACTGTATCCACATAATATCCTTTACACCAGAATTTCCGGTTTCCATATCTGTACTTTAGCTGGGCATGTCTTTCAAAAATTATAAGCGAGCT
>JAZLHS010000168.1:0-15183 GCA_045616885.1 Selenomonadaceae bacterium | reverse complement strand
TGCTTCCCATTGTCTTGGGCAGCATCCTTTTTTCTTATAATCCATCTAAAGACCTTCTCCTATGGAGAAGGTGGCTCGCGAAGCGAGACGGATGAGGTAACTTATAATCAATCTAATGACCTTCTCCCATACCCAATATGCCTCCCCTCTAGGGGAGGTGGCCGAGCGAAGCAAGGTCGGAGGGGTGAAATCATAGCAATAAGTATGTCAAAAATCAAAGTTTGTGCTATTGATGGCAAAAACTTTGATTTTTTATTAAGTTTGTGCTATGGTTATGGCTAAAAGGAGGGATATCGATGATGAAAAATAAGCTGAAGAATAGAGATTTATATCTGAATAAGCTGATATCCTTTATGGACACTGAGCCTGTTAAAGTAGTTACCGGCATACGCCGCTGCGGTAAATCAAGCCTGCTGAAGCTGATGGTTGAGCATTTGAAAAAAATCGGCATCGGTGATGAACAGATTGTCGAGATGAACTTTGAATCAAACGCTTACAAGGACATGACATCCGGTGAGGTATATTCCTATGTGAAAAATAAATGCGGCAATAAAAGAATGTATCTGTTCTTTGATGAGATTCAGAGAATTCCGGACTGGGAAAATGCCATTAATTCCTTCCGGGTAGATTTTGATTGCGACATTTATGTTACCGGCTCCAATGCCTATCTTTTGTCATCTGAATATTCTACATACCTGAGCGGCAGGTGCGTAGAAATAAAAATGCTTCCATTGTCATTTAAGGAGTTTATAGACTTCAATGGGTTTGACTTAAAATTTGTAAAAAGAGCCTTTGGCGGCGATAAGAGAGTCGTTATTGATGCAAGCGGCATCCAATATGGACTGGATGAAGTGTTTGATGCCTATCTTCGCTTTGGCGGAATGCCTGGGATTGCGGAGGTAGGACTGGAGCAGGATAGAGCATTTACCATTCTTGATGGCATATATTCTACAGTAGTGATAAGGGATATATTGGAAAGAGAGAAAAGAAGAGGTCAAAGACAGATAACAGATGCGCTGCTGCTAAGAAAAGTAGTGATGTTCCTGTGTGATAATATCGGTTCCAGTATTTCTGCCAGCTCCATCGGTAAAACTTTGGTGAATGAAGGACTGATGGAGGAAGGAAAAAGGAACGGAAAGCCAAGTACCCATACAATCCAAGCCTATATCGAAGCCTTGCTGGAAGCCTATTTCTTCTATGGAATTAAGCGCTTTGATATCAAGGGGAAAGAATACCTAAAGACTTTGGGAAAATACTATGTGGTGGATATAGGCCTGCGAAATTATCTTTTGGGGATAAGAGACAGGGACAGGGGTCATATTCTGGAGAATGTTATCTATATCGAGCTTATACGGCGCGGATATGATGTAGCTATTGGCAAGCTGGGTAATGCCGAGATTGACTTTATTGCAACAAATACGCAGGAAAAAATATATGTGCAGGTAACGGAATCAATGATATCCGAAGTCGTCAGAGAAAGGGAACTGGCACCGCTGCAAAGAGTAGATGATAACTATGAAAAGGTCATCCTGACAATGGATAGCGGGGAAATGAGCTACAATGGCATCAGGCAAAGAAATATCATAGATTGGCTTTTGGAAGTTTAATCTGCATAAGAGCATATAGCAAATAAAATTAGACCGCCGAAAGGCGGTCTTTGTGCTATCAGGGGATTTTATGAAATCCCATCATTTATGGGAAGCTATACTTACAAAAATATTTTTTGTAAGTATAGCGATTCTCTTCTTTAACCGCATATATATGAGTGAATATATATAGTCGGCGAAGAAGGGAGAGAAATGATGAACTATGGATATGTGAGAGTATCCAGCCTTGACCAGAATGAAGCAAGACAATTAAGTGTGATGCAGGAGCAAGGTCTGAAGCCTGCTCAGATTTTTATTGACAAGCAATCAGGGAAGGATTTTGAGCGACCAAATTATCGGCGTATGCTTCGGCAATTAAAAGAAGGGGATTTACTTTTCGTTCTCAGCATCGACCGCTTGGGCAGAAACTACGCCGAGATACTGGAGCAGTGGCGATTGATTACGAAAACGATTAAGGCTGATGTGGTTGTGCTGGATATGCCGCTCTTGGATACACGCCGGGAGAAATCGCTGCTTGGTACCTTCATGGCCGACCTTGTACTGCAAATCCTTTCCTTCGTAGCAGAAAGCGAGCGGGAAAGCATCCGCAAGCGACAGGCGCAGGGGATAGCCGCAGCTAAGGCAAGAGGGGTCGTGCTTGGTCGTCGCCCTAAGCCACTGCCGGATAATTTCACCGCTATCGTGCATGACTGGCAGGCAGGAATTATCACAGGCACCGAAGCAGCTAAGATGTGCCAAATGCCCTTGGCCTCATTCCGGTACAGAGCCAGAAAAATACTGCAAGGGGGAAAATAAAACAGAGACTGTAGGAAAGTGTACTTTCTTGTAAGTCTCTGTTTCATCGTATTATAGCATATAGAATAGAAATTGTACATTAACGGAAGATTAAGGAAATATTAGACTCGCATTTGGAGAAACTATATATCTAGGCGTTTTCATGGCTTTGTAGAGCTGTGGTTCATCTGGCAAGACAATAGTTTTTTGTTCGAATGACCTTCTGAACTAATAGCTGTAAATAGATGTAATAAAGTACACTTTTTTGTAAATCTAAAACTTATTGAAGGAGTCAATTCAAATGAACAATGGTGAGCAACAACAGGTAATTGTCCATAAGTCATTAAAAAATCCTGGGCTGGGAATTATTTTAGCAATATTACTGGGTCCGTTGGGTTTGTTGTATTCGTCTATTTCGGCTGGATTACTTATGATAGCCATAACCTTTGTACTTGTATTTTTTACGCTTGGGCTAGGCTTATATTTTTTGCCGCTGATTGATATTATCTGTGGAGTTTGGGCATATAAAGCAATCAAGGATTATAATAAAAAACTTTTAGAGGAGAGAGTCTAAAATGAATAATATGAACGGCCCCCAGATTATAATAACTAAATCAGAGAAGAACCCAGGAATTGCCCTTGCATTAGGCTTGCTTTTTGGCCCTATCGGACTAATGTATGCATCTATTGAAAATGCGATTATAGTTCTAATTGCAACAATCATTCTATGGGTTGTTCTATTTGCAATCAGTATACTTACAATGGGCTTGGGATTTTTCCTTTTTATCCCGTTTTGGATAATTCAGGGATTGATTTGTGGTTATTTGGCATATAAAGGAGCCAAAAAATACAATGAAAAGTTGAATGTTGAAGCGGGAATGATGTATCAACAGCCGCAGAACGGAAAGCAATCAGTAAGACAGGAAACTGTCACTGTTGAAATGGAAAACAACAATGTTCGTTCTGATGAAAATGAAGTTTTGGCATTGCCGGCAGGTTCAACCAGTACAGGAAATGAGGATAATGCAAATCAAAAAATTGAAATCAATATCCCGAAGGTAGATATTGACACTGATGAGCTTAAAGAGAAAGGAAAAGAGATTGCTGGCGAAATCCAGCAGAAAAGTGCTGAAATGGCTGAGAAACTGAAGCCGTTTGCCAATCAGGCTGGTGCAAAGGCCGTAGAACTAGGCAAAACAATGGGAACTACTGCTAATGAAGCTGGTGGCGCACTGAAGACTGCTTTGCAGGGAGAATCCGGAAAAAAGATTGCCATGTTTGTCGGTGGCGTGGCCATGGCGGGAATACTTGCGTTCGCTGGTTACAAGTCGCTTGATTTGATTGGCCCAATGCGATATGAGAGCAAGGCCAAATCCTATGTTGAGATAGTTTTGGATACAAAGCCGGTTTTTGAATCACTGGCGGCACTGGATAAAAATTATACTGATGAAAAAATCACAGAAGCAAAAGGAAAACTTCAGGACGCATTAACTAAGTTGGCTGCACTTGAAGCCGAACTGATGGGAGCGGAAGTTCCTAAAAAGTATAGCGTGGAACATATAAGAATGATGAAAAGCATTGAAGCAGAGAGAAAACTACTGGAGATTTGTATAAACGATCTTGAAGACCCAAAGAAAAATACAATAAAGAAATTTTATCTGAAGCCGAATTACGAAATGAATAGAAAATGCCTGAATGGAGTCGTAATTGGCAGTGCAGATTTCAAATCAATGTCTTATCAAAACACGCTACTGAATAAAGCAATGAATAATTTTGAAAAAATGTATGTGGAGCGAGGGAAGAAGCAGGAGGCAGATAATAGAGCGGCTCAGCTGGCAGATGCAAAAAAGAAACAGGATGAGGCAAAGAAAACTGCATCTGCAGGACAGTTGGCAGCAGGCCCAAAACAGGCAGAAATAAACGATGCTGCCAGAAGTGCTAAAGAATTGTCCTTTATAACTGAAATAGTAAACAGAAAAGGCGGAGAGCTTGCAATTACAGGCAGCTTCTTCAATGGATATGATAAGCCGGTTCTAAGAGTTGCAGACCTTCATGTTGAAGTAGTGCTGATAAACAACGGCAAGGAAGTAGCACAGGTAAGAGATTGTGTAGTAAGTGATGTGCCGCTGGGGGTTAAGGTATTGATGCCGAATGCCATGTCTGCGGCGGTGATTAATATTCCGGAAGGAAATTTCCCCAAAGATATTATTGCCGATGCCTGTGTTGTTCGCGTGAGCAAAATTAAGTGCGCTCTTGGCAAGCCTAAGGCGTGATAATTTAGGAGTAAATGATGAAGAAATCAATAGTTCATATTTTTCTCGTATTTGTATTGATTTTTTGCTCTGTTGCGGTAGCAGAGGCAGGCGAGTTTGTTCAGCTGGCGGATTCAGGTAAATTGAGTCTTGGACTGGACAAAGCGTGGTCAAGGACATATACATCTGGAAAAGATAAAATTAAGGTGCAATTCAGGAATCTGATGTTGGCATCGTCAAAATCAAGATATCACTTAATCGTGTGGTGGAATGGAAAGCGTATTGCCGATGGATATTGTCCGGAAGTGCGTGGTGGTTACCAGATTAAGGTCTTCCAAAACGGCTCGGATAAAAGAATTTTCATTAGCTTGAATACACAGTATAGGTCTGTATTATTAGGCTATGAGCCTGAGGTAAATAAACTGCATAAATATGTAGACAGCAAAGATTTTGCTACCCGTGCACCAATTCCTACCATGGCCTTAAACATGAGAACGAAGGACATAATGCTTCTTTTTACAGGAGCCGGAAGGAATGCCAGTAATCCGGTTAAGTATAGATTGCTTTGGGATAGCAAGGCTAAGTGGTTTGGCTACAGTGATGAGACAGTATACTACACAGAGGCAGACGAAGAGGAAGATGATGAGCCTGAATATTATGGCGGCGAAGAAACTGTAACACCGACTCCTGCTGCCGGCAGCAATAATGGCGCACAGGAATTCGAGGAAACTGAGGTCGTTACAGGCAGCAGTGCGGATGGAGAATTGTTCTATGAAGAGTCAGAAATTGTAGTAGGAAAATAATTGGAGAGGAAAATTGGAGGAAAAAATGAAAAGGGTAAAGCTTTTATTACTATTTGCAGTAGCAATGATTTTGTCAATTTCATTAGCAGGATGCGGTGGCGATAAATTCGCTGGAAAGTGGATGATTCAGAATGATGAAGAAAATAAATCGCAGAGTCAGATAGGTTATATAGATATTGCTAAGAATGGCGACGCGAGCTATATTGTCACAATAAATGAAGATGTGGTGAACTACGATAATTATTGGAGAAAAACAGTATCTGATGTGAAAGAAAATAAAGACGGGGCAATAGAGGTGTCATGGGAAAAAAAGAAAAGTGGGCCGTATCCTGCTAAGTTGGTGGGAAATACTATTAGCTGCGATATAGGTGGATTCTTTGGAGGTACACTGAATATTGTGCATATAGAAAAAGATGATTCCTTGATGATGCAGGCTAGCGGTGCTAGTGGTGTCATGTTAAAGAAGTTTAATGAGAAAGACTATGAGGCTTTGAAAAAAGAAAAGGAAACAGAATTCTTGATAAAGTTTGGCACAGAAAGACCGGACATTTATATGAGATTTAAGCCTGAGAAGAAAAAGTGAGTAGGGAGCAGTGAAAAATGATTAAGATAAATAAGGCACTGGTAGCAGGCTTGGCTTTGACCGCTGCGCTGGCTACCTTTACTCAAAATGCAGAGGCCCGAAAAATAACTATAGGTGATGCAATAGGTATTTTGGGCAGCATTGGCGGCAGTTCTCGTGGGTCTTCAGGCGGTGGGTCAGTGGACGGCATAAGTAATATTGGCAAGCAAAAACATGCTGTGGCAAATATGAATGACTCTCAGAAACTGCTGATGCTTGGAGTAGCAAATGGTGATATCGAAATAGTTTCCCAGATGCTGGCGCAAGGATTAGATATCAATGGAGTATATAATGACAGAAGATATCGATATGGAGGTATAACTCCACTGTATTTGGCCTTGTGCACTAGGAATATTGAAATGATTCAATTCTTGCTTGAGCAAGGAGCAGATGTAGATGGATTCTATAATTTTGATAATAATCGAATCTCATATATTGTATCTGCAGCAGGAAATAATGACCTTGAATTGGTGAAGTTTTTGCATGAATGTGGAGCAAAAATTAATAGTAGGTCTAAAGATGGAGATTCGTCGTACAATGCCGTGCATAGTATGATGCAGGATTATAGACATAGCATTTCTGAAGAATTATTACGATATTTGGTTGCAGAGGGTATAGACTTAGAAACTAAATATGGAAGAGTAACACCGTTTGTTTTTATGGCAGAACGAAGATCATCCTGTTTAAGGATTATTGAGGTCTTGGCTGAATGTGGGGCAAATCTGTCGGCTCGTGATGCGGATGGAAAAACTGTTTTGCAATATGCGGCAGCACAAAGTGACATACAGTATTACAAATTCATTAAAGATATCTATAACCGTGGTCAACAGCCTAGCTACTATAACCCGGATAACTAATGTGTTAAATTTTAGAAGAGGGTATAAGGAGATAAAAGAATGCGTAAATTTATTATGCCGTTAATTATGGCGTTGGTAGTATTGCTTGTTCCCGGACAATGTGATGCCGCAGACAAAAGGATACCGGTAATTCCGACTGAAGAAGTATCTATCGGAGGTATTACGGTTGGTACATCAGAGGAAGAAGTTAAAGGGATATACGGCGAGCCATCCGAGGAAGAAGACAGACCGGGACCAAGCGCGTGGGGCGGGCCTACAAGAAAAGCCTTGTATGGAGATAGCTTTGAAATAGTTTATGCCATGAGAATTGGTAAAGCTATGGTAATTACAAGCTCAGCCAATAATGGCTTGATGAGCGGCGGCGGCTTCTCTGTAGGAGACAAGATTCACTCCGTGCTGGCTAGATATGGTAATGGTTGGCATGGTGGCTTTAAGGATAAACAAGGTCGTCCTCTTAAAATGATGATGTACCGTAATAGTCATAATTCTGTTATAAGATTTAGGTATGATGATAATATGGTTATTACGGAAATTAGTTGCTTTAGCTGATTATAGCCCGATGTATGGATTGTTTCATAATGATATCCTGATTTGTCGTATTATCAGATATATATATTTATAGTGATACGAAAATGGCTGTTGCACCATGGTCTTGTGCAACAGCCATTTTTTATACATCCTTGCTAGTTTTATCATTCATCAGCCAGTCTATCAGGTTGAGATTTTTATCCCGTCGTAGGAGTTGATCTTGCTGTGATTGGGGGACAGAACGATTCTTTCGTGATTGTCCTTTATCGGGTCGACCGTCCGGCTGAAGTCATCCTAAATGTATTACTTCATGTTATTGGAGTTTCAGAATAAATCTGAATGACTACCGGTTCTTGCTGCAGTTAAAACAAGTTTATCCTGTTCAATGTAATAAACGAGCAACCAGTCAGGCTGAACATGACATTCCCAAAAACCTTCATAATCTCCTGTCAGCTTATGATTGCGGTGTTTTTCATCTAATGGTCGTTCTGCTAAAAGCTCGTCTATCACTTTTTGTAACAGTTTAAGGTCAGCCCCTCGCTTTTTCATGCGCTTGTAATCTTTGCGGAACTTTGCCGTCGTACTAAGCGTCAGCAGGTCATGCGTCCTCAGAGTCAAGTTCTGCAAAAAGTTCGGCTGCGGACTTATATTTTTTTGCTTTTATTGTGCCTTCGGCGATTGCTTTTGCTTCAGCCATAGCCAGCAGGGTTTCTCTGTTGTATGCGGGGAGCTCTACATTAAAGGGGAGACCACCTCGCATTATACTCTGCCGCAGGAAAATGTTTATAGCTGAAGAAAGGTCGAGACCTAATGTGCGAAAGAGGGCAGTTGCCTCTTTTTTTACGCCGGCATCCAGTCGTATTTGTGCTTGTGCTGTTGCTGCCATAGTTAATCCCTCCTTGGGAAAAATTATAAGATAATTACAATACAACGTCAATACATTATGTTGGTCTTTGGCTGTTTCGCCCAATTTTTGCACCTGAAATCGTTTTACTCGTCAGTAGCTTTACTGTCTGATTGAACTGAATAAAATCAGCGCAATATAAATCAAGAAGTTTTCGACTTGCAAGTCCAAAACTTTTCTGGATGCAAGCATGGAATTTGTTTTATGCGGATTGAAATTCTATTGGCTGGTTGAAATTATACTTCCAAAGAAGTACATTAAGCAGTAGAATATGGAAGAGCGGTTTTAGAAATATCTTATTTTGTGATGAATTAGTACATCAATAGATTCAGAGTGAGGCTGGTGATTGTATTATGAAAAAGAGAATTGTCGCACTTTTGGCTGTACTAATGGTGACTGGCTGCTCCTATGCCAGTGCTGCATATTTTTGCCGTGAGCATAATGTTTGGCACGATGGCTCGAAAATGTATTTCTGCAAGAAGCATAATACATGGCACAAGCCGGATTCAAAATTCTTCTGTCGTGAGCATAACACGTGGCATACGGGCTTTGGCTGCTGTCATAGCTGAAACAACGGGTGTAGTCCTTTTCAGGACTACACCCGTTGTCTGTCTTATACATCCTCGTTCATTTTGTCTTTCAGGAGCTTCACAGCCCGGCTGGCACCGATGCGGCTGCAGCCTTCTTCGATGTACTGCTTCATGTCCTCGATGGTGGAGATACCGCCGGCGGCTTTTATCTTCACGTTTGACCCGATGTTGGCGGCCATGAGCTTTACATCTTCGTGAGTGGCTCCGCCGCTGCCGAAGCCTGTCGATGTCTTGATGTAGTCGGCGCCGCCGTCGGTGACGCACTTGCAGGCGGTGACCTTTTCTTCCTCTGTGAGATAGCAGGCTTCAATAATTACCTTGAGGATTTTGTCGCCCACTACAGATTTTACGGCGGCGATTTCCTGAGTGACGTATTCATCGTTGCCGTTCTTTAGAGCGGAGATATTCAGCACCATGTCCACTTCGTCAGCTCCATCGCTGATGGCCTGACGGGCACTGATGACCTTGGATATAGTGGTGTCGTAGCCGAGAGGGAAGCCGATGACGGTGGCTATTTTGAGCTTCTGACCGAATTTTTCGGCAGCGTGGCTAACATAGCAGGCCGGAATGCAGACGGCAGCCGTTTTGCAGTCTATCGCTTCCTGACAGAGGGTATCTATCTGCTCTGTGGTGGCGGTGGCGGCAAGCAAAGTATGGTCGATTTTATCAAGAATATCGGAAGCTTTCATATTTTTTTCCTTTCTTTTCTGATATAATATGCTTGTATGATGGAAACAATTGTGGTAACTGTTTCTTATCGAGCATTGGATATGCCCCTATTTTATAACGGCTTGGTAGTAATATCAACCGCGAAGTTTTGGAGGACATTATGGATATCCGCATTCTGGAGTCTTATGATGAGATGAGCGACCTGGCAGCCGCTATCGTTATAGATCAGGTGAAAAGCAAGCCTGACAGTGTACTGGGACTTGCCTGCGGTGCCTCGCCCATTGGTTTGTACAAGCGCCTCGTGGAGGCCGGACAGCGGGGAGAGGTGGACTTCTCTCAGATAAAGACAGTAAACATAGATGAATATATCGGTGTCTCGGCTGATAATCCGGACAGCTATCATGGCTTCATGCGCAAGCATCTCTTCGACGGCTTGGGGATAAAGCCGGAGCAGACTCTCATTCCCGACGGCATGGCAGTGGATGTACTCAGTGAGTGTGCCCGCTACTCGAAAAAGATAAAAGAGTGGGGCGGCATAGACCTGATGGTTCTCGGTATCGGTGCAAATGCTCACATCGGCTTCAACGAGCCGGGCGATACCTTCGTCCCTGAGACTCATGTGGTGGAGCTGTCTGAGGCTACCAGAAATGCCAACTGTCATTTTTTTGCTGACCCTGAGGAAATGCCTCACTGGGCGATAAGTATGGGTATGCGGGATATTATGTTTGCCCGCGGCTTGCTTCTTCTGGCTAGCGGAGCCGCCAAGACGGTAGCGCTGGGAAAGATGGTGGGAGATATCACCCCACAGGCTCCGGCGTCTATATTGCAGCTTCATCCCCATGTGACGATAGTTGCCGATAAAGCAGCCGCTGCAAGACTGGAGCAGGAATAATGACGGTAATAATCAACGGCCGGCTTATCGTGCCCAATGAGCACGATGGCTTTACTGTAGAAGAACACAAGGCACTCATATTTCGCGAAGATACTGGCACGATAGAGTCGATAGTTCCCGAAGGTCAGATGACAGCGGGAGCACTCCGGGCGATGGACAATGTAATAGATGCTGAGGGAGGCTATGTGTCTCCGGGCTTTATCAATGTCCACATTCACGGCGCAATGGGCTGTGATACGATGGATGCTACCCCGGAGGCATTGGAGACCATCAGCCGTCATCAGGCGACTACCGGTGTCACCTCTATCCTGCCAACGACGATGACCTATGACTTTGCTCACATCAATGCGGCACTGGATAATGTACGCGAGATGATGCGGCGGGAGCCGCAGGGGGCCGCGATAATCGGTGCCAATATGGAAGGTCCCTTCATCAGCCGCGAGCGCTGCGGAGCCCAAAAGCTTGATTTTGTGCAGGCACCGGACTGGTCAAAGGTAGAGCCGTATAAAGATGTTATCCGGCTGTTGACGCTGGCTCCGGAAGAGCTTCACGGTGACTACAGCTTTGTAGATAATTGTCACAGGGCGGGAATCGTCGTGTCTATGGGACACAGTACCGCCGACTACAATTTGGCTCGGCGGGCAATACTTCAATATGGACTTACTCATCTCACTCACATATTTAATGGAATGGCACCATTCCATCATCGGACTCCCGGACTGGTAGGTGCCGCCCTTGATACAGATGCCGACTGTGAGATGATATGCGACAATGTTCATCTTCATTCTGTTACCCAGCGCCTTATTTGGCGGATGAAGCAGGGAAGACAGATAATCCTTGTCACAGATTCTATCCGGGCGACCGGCCTTCCCGACGGTGAGTCGGAGCTGGGGGGACAGACCGTATTCGTGAAGGGACAGACTGCCACTCTGGCTGATGGGACTATCGCTGGCAGCGTGCTGACTATGGATAGAGCCATCGTGAATTTTTCCGCCAACACCGGCTGCGGTATTGCAGCAGCTGTTGTATGCGCTACGAAAACGCCGGCAGAGAGTCTCGGCATCTATGGCCGCTGCGGCTCACTGACTCCCGGCAAGCAGGCTGATATCACCATATTTAAGGGTGCAGCCGAGATAAAGATGACCATAGTAAGGGGCAAGGTCGTTTATAGAAAATCCTAAAAATGCTCTTGCTATTTGAATAAATAGTTGCTAAAATAATTCCCGATAAAATTAAATGCGATGACCAAGTCAGTAACCTTTGGGGCAGTTCCCACAGCGAGCCGGTGACGGTGCAAGACCGGCGGAACGAGCAGAGGCGAATATCCCTTGCGAGCAGCCGACTGAAATCTTTTTCGATAGTAAGCACGGACGGATTCCACCGTTACAGGGATAGTGTATGATAGTATGCGAATAGGTGGTTGTGAGTATTATCCTCATCCTGTTTGGGATGGGGATTTTTATTTTGACGGATTATACTGGAGGGATAGCTTTGTATAGTAAAGTAGAGACTAATCTGGACTTCGTAAAGCGTGAGCGTGAAGTCCTGAAATTCTGGAAGGATAATGACATTGCCACGAAGACTGTCGATGCCCGTAAAGGCAACGATACTTTCACATTCTATGACGGCCCCCCGACTGCCAACGGAAAGCCTCATATCGGCCATGTGCTCACCCGCGTTATCAAGGATCTGCTGCCCCGCTATCAGTGCATGAAGGGCAAGTACATCCTCCGTAAGGCCGGCTGGGATACTCACGGCCTGCCGGTAGAGCTGGAGGTAGAGAAGGCACTCGGCATCAACGGCAAAGAGCAGATTGAGAAATACGGTATAGAGCCTTTCATCAAGAAGTGCCGTGAGTCCGTATGGAAATACAAGGGAATGTGGGAAGAGTTCTCTGATGTCGTCGGCTTCTGGGCCGATATGGACCATCCCTACATCACCTACGAAAATGATTTCATCGAGTCTGAGTGGTGGGCACTGAAGACCATCTGGGAGAAGGGTCTTCTCTATAAGGGTCATAAGGTAGTTCCGTACTGCCCCCGCTGCGGCACTCCGCTGTCCTCTCACGAAGTAGCACAGGGCTACAAGGATGTCCGTGAACGCTCCGCTATGGTTAAGTTCAAGGTAGCCGGTGAGGAGGCTTACTTCCTCGCCTGGACCACTACCCCCTGGACTCTCCCCAGCAACCTTGCTCTCTGCGTTAATCCGGAAGTTGACTATGTAAAGATTAAAGTAAACGATACCGTTTACTATCTGGCTGAGGCTCTCGTAGAGACCGTATTTGCCGAGACCGAGGGCGAGCGTGAAGTGCTGGCCACCATGAAGGGTAAGGAACTGGAGTACCGCGAGTACGAGCCACTTTATCCCTTTGCTGTCGGCAAGACCGGCAAGAAGTCCTTCATTGTTACCTGCGATGATTATGTCACCACCACCGATGGTACCGGTATCGTCCACATGGCTCCGGCCTTCGGTGAGGACGACGGACGCGTCTGCCAGAAGTATGATGTAGGCTTTGTTCAGTTCGTAGACAGCCACGGCAACATGACCGATGATACTGACTGGGCAGGGGTATTCGTCAAGGATGCCGACCCGCTCATCATCAAGGACTTGAAGATTAGCGGCAAGCTCTTCAAGGCTCCGGTCTTCGAGCATAGCTATCCGCACTGCTGGCGCTGCGACACTCCGTTGCTCTACTATGCCCGTGAGACATGGTTCATCAAAATGACCGCTGTCCGTGACAAGCTCATCGGCAACAACAATACTGTAAATTGGGTGCCCGATTCCATCGGCAAGGGTCGCTTCGGTGACTGGCTGGAGCACGTTCAGGACTGGGGTCTCTCCCGTAACCGCTACTGGGGTACTCCGCTGAATGTCTGGGAATGCTCCTGCGGTCATCAGCACGCCATCGGCTCCATCGCCGAGCTGAAAGAGCTGTCTGACAACTGCCCGGATGAGATCGAGCTCCATCGTCCGTATGTAGACAATGTCACCATTCGCTGCGAGAAGTGCGGCAAGGAAATGCACCGCGTACCGGAAGTTATCGACTGCTGGTTCGACTCCGGCTCCATGCCTTTCGCTCAGTGGCATTATCCGTTTGAAAATAAAGAAATCTTCGAGAACCGCTTCCCGGCAGATTTCATTTCCGAGGCTGTTGACCAGACCCGCGGCTGGTTCTACTCCCTCATTGCTATCTCCACGCTGCTCTTTGATGTGTCCTCCTTCAAGAATGTAATCGTCCTCGGTCATGTTCTTGACAAGGACGGCCGCAAGATGTCCAAGTCCAAGGGCAATGCAGTAGACCCGATGGAGACCTTGAACCACCACGGTGCCGATGCTGTACGCTGGTACTTCTACTCTGCCGGTGCACCCTGGATTCCGACCCGCTACCATGATGCAGCGGTCAAGGAAGGTCAGAGCAAGTTCATGGGTACCCTCTGGAATACCTATGCGTTCTATGCGCTCTATGCTGAGATTGACCAGTTTGACCCCACCAAGTACAGCCTTGAATACGACAAGCTGGCTGTACTTGACAAGTGGATTCTTTCCCGTCTGAATACTGCTGTTGCCGCTGCTGATAACAGCCTGGCCAACTATAAGATTCCTGAGGCCGCAAAGGCTCTCTACAGCTTCGTCGATGAGCTGTCCAACTGGTATGTCCGCCGCAGCCGTGAGCGCTTCTGGGCTAAGGGTATGGAGCAGGATAAGATAAATGCTTACATGACCCTCTACACCTCGCTGTCCACCATCATCAAGGCAGCAGCTCCGATGATTCCTTTCATGACCGAGAGCATTTACCAGAACATCGTTCGCAGCGTAGATAAGGACGCTCCTGAATCCATCCACCTCTGTGACTACCCGGTTGCCGATATGGCTCATGTAGACGCTGAGCTGGAGAAGACTATGGAACTGGTTCGTGATATCGTCGTTCTCGGTCGTGCTGCCCGCAATCAGGGCAACCTGAAGAACCGTCAGCCGCTCTCCGCTCTCTATGTTCACACCGAGAAGGGCGAGAAGCTGGATGATTTCTTCGCGGCTATCGTTCGGGCTGAGCTAAACATTAAGGCGGTTGAGTTCGTTTCCGATATGGAGGCATATCTCACCTATACCTTCAAGCCGCAGTTCAAGGTGCTGGGCAAGAAGGTCGGCGGCAAGATTGGTACGATCAAGAATATGCTGGCCGAGCTGAATGGTCACAGTGCCAAGGCTGAGCTGGATAAGACCGGTCAGCTGGTACTTGAGCTGCCGGACGGCCCTGTCACTCTCCTGCCGGAAGATATCGATGTCACCATGTCCCAGACTCCCGGCTATATCAGCCAGCATTACGGCGAAGTCACTGTCGCCCTCGCGACTACTCTCACTGATGAACTCATCGAGGAGGGTTTCGTTCGCGAGATAATCTCCAAGGTACAGACCATGCGCAAGGAGAACGGCTATCAGGTGACTGACCGCATCAAGGTCGCAATGGCTGGCAGCGAAAAGCTGTCCACTATCGCTCAGCGCAATGAGGCCGAGCTGAAGAAGGTACTGCTGGCCGATGAAATCACTGCCGGTACTATTGCTGACTGCAAGGTCTCCAAGGAATGGAATATCAACGGCGAGACCGTTACCATCTCCGTTCTGTAATATATCGTTACCGCAGATTACGAATACTGCAATACTACAAAGCCCCTCGGCGTATGCCGAGG
>JAZLHS010000167.1:0-3236 GCA_045616885.1 Selenomonadaceae bacterium | reverse complement strand
ACCGCAGCCATGATGGCTCCCTCTGAGCAGATTGCCGGTGAGGACTATCGGGCCGGCGAAATGATAAAGGCCTTCATCATCGAAGTGAAGAAGACCAACAAGGGACCGCAGATAGTAGTTTCCCGTACCCATCCGGGTCTCCTGAAGCGCCTCTTTGAGAATGAGGTACCGGAGATTTCCGAGGGAACCGTTGAGATAAAGTCCGTAGCCAGAGAGCCGGGTATGCGCTCCAAGATAGCTGTTCATTCCAATGACGAGAATGTGGATCCGGTAGGCTCCTGCGTCGGCATGAAGGGCATGCGAGTACAGACCATCGTCAATGAGCTGCGGAATGAGAAGATAGATATCGTAAAGTGGAGCGTTGACCCGGCGAAGTACATCGCCAACGCCCTGAGCCCGGCTCGGGTACTGTCGGTAGCAGTCAATGAAGAGGAAAAGATATCTCGGGTAATCGTTCCCGATGAGCATCTCTCTCTGGCTATCGGCAAGGAAGGTCAGAACGCTCGACTGGCAGCAAAGCTCACCGGCTGGAAAATCGACATCAAGAGCGAGAGCCAGGCCGAGGAAGAGGGCACTGACGACTCCATGAACTTCGTAGAAATGGGCGAAGCGGAGGCCTTCAACGCAGCGGAGGACTAAGTCATGGCTACGGTGAAGAAAACTCCGGTCAGGCTGTGTCTGGGCTGCAAGGAGCCGCACCCGAAGAAGGAGCTGGCGCGAATCGTCAGAAGTCCTGAGGGGGAGGTATCCTATGACCCGGTAGGGAAGAAACCCGGTCGGGGAGCATACATCTGCAAGAAGCCGGAATGCTTCGACGCTGCGGTGAAGACTAAGCAGTTCGCCAAGGCATTCAAGGAGCCGGTTGCAGCTGAGAAGCTGGCCGAGGCAAGAGCACAGCTCTTCGGAGGTGCAGAATGAGCCCGGTAGAAGTACAGCGGCTGAAGCAGCTGCTGGGTCTGGCTCAGGCAGCAGGCAAGGTAGCATCTGCCGAGCCTGAGGTAGAAGGCAGCCTGTATAGGAATAAAGTGAGACTTCTCATTCTGGCCGAAGATGCAACCGACCGGGTGAGAAAAAAATATCGGCAGGAAGCCGAAATGAACGAGGTAACGCTGATAACGGCGCTGACCCGTGACGATATAGGACAAGCCTTGGGAAAGAGTCCCAGAGGCATTGTAGCGGTGCTGGATAACGGATTCAAAAAATCGGTATTAAAGCTAGCAGCACCTGAGTTGTTGAGGAAGTAGAACACGGGGGTGGATTAATGTCGAAGATGAGAGTATTTGAACTCGCACGCGAACTGAAGGTAGATACCAAAGTCGTACTTGAGGTTCTGAAGAAGCATCATATCGATGTAAAGAATAATATGTCCGGCGTAGATGAAGCCGGTCAGGATTTGGTAAAGAAGGTAATGGCCGGAGCCAAAGCCGCAAAGAAGCCGGCTCGTCCGGCGGCTCCTCAGCCGGCACCGGAAGCACCGCAGCCGGAAAAGGCTGCCGAGGTAAAGGAAGAGAAGAAGCCTGAGCCGGTAAAGGCAAAGGAAACTGCTCCCCAGCCGAAGGCAGAGGTAAAGGCTGAAGTTAAGGCAGAGGCAAAGCCCGAAGAAAAGCCTGCTGTCAAAGCTGAGGTAAAGCCCGAGCCGAAGAAGGAAGTAAAGGCTGAGGTAAAGGAAGAGAAGAAGCCCGAGCCGGTAAAGGCTGCCCCGCAGGAGCCGGCCGAGAAGCCGGTCGAGAAGAAGGCTGAGAAGCCGGCTGAGGCAGAAAACCGTCAGCCTCAGGCTGCGACTAAGCCTGCTCCGCAGAACAATCAGAATAATCAGAACAACCGCGGCGGTGAGCAGCATCGCAAGGACGGTCAGGGCAACCGTAATAACGGTCCTCGCGAAAATCGTCCCAATGCTAACGGCAACGGCGGCAATGAGCGCCGTCAGCAGAATGACCGCAATAACAACGGCGGCAACCGCCAGCAGAATCAGCCGGCTCCGCAGCCTATGAATAATGGCGGCAACGGTGGAAACGGCAACGGCGGCAAGCGTCGTCATGAGATAGACAACGGCGGCAATCAGCAGCGCGGCGGTGGCAAGAATGCTGCGCACGGCAACAAGACCAATGATAAGGGTCGTGGCCGTGATAACAAGGGTCGCAACAATTTCAATGATGAGAACAACGCCCGCGGACCGAAGAACTTCGGCGGCAAGGGTAAGGGTCGTGACAACAAGGGCCGTATGCAGCAGGCTCCTCAGAAGGCTGAGATAGCTCGTCCGAAGAAGATAAAGGTAGGCGAAGTCATCGCTGTCAAGGATTTGGCCAGCAAGATGAGCCTCACGGCTGTCGAGATTATCAAGAAGCTCATGCTCATGGGCGTTCTCGCTACCATCAATCAGGAGATTGACTTTGATACCGCAGCTCTCGTAGCTGACTCCTTCGGCGTTGCCGTAGAAGAGCTGCCGCCAGAGGTAGACCCGACCGAAATCCCGGTCATCGAGGATGCACCGCAGTCCCTCGTTCTCCGTCCGCCTGTCGTTACCGTAATGGGTCATGTTGACCACGGTAAGACCTCCCTGCTTGACTGCATTCGTTCCAGCTCCGTTACCAGCCAGGAGGCCGGCGGTATCACCCAGCGTATCGGTGCATATCAGGTCAACTGCCAGGGTAAGAAAATCGTATTCCTGGATACTCCGGGTCATGAAGCATTCACCGCAATGCGTGCCCGCGGCGCTCAGGTAACCGATGTGGCTGTCCTCGTAGTAGCCGCTGATGACGGCGTAATGCCTCAGACCATCGAGGCTATCAACCATGCCAAGTCGGCAAATGTACCTATCGTCGTAGCTGTAAACAAGATTGATAAGCCGGGTGCAAATCCGGAGCACGTCAAGCAGCAGCTGGCCGAGCACGGCATCGTCTCCGAAGAGTGGGGCGGCGACGCCATCATGGTACCGGTATCCGCCAAGAAGCAGATTGGTATCGAAGACCTGCTGGAAAACATCCTGCTGGTAGCCGAAGTCGCTGAGCTGAAGGCAAACCCGAACCGTGAGGCTCGCGGTGTCATCATCGAGGCTCAGCTGGACAAGGGTCGCGGCCCGGTCGCTACCGTCCTCGTCCAGAGCGGTACACTTCGTATCGGTGATTCCATCATTGCCGGTACTACCTACGGTAAAGTCCGAGCCATGATTAATGACCGCGGCGATAGCGTGAAGAAAGCCGGCCCCTCTACTCCGGTTGAGGTACTTGGTCTTAATG
>JAZLHS010000166.1:0-6031 GCA_045616885.1 Selenomonadaceae bacterium | reverse complement strand
GTCAAAGCCGTTGATGGTGGCATCGGAGCCGCCGCACTCAATGCCAAGATAAAGCTCGGAGATATCGAACAGCTCTTTCTGCTGCATACCGGCCTGAGCCGCCATCTCTCTGGCAGCCCGTACGCCCTTTTCTATTGTCTTCAGAGTGCCGCCTTCGTCCTGAATGCCGAAGGAAACTACCGGCTTGGTAGTCATGGCCTGAATCTTTTCTCGGAGCTTGTCGTGAGGAACGGTCTCACAGCCCAGACCGATGATGACTACGCCGTAGACATTCGGATTGCAGGCAAAGCCGGTGAGAATTTTCTGGCTCATATCGGTGTTCGCCTGAACATCAGAGCAGCCGGTATTAAATACGATGTTTACGGCACCCTTTACCTGACTGGCGATTATCCTCGACGATTCACTGCCGCAGGCACAGGTAGGGAGAATCAGGACATGATTGCGGATACCGGGTCTTCCTTCGTTTCTTCTGTAACCCCAAAACTGCATGATAATTCCTCCTATGCCTTTACCATTTCAGAATCATAATCTCTCGGCACGCTGAACAGATTGGTGTGGTCAACCAGACCACCAAGCTTGATGGAGCGGCTGGTTTTGCCGATGCTCTCGTCATACTTGATGATATCGGCGCTTTCGGCGATATCTGCCAGTGCAATCTTGTGGCAGTAGGGAATATCTTCCGCGGCTTCGATACTGAGTACATCATTGCCTTTTCTGTAGGCTACGGTTTCACCGGCCTTCACATCGGTAATGCAGGTGACAACATTGTCTGATGTTCCCATCAGCAACGCTTTGATTTCCATACTGATTCCTCCTTGGATTCTTCCTCTGATGATTGTGTTCAAAGGTGTTTACTATACATTTTAATAAAGTATATCATATTCGTCCTTATAACAGCTAAAAGTATTTCTGGCGAAGTTTTTATAACGGCGTATGCGAAAAATAAAAGGTCTGCGGAAAAATGATTTCTCATTCTTTTACAGACCTTTTATTGCGTCATCAGCTGAAATATTAAAGGTGGAAGCGATTTATTTCCTTTTGCAGGGTGTTGCTGCTCTCCAGAACAACCCTGTTTAGATCCATAACCTGAGTTGCGCTGTCAGAGATATCGGCCGTATTCTGAGCCAGACTGGTGACTCCCTGAGCACCGGCTTCGTTTGCGGTAGCAATTTCATCTATGGATGTGACCATGTTATTGATTGCCTTTGTTAGTTCACCGGAGGCGCTGTTCAGCGTAGTAACTAACTGGCTGATTGATTCGGAATCAGCAAAATACTGTTTTCCTACATCATTCATCATGGAGTAGTCCTTCATGACATTGGCATTGATAAAATCAATCGCATCGCCGGAATTCTTGGCTAGATTGTTGACGGCTTCTATTACCTGCACCGTAACAGACTGGATGGCTTCTACCTTGTTGGACGAGTCAGTCGCCAGCTTGCGAATCTCATCGGCTACTACGGCAAAGCCGCGGCCGTGCTCACCGGCTCTGGCTGCCTCGATGGATGCATTGAGAGCCAGTAATGTGGTCTTGTCAGCGATTTCCATAATGCCCTTGGAAAGCTCGGTTATCTCATTGACCTTATCAGACTGCTGAATGGCATTGCCAAGCTGTTCCTGAATATTTCCGGTCAGCTGTTTTGCCTTGGTGTAGGATTCACTCAATGTTTGCTGGAGATTGGCTGCTCGAGTCCGAATATCATTGGTCAGAGATTTGCTCCTGTCTGTATCGCTGCTGATTGACCTGATTGCATCACGGATGTTCTCGGCATTGTTTCGCATGACATCGGTGCTGGCTGCAGTTTCTTCCATCTCTGCAGCCTGATTTGCAGCGAACTCATTTATTTCATCCAGCTTGCTGTTCAGGCTGGAAATCAGCTGGTGGGATTCATTCATGCTGGTGCTCATGCTGCCGGTTTCAGCTTGAATGTTGACAAACATGGATTTCAGATGGCCGCGCATCTGCTCCATAGCCTTTGACAGGCGGCCTATTTCGTCAGACCTGTTCAGCATGGCATCAGGAATATGCGCAGAGAAATCTGCGTTGCCGAACAGTTCAACCAGCTCCACCATACTGCCGAGGGGAGCGGTGATAGTGCGGGAAATCCAAGTGATGAAAACCGCGGCCAGCAGGAGACAAATAATTGTCACCATGATAATGCTGTTCATGATTGAATTGGCAGTAGACTGGTAGACGGACTCGGGGACAAAAATCATGGTAAACATGTTGCCGCTGCGAGCAAAGGCACCAACATTGCTGATGCCGTCAACCTCAAAATTGATGATGCCGCTGTTCGCCGACAGCATCTTGTCCATAGCTGCTGCGGTACTGGGATTTACTTTTTTTAGATTGATTTTAAGAATGTGTTCCTTATTATGACTGGCGATAACATTGCCGGCTGTATCGACAATCATGGTACGGGTATTTTCGTCCTTTATGGAGTCGGTTATGTTGGCGGTCATCTTGCCCAAATCAATAGAATTGTTTAATGCACCGACGACTTTATTGGTAACTGGGTCCTTGATGGCGTAGGAAATGACATATACAGGCTTGCCGGTAACAGGGGAAATATTATTTCCCAGGAATTCTCCTTTGGTCAGGCAGGCCTCGTACCAGGGTTCACCTTTTACATTGTGGAGTGTTACACCGCCGAGACCGTCAGCGATGCCGGCTTCGCCGCTGGTAATGAAAAAGTTTTCATACAGGCCATCAGCGTCCTTGAAAATATTTACCAGATTGCCAATCAGTACTTTGTTGGCAGCCGGATCCAAAGCCTTGCCCATATTCTGTTTGGCTACGGCAGAGGAAACATAAGATGAGTTGGCTACTGATTTTGTCAGGTTGACTTGATTTGCGATGATAGAATCGACCTGATTCATCTTCTCTACAGCCAGCTGCTGGAGCGTGTTCTGCGTATTTCCTTCCATGGAGCAGCGTACCATGCTGATAGAGTACACTGCGGTAATAATCAGAGGAATGAGCATGCAGAGAATAGCTGTCAGAAAAATGGTTCTAAATAATCCGTTAAAGCGGATATTCATTTATTCCACCTCCATAAATTTGCGGAATGATACCATATGCTATTATACGATTGTTGTGAGAATAATTCCATAAATTTATGCGGAAGGATAAAAAATTATTATAAAAAGACCGGAATCAGAGTGATTTGCCTCTGGTTCCGGCCTTCGCTTTTAGCGGCTCAGCTAGTTGCCCGTCAATTTTTTTATGATGCTGGAGAGATGGGTGATAGTATCAGAATCTAGTCTCTTTAGATTTTCTATGATATTTCGCAGTTCTTCCGGATTACTTGTTTCAACATCGAAGAATTCCTGTGGAGTAAGACCAAGATATTCGCAGATGTAGAAGAAACTTGCCATGGATGGAAGAGCCTTTCCAGACTCAATGTTATGAATGTAGCCGGGATTTTGTCCGATAGAAAGACTCATGTCGCGTGCAGAAACACCTTTTTGCACCCGTAATTGCGTCAGTCTGCCCGGAAAGTCATCTTCATACATATAATCACCTTCCTACGCACTATTCTAGATGAATAAATGCAAAGGAGTGTGTGAATAAAGGCGATATATTATTGCTAATATTAGATTAGTGATGATATAATAAGTTGGGTAGCAGAGTAAACATGATATTCGGATAGAAATAATCATGACTTTGGGTTTACTTTGGATGTCAAGTTGTAGACATTAAGAGCAAAATATTTAGTATTCAAGACATTGAAAAAGCAAGTGTTAAAAATTTTGGCATGGTAACTTTGCTAAGAATGATTGTAAGAAAAACTAGGGGAGTGGAAGTCGTTGAGTAGAATTAGGGTCACTTTACTGTATACGATGCCAATTTTGTTCTTGGTGGTTGGAGCTTTGGCTTTTCTCCAATTTATGTCATTGAATTATGCAAGGGCGATATCGTTTATAGATTGGCTTTTAAGTGGCTCAGATAATATTGTCGCAACATTAAGAAGTACCGATACCGTGATGTATTATGTTCATCGATTTATACTAAAGAGGTCTTTCTGGTTTTTATGGTCTGCCGGCTTTGTGTTTTCTCTATATCTCTTGGGAAAACATTTACAAACAAATAATGACATGGTAGCAGAAAATGCGGTGTTAGTGGGTAGAGAAGCATCTGCGATAATGAATAGAATCACTAGGAAATATGAAGTAATATCTTTGAAAGCAGATGATGTTCGGCTGGAAAAGAAGTTGAAGGAATTGTCTGATAGGTTTTGCGTTGAGAGTGAGTTCGGTTACGGAACATGTAATGTTATTGAATGTGAGCACAGAATAAAAATAAAGCTGGTTATACTGGAAGAACAAATAGATAAATTGGAGGCAATGGAAGGTACGACCTCTCTAGATGTTGTAAGAGCGGTTGTTAGTGACATAGATATACTTCTTAAAGAACGAGCGGAATTAAAGAAAAAGTATGCATGAGGTGAATCATTATGCCACTATTGGATAGGATAAAATACGATGGTTCGGCAAGGGCCAATGACTGGGTTGTCTACAAGGCAAATATTGAAGATATAGCATGGGGTTCCGAGTTAATAGTAGGTGTAGGTCAGGAAGCTGTGTTTGTAAAAGGAGGGAAGATTTTAGATATCTTTACCACCGGCACATACACGCTAGAGACAGGTAATCTGCCGTTGCTTAGGGGAATAGTTGCAAAGTCCTTTGGGGGGAATACTCCTTTCACAGCTGAGGTAATATTCGTAAACATGGCAGAGAATCTCAGCATTAAATGGGGAACCAGTAGCCCTATTAATATTGATGATCCGAAGTATGGATTGTTACTTGGGCTGAGGTCTTTTGGACAATATGGTGTCAAGGTGATTGATAGCAGATTGTTGCTAAACAAGCTGGTTGGAACGATTCAGTTGGATATGGGCTTTAATCACGAACTTATAGTTCTACAATTCAATTCCATAATAAACACAAGGTTTAAGACGCTACTTATGAAGTTTATGACAGAGCGAAAACTGTCATTTTTAGATATTGCCGCATATTATGACGAGTTGTCTGAATTGGCACAGAAAATTATAAGGGAAGAATTTAGCACTTATGGAATGGAGCTTGTGAGTTTTGTTGTCGAGTCCGTTTCACCACCAAAGGAACAGTATGAGCAGTTGAGAAGATACAAGGAAGACCTAGCACTAGGAGAAGGATTCTATAGCAAGCGCCGTTCCTTTGATATTTTTGAAGGGATGGCGAACTCTTCGGCGGGAGGTTTGGTTGCTGCCGGATTTGGCATGAATATGGCTGGCATTGGGGCAAACGGAATAAATCAGCTGGCGCAGAACATAGCAGAGAATACCGTTGATAATAAAACTCAGAGCACCATGCGATGTGGTGCATGTAACAAAGTGATTGAGAAGGGGAGTAAGTTTTGCCGATTTTGCGGAGAGAAAGTGCCACAGACTATTTTCTGCCCAGAGTGCGGAAGAAGACTGGAGGTAAATGATAAATTCTGTAGCGGCTGTGGAAGGAAGTGTACTTAATGGCACTTGTGGCAGACGTGCTGGAATGTCCTAATTGTGGGGCACCGATAAATAATTTAGAGCGACTATGTACATACTGTCATAGTCCAATGATAATTAGGCGGACTTCCGAAATCAGTGGTAAAAACGCACTTGGTATTAATAAATATGTTGACTATTACAAAGCATGTATAAAAAAATTGCAGGGTGACTCGGCAGAAGTCAGAACTGCTTTGGGTGTTTGTCTTCTGGAGAAAGGAGCATATAGTGAAGCGATAGAACACTTTGAGAGGGCGGTTAGTTTAGTGCCGGAGAATGGGGATTGCTTTTACTATTTGGCATTAGCAAATCTGCAAAAGAAACGACCGTACCGGCATACCTTGCCAAATATAAAACGTATAACGCAGTATTTGGACAGTGCATTGGAATATGAAGATGCTGGAAGGTTCTATTATCTGTCATATTTGATTCAATCGGATTTTTACGATAAGAAACGATTAAAAAATGGTAAAAATGCTGAAGCATTAAAAGCTATGGCAATG
>JAZLHS010000165.1:0-11578 GCA_045616885.1 Selenomonadaceae bacterium | reverse complement strand
TGCAATACCGAGACATATACTCGTCATTATTAAAGACATAATACTGATCAATAAATCTGCAGTTAGCATATAGTATCACCTCCTATCTTTCTATGTATTTCAATCCATTCCTACGACGAGCACCGCCTACCAATTACTGGTGACCAAGGCATATTATAACAACGCTTGTTCTCTAATGCAATATGCTATATAAATTTTACTACTATGTGTTACTGCGGAAATCCCCGGTGACACATTTTTTATAAGAATCCTTATATCTTTCTGCGGCAGGAAGGATTTTTCTTGCCGTGTATTGAATAAATCAGAAAGGCTATTTGAATTTCAGCGAGGGGAGAATCGGCAATGTTTGCAAGGACATACGGAGCGACGACACAGGGCGTCGATGGATTCATCATTGATGTAGAGGTCGACGTTTCTGCCGGTATGCCCGGAACAGACATAGTGGGAATGCCGGATACCGCAGTGCGGGAGTCGAAGGAAAGAGTCCGCACCGCCATAAAGAACTCCGGCATCAGGTATGCCCCTCAGAAGGTAACGATAAACCTCGCTCCCGCTGATATAAAAAAGGACAGCTCCGGACTGGATCTGCCGATGGCTCTCGGTCTGCTTATCGCTCACGGTGTCATAAAGCAGGAGAGCGTGGATGGGGCAATATTTGCGGCGGAGCTGTCTCTGGAGGGAGAGCTTCGCGGTATTCACGGCATTCTCCCCATGACCGTAAAGGCGAGGGAGCGGGGCTTCAAGAAGATATTTATTGCACCTGACAATGCCAATGAAGCTCTGCTGGTGGATGGTATAGAGGTGTATGCTGTCCGGCGGCTGGCTGATCTCGTGGATGGGCTGAAGGGTATAGGCGAGCTGAAGCCGATGGCTCCGGGCGTGAGCGCCGAGGAAGCTCCTGAACCGATGGAGGATGACTTTGCCGATGTTCAGGGCCAGTTTCAAGCGAAGCGGGCGCTGGAGATAGCCGCGGCAGGCGGTCACAATGTGCTGATGGCAGGCTCGCCCGGTGCCGGTAAGACGATGCTGGCCAGACGATTCCCCTCCATACTTCCGGCGATGACCAGGGCAGAAGCGCTGGAGGTCACGAAGATATACAGCATCGCCGGACTTCTCTCCGGCGGTAGCGGACTCGTGACGAAGCGACCCTTTCGCAGTCCGCACCACACTACTTCGGCTACGGCCATCATTGGCGGCGGCAGTGTGCCAAGACCGGGCGAGGTCACCCTCAGCCATCACGGCGTTTTGTTTCTCGACGAGCTGCCGGAGTTCTCCAAGCAGACCCTTGAGGTGCTGCGTCAGCCCATTGAAGACGGCAAGGTGACAGTCTCCCGGGTCCATGCTTCTCTGACTTTTCCTTCCCGGTGTATTCTGATAGCGGCGATGAACCCGTGTCCCTGCGGCTGGCAGGGAGACAGCAGTCATGCCTGCAGCTGTCTGCCCAACGAGATAAAGAGGTATACTCGCAAGATATCCGGCCCGTTGCTTGACCGTATAGACATCCATATCAGAGTGCCGCGGGTGGAGTACAAGGAGCTGACGGCTGAGACGAAGGCTGAGTCATCGGCGGTGATAAGGGAGCGTGTCACTGCGGCAAGACAGCGGCAGCTTGAGAGATTTTCTGCGATAGGTAGCAATATCTTCTGCAACGCGCAGATGAATCACGCCATGCTGAAGAAGACCTGCGTCCTCACTCCGGCAGCACAAAATCTGCTGGCGGCATTCTTTACGGCGAAGAATTTGTCAGCCCGCTCCTACGACAGGATAATAAAAGTCGGAAGGACTATCGCCGATTTGGCCGGAGAGAATAATATAACCGAGCGGCACATCGCCGAGGCAATTCAGCTCCGAAACGATATCGGGCTGGATGCGGAGTAATAAAAACGAATTTGGAATATGATATGCTGCCTCAGTGCTGTTTAGCTTTTGCATCGGCATTTGAGGCAGCTTTTTGTGTGCGCCATACACCTGATGGGTCAAATGGCCTATTTTTTTTTTGGGGGGGGTAAAAGCATTGCTTTTCTTTGAATAATATTATAAAATGTGACTAAGTTTACAAGTATACATAATTAAAAAAGAGATGTAATAATTTGTAAGAAGAGCCGTAAAATACAATAAAATATAACAGAAACTAGGAAAGAATACGGCAAAAACGCAGAAGATTTCGGCATTAGACAAACAAAATGTTCATGTCTGACAGCATTTTTCAACTGCGGGAAAAGAAATGGGCAATATTTTTATTTTGGGACTTTCGTTCTAGTGGCGGATTTCCCGGAAAGAAGCTGGAGGGATACATCATGAAACTAAAACAGAAAGCGGTATTGGCCTTTGCGGTGTTCATCGTCTTGGCCTGTACGATCAGCTCGGTCATCGGCTACATAATGGCCGGTCGAGGGTTCGAGACGGCATTGGGCTTGAAGGCGACCAGTGACACGGCTATGGCAGAGGAAATCGCCGAAGCTATGGACGAAGGCTCCTGGCAGGTAAAAGATGGTGTACTCTACAAAGGTAAGACGAAGATTGACGGCAACGAGGCTTTTGTTGACCGCCTTGGCAAGCTCACCGGAAATCATGTTACCTTCTTCCGCGGAGATACCCGCGTCGCTACTACGGTCAAGAAGGCTGACGGTTCTCGTGCTACCGGAACTAAGTGCTCCGATGAGGTCGCAAAGACTGTAATCAGCGGCGGCAAGAATTATGCCGGCTATGCTGAGGTAATGGGCAATCAGTATTACAGCGTTTACAATCCGGTCAAGACTGATGACGGTAAAATCGTAGGCATGGTCTTCATGGGTATTCCCACTCAGACCATCGATGCTATTAAGAAAGATTATATTACTTCCGTTGGTATCGCCGTAGTCGTTACCATCATTATCATCGCAGTTGTCGCAACTTGGGTCGTTGGCAAGGTCGTCAGCAAGCTGACTGCTGCTACCGGGGCACTGGCCGTTGTTGCCAGCGGTAATTTCCGCGGCGAGGACTTGGCTGTAGATGCCGATGATGAAATCGGTGATGTATGCCGCAGTGCCAACCAGATGAAGAACGATTTGAAGGCGTTCCTGACAGATGTTGCTTACACTGCCGAGCAGCTGGCTGCATCGGCGGAAGAGCTGACCGCAAGCTTCAGTCAGACCAGCGATACCATCCGCATGGTGGCTGACAGTGCCGTGGCCATGAGTGAAGGTGCAGAGAAGCAGTCCACCAATCTGGAAGAAATAAATGGCAAGGCATTGGGTATGGGCAGCGATATGCAGGTACTGCTGAACGACTCCGAGGAAATGCGCCAGATGGCTGAGCGTACTCAGCAGGGCGTTGAAAACGGCCGTGCTGCTGTTACCGATGCAATCACAAAGATTAAAGAAATGGCTGAGCAGATCAGCACTAGCTCAAAGCAGGTAGAGAATCTGGGTAATCGTGCTCAGCAGATTGGTCAGATTGTTGACACGGTATCTTCCATTGCCGACCAGACAAACCTGTTGGCACTCAACGCCGCTATCGAGGCAGCTCGTGCCGGTGAGGCAGGCCGCGGCTTCTCCGTCGTAGCGGAGGAGGTTCGCAAGCTGGCTGAGCAGTCAGGTGAAGCAGCTCGTGATATTGCCGGCCTTATCACTGAGATTCAGAATGATACTGCACTGGCTGTACAGTCCATGCAGCGAGGCAATGAAGAAGTTGTAGCCGGTACGGAGAGCGTTCGTCGCACCGGGGTTGAGTTCGAGGCTATCGAGGGGCTTATCGGCAGCCTGAACAATAATATCACGCAGTCCATCACTGCTATCAGAAACAGCGCTGGCAGTGCACAGCAGATAGTCGCCGAGCTCGATGGAGCGAAGGCTATCAGTCAGGATACTACCAGTGAAGCGCAGAACGTATCTGCTTCCACGGAGGAGCAGGCGGCTACCATGCATGAAATGGCAGAGGCGGCCCGGATGCTGGCTGAGCTGGCTCAGAATCTCCAGAACGGTATCGCTAAGTTCCAGCTCTAATAGACAGAAATTTGCTCCTCGATGGCGTCTGCCGTCGGGGAGCATTTTTTCATAAAGCGGATTGTCCGGCCGCGGTGATGACAAGAGTTTATAACAGATGATATAATAGATTGATAAGTTGTCTTGTGTGCGGCGGTCGCCGCTTGTGAAATATCAGAAAAGGAAGAGCCATGGCAGAAAAAGATTTTTCCTCAAAGGAATTGGTAATAGTCGATGCTGAATGGTCAGAGACCGAGAGCAGCGGAGCTGACAGTGACCGCGTTCATGTGATGAGCGGAAGCGAGCGCCGCAGCTATGAGGGTGAGACCATCGACGAAAACGGCGAGCGCGTCAGTCCGGAAGAAGAAGTCAATACCTTCCGGCCGCATGTTTATGTGGTGAACAGCAGCTCAAGCCTGCTGACGAAGATTGCGGTCATGCTGATTATTGCAGCGCTGCTGTGGTTTATCGTGTTTGTAGCTCTGCCGCTGGGAATCGTCTTTGCGGTGATTGCCGCAGCTGCCTGGTACCTGCGCAGCTGGTGGCAAAAATATCTCTAAAAGATGTTTACAAAGCTATAATTCATAGCGTATAATCAAATCAGAATAGAAACTTGGGGGACTGTCTGACCTGTATGAGGATACAGGCGGCTGGCTCTGTAAAAATACGGTTTTCATAAAGAAGGAGGGCAGCAATCATGGTAGGAAAGATTCTCCGGGAGCAGCGTGAAGCAAAGGGGCTGGCTTTCGAGGATGTGGAGAACAGCACGAGCATAAAACGGACATATTTGGAGGCTATCGAGAGCGAAAAGTATGATAAGCTGCCGGGTCTGGTATATGCTCGCGGATTTGTACGAAATTATGCGGATTTTCTGGGACTGGACGGAGATGCTATCGCTGCTCAGTTCAAAGAAGAGATGGAGCCTGAGGTAAAAGAGCCGGAGGAGAACATCCCGGCTACGGCGCCCCGTCCGGTATCTGTCACGCAGCGGGACGAGAGCCGAAAGGTGACCTTCAGCTCCGGTAAAGATTTCAAGGATCGCACTCAGGGAACCAGCACCATGACGAAGGTGATGACTGCCGCTGCTGTGGTGGTTATTTCTTTTGTGGGCGGCATCTACTATTTCTTTGGCAATGACACGGCTGCCGATACGGGAAAGAGCCGTCAGGTTGCCCAGAAGCAGGAAGTAAAGAATAATACGGTCATCGAGGTAGCCAATTCTACGGCGTCGGCCTCCGGTAAGGTGGACGGCGTAGAGGTAGTAGCGACCTTCAGCAGCAACTGCTGGACATGGGTCACGTCCGATGGCAAGGATGTATTTGAAGGTTTCGTAGAGAAGGGTCAGCGCCTTACCTGGAAGGGTAACAAGAATGTAAATGTTACTCTGGGCAATGCCGGTGCGGTGGAGATAACCAGCAACGGAAAGTCTCTCGGCAAGGCGGGAAAGAATGGCGAGGTCGTAGAGATTCGCTATACCAAGGACAAGGCCGAAAGAGTTAAGTAATGCAGAATAATTTTGCAAAAAATAATAGAGACGCGTTAAATCGGGATGGCTTCCTTCCGGTCTGTCGGGAGGACATGGAGCGCAGGGGATGGGATGAGCTTGATTTCATCTTCGTCTCCGGCGATGCCTATGTAGACCATCCGAGCTTTGGCCCGGCAATCATCTGTCGGCTGTTGGAGGCTCACGGTTATCGGGTCGGGATTATTCCCCAGCCGGACTGGCGGACGAGGGAGGATTTCCTCCGCTTCGGACGGCCGCGTCTGGCTTTTCTTGTTTCCAGCGGTAATATGGATTCGCTGCTGAATAAATTTACGGCGGCGAAGAAACGCCGCAGTACAGATGCCTATTCTCCCGGCGGGGCACCGGACAAGCGTCCGGCTCATGCCGTGACTGTCTATGCCAACAAGCTGCGGGAGATATTCGGCGATGTGCCTATAGTCATCGGCGGGATAGAGGCCAGTCTCCGCCGCTTTGCTCACTACGACTATTGGTCGGACAAGCTGAAGCGGTCTATTCTGGCGGATACCGCAGCGGATCTGCTCATCTATGGAATGGGAGAGAAGCAGATACTGTCACTGGCGGCGGAGCTACAGCAGGGAACGCCGATAGAAGCCATACAGGATATACCGGGAACCTGTTTCCGTGTCCCGGATTTTGATTATATATACGACTATGTGAAGCTGCCTTCTTTCGATGATGTGCTGGCCGACAAAAAAGCCTTTGCCGCGGCCTTTAAGGAAGAATATCTGGAGCAGGATCCCATCCGAGGCAAGCGGCTGGCTCAGCAGAACGGTGAGTGGTGTATCGTTCAGAATCCACCGGCCATGCCTCTCTCTACCGAAGAGATGGATGAGATATACGACCTGCCCTACATGAGAACCTATCATCCCATGTATCGGGAGGCCGGCGGTGTGCCGGCTCTGAAAGAGGTAGAGTTCAGTCTGGTGAGTCAGCGGGGCTGCTTTGGCGGCTGCAATTTTTGCGCTATCGTATCTCATCAGGGACGAATCATTCAGGCTCGCAGTCAGGAGTCGATCATCAGAGAAGCCGAGCTACTGACGAAGCAGCCGGGCTTCAAGGGATATATTCACGATGTGGGCGGCCCTACGGCAAATTTCCGTATTCCCAGCTGTCAGGCTCAGCTGAAGCGTGGTACCTGCCGGGGCAAGTCCTGTCTGTCGCCGGTACCCTGCAGCAATCTGGAAGCCAATCAGGATGACTTCATCGTCCTGCTGCGCAGACTGCGGAAGCTGCCGGGGGTAAAGAGGGTATTTGTCCGCTCCGGCGTGCGATTTGATTATCTGCTGAAGTGCAAGGACAGCTTCCTGACGGAACTGTGCAAATATCATGTGAGCGGTCAGCTGAAGATAGCTCCGGAGCATATTACGGATCGGGTCACTCATCTTATGGGGAAATCCGACCGGAGTACCTATCTGAAGTTTGTCCGCCGTTTTGAAGAGACAAATCAGCGGCTGGGCAAAGAGCAGTACCTTGTCCCGTACTTCATGTCCAGTCATCCGGGCGCTACCCTGAAGGATGCAGTGGAGCTGGCGGTGTTCTTGCGTGAGATGGGGTATCATCCACAGCAGGTGCAGGATTTTATTCCGACCCCGGGGACGCTGTCGACGGCGATGTACTACAGCGGCATAGACCCGCTGACCGGGGAGAAGGTCTGGACGGCAAAGCGTCCGGAGGAGAAAAAGCTCCAGCGTGCACTGATGCAGTATTGGCTGCCGGAGAACCGTCCCTTTGTAGAGGAAGCCTTGAAGAAGACAGGGCGTCTCGACCTGATTGGTTTTGGTGAAAAGTGCCTCTTGCGGCCCGTCAAAAAGAAGCCGCAGAAATAAGAAGGTGAACAGTATGCGTTGCCCGTTTTGCAAAGCAAAAGACAGCAAGGTAATAGATTCCCGTTCCTCAGATGACGATATGTCAATCCGTCGCCGCCGCGAGTGTATGGAGTGCGGTCGCCGTTTTACCACCTATGAGGAAGTAGAGCAGGTACCTTTGATGGTCATAAAGAACGATGGCCGTCGAGTAGCCTTCGACAGCAATAAGATTCTTAACGGTCTCATTCGCTCCTGTGACAAGCGGAATATTCCCATGGATGATATTCTCAGACTGTCGCGGGATATCGAGCGGTCAATACGGAACTCGGCGGACAGAGAAATCACTACCAACGAAATCGGTGAGCTGGTCATGGACAAGCTGCGGGATTTCGACGAGGTAGCGTATATCCGCTTCGCCTCTGTTTATCGAAAGTTTGCGGATATTACGATGTTCCGGGACGAGCTGGAGCAATTGCTGAACCGGTCAATGGGGAATAAATAGGGAACTCTTGGAGGAATATTTTTGAACTGGAAACTTACAGAAAAGCTGCGGCAGCGCCTGGCTAAGGAGCAGGGCTACTACCGCAGCAGCAGTGACGGCGGAGCTATTTGCTTTGCGCTCGGCTACCCGAATGCCTACGGGACCGGAATGTCAAATCTGGGTTTTCATATAATCTATGATATTTTGAACCGCCGCAGCGATACTGTCTGTGAGCGGTTTTTTCTGCCGGAGAAAAAAGAGCTGGCAGAGTACCTGCGTACCGATACGCCGATAATGACGCTGGAGAATCAGCGTCCCCTTGACCACTTTGATATTATCGGACTGTCAGTCTCCTTTGAGATGGATTATTTCAATATACCGCTGCTGCTGGATATGGGCAGGGTCACTGTCCGGGCGGCAGAGCGAGGCGAGCGGGAGCCTATCGTCATTGCCGGCGGTCCCTGCGCTACATTCAATCCTGCCGTGCTTTCGCCTATGGTGGATGCCTTCGTTATCGGCGAGGGAGAAGAGACGGTGGGGGAGATAGTGGAGGCTGTCCAGCAGGCAAGAGCAGATAATCTGTCCCGCCGGGAGACAATTCAGCGGCTGGCGTCGGTGCCGGGTGTGTTTGTGTCATCTCTCTATGAGTGGAGCTACGATGAAGAAGGGATTGTCAGTGCTATTCGGCCGGCAGAGTCATCGGAGACTCCTGTGCCGGAGAGAATAAGCCGCCGCTGGGTGAAGAATCTTGATGAATATCCGGCTCATACGGTCGTAGTTACCGAAGATACAGAGTTTAACCTGTATCTGGTCGAGACCGGTCGCGGCTGCGGCCGTCATTGCCGCTTCTGTATGGCGGGCTATGCGTTCCGCCGCCCTCGCAGCCGCTCACTGGCCGTGCTGAAGCGGGAAATAGAAGAGGCGAAAAGGTTTGGCAAGCGCTTCGGGCTGATGGGGGCGGCAATATCCGATTATCCGGAAATAGATGCGCTGTGTGAATACATAAGAGGCGAGGGGCAGACAATGTCCGTGGCTTCCTTCCGGGCAGATTCTGTGACGCCAACGCTGGTAAAGGCACTGGCCGACAGCGGAATGCAGACTATCACCATTGCACCGGAGGCGGGCAGTGAGGATATGCGGGCGGTAATCAACAAGGGCATCGAGGAAGAGCACCTTTATAATACGATTCGCCTTGGAGTGGCGGCGGGTATTCGCCATTTCCGTATGTATATAATGGTAGGGCTGCCGTGGGAAAAGCCGGAAGATATTGATGAGATAGCCCGGCTGACCCATCGACTGAAAGATTTTATGGAGGCGGAGGGCAGTAAGGGAACCTTCACTCTCAGCGTAAACCCATTTATCCCGAAACCTTTCACGCCCTTTCAGTGGCTGCCAATGGCCGATAAAAAGACGGTGGAGGAGTCGCTGAAGCGACTTAACGCCGGCTTGAAGAAGCGCAAGGGAATAGAGCTGAAGACGGAATCTTTGAAGGAAGCCTATGTTCAGGGAGTCTTGGCTCGCGGTGACAGTCGTATCGGCGAAGTGTTGTGCCGAGCCTATGAGGAGAGAGGAGCCGAAGCCTCGAAGACTTTCCTGCGGATGATGAAGGATGAAGGCTTTGATGCCGACTTCTATCTGTATCGGGAGAGAGGGGCAGAAGAAATCTTCCCATGGGAAATGATTGATATAGGAGTGCGGCGGGATTATCTCCGGCGAGAGCTGGAAAATGCCCGTGACAGGAAAGCTACGGTTATGTGTTTTGATGGCTGCAGACGCTGCGGTGTCTGCTCCTAAAAGATACATTGAAAGGATAAATTATGTTTTGCTTGAAAAACGGAGCCGGTGAACGGGCAAACCTTTGGTACGGAGAATTTTCAATTTTCCCCAGGACCATGATAACAGCTGCCGTAAGCGCACGACAGGGCGGAGTAAGTGAAGGCGTCTATCGCTCTTTGAATTTGGCACTTCATGTAGGGGACAAGCCGGAGGCGGTCATCGAGAACCGTCGCCGATTCCTTGAGGTATTGGAGCTGGATTTTGATAAGCTGGTCACAGCCCAGCAGACGCACAGCGACCGGGTGGCCGTAGTCACCGCCGCTGATGCCGGCCGCGGCAACAGAGTGTATGCCGATGCATTGGAAAATACCGATGCGCTGGTGACAAATGTGCCCGCGCTGCCGCTGATGGTTTTCGTGGCTGACTGCACGCCGGTGCTGCTCTTTGACCCGGTGAAGATGGCCATTGGGGCTGTTCATGCCGGCTGGCGCGGCAGCTATGATGCCATTGCCGCCAGAGCAGTGGAGACGATGACGGCGGCTTATGGCTCAAGACCGGAGGATATTTTGGCGACCATTGGCCCTTCCATTAACGGAGTTGACTACGAGGTGGGCAGTGAATTGGCAGAGCTTTTTACCGCTCGCTTCGGTGAGAATGTAGTCAGGGAGCGCGGGATGGTTCTTACAGAAGGCTATGAGAAAGAACATCTCGACCTCTGGGCGGTAAATCAATATGTACTGGAGCAGGCCGGTGTGCCGTCAGATAATATCAGTAACGCCAATGTATCGACTGACAGCAATCACGAGCTGTTTTTCTCCTTCCGCCATGACAACGGACAGACCGGTCGGCTGGCGGCGGTAATAGCACTGAAATAAATTGATACAGGCTGTAGAACTGCCTGAAAAGGGAAACGCTATGCAAACACGTGAATTGTTAGAGGCTGTTCGGTCAGGGGCAATGTCCATAGAAGACGCAGAAGCAATTCTGCGGCGTCCGCCGGTTGCAGATATCGGCTGTGCGAAGCTGGATTTGAATCGGGCTGTCCGCTCCGGGTATCCTGAGGTGGTATTCTGTCAGGGCAAGGCTGATGAACACCTTGTTAAAATTTTCCGTACTCTCTATGAAGCCAACGGGGAAGTGCTGGGAACAAGAGCCTCGGAAGAACAGTACGAGCTGGTGAAAGAGGCAATGACCGATGTCCCTGTCCGGTATGACAAGCTGGCAAGAATAATGAAGATAGAGAAGCCGGAAAAAGAGAAAAAGGGCCTTATTGCCGTATGCACCGCCGGGACAGCAGATATCCCCGTGGCAGAGGAGGCCGCTCAGACGGCAGAATTTTTCGGCAATCGAGTGGAGCGGGTCTTTGATGTAGGAGTCAGCGGAATTCATCGCCTGCTGGCAAGGGCTGAGCTTATTCAGAAGGCAAACTGCGTGATAGCTATCGCCGGAATGGAAGGAGCGCTGGCCAGTGTCATTGGCGGACTGGTAGACAAGCCGGTCATCGCGGTGCCGACGTCGGTGGGCTATGGAGCCAGCTTCAATGGATTGTCGGCACTTCTGACGATGATAAATTCCTGTGCCAACGGCATTGCGGTGGTAAATATAGATAACGGGTACGGTGCCGGCTATATTGCCGGGCAGATAAACAGCCTGGGAGTGAAATAAATGAGCAAAAGAAGCATCTATCTCGAATGTGAGACCGGTATAAGCGGCGATATGACGGTGGCCGCCCTTCTCGATTTGGGAGCCGACAGGCAGGTTTTGGAAAATGTTCTGTCCGGGATACCGGCGGATGGTTTTTCCATAAACATATCCCGGGTGAAAAAGGCGGGACTGGAGCTTTGTGATTTCGATGTTATCTTGGACAGCGAACACGAAAATCACGACCATGACATGGACTATCTCTACGGCAAGGAACAGCATCATCATGATGAACACGAACATCATCATGAGCATCATAATGAACATGGTCACGGACACCATCATCACGAGGGTGGACACGGGCATCACCATGAGCCCCATGAGCATC
>JAZLHS010000164.1:0-2776 GCA_045616885.1 Selenomonadaceae bacterium | reverse complement strand
AATGGTGCTAAGCCCCTGCTTCGTATGCTTACTCGCAGCTCGCTAAGCACCAATGTTGATTAACGGTTTTCTTACAGACCATATTTACAAGTTTCTGCATTAATGAAACCTTCCCCATTGGGGAAGGTGGCTCGCGCAGCGAGACGGATGAGGTAACATATAATCGGTCTGATGACCTTCCCCTCTGGGGAAGGTGGCCGAGCGAAGTGAGGTCGGATGAGGTATCATATAATCGGTCTATTGACCTTCCCCGTTGGGGAAGGTGGCTCGCGCAGCGAGACGGATGAGGTATCAGTACCCTCGCATCTGGCGGATAAAGTTCAGAGAACGGGGACGGCAGCCGGTACGCTTGGCGAGAGCATCAATAATAAAGGCTTCACAGGCGGTTATCTGACTACGCTTGGCGGTGAAGGCGGGGGGATTTTTCCAGTCAAGACCGGCGAGGATGGTCAGTAGCTCCACGATATCCGGGGGAAGGCTGACGGCTTCTTCATTGTCATCGGCCTCTGGGAGAATATGGCCCCAGCCGGTAAGCTGCATCAGCTGGACGAGAGCCGAGAGGGTCACCAGCTGCGGATTTCGCTGAGCCAGCGAATCAAGCGCACCGGCAAGAGAGTCGTAGACATTCTCGTCAGGGACGTGGTCGGGACTGAGGTGGGCGGCAACCTCAGTGATGAGGGAGCCGTAGGCCAGTCGCTCGATGTCCTCGGCGATAGTGCGATGACGGTCGAGGGATGTGTACTGACGAATGGTGTCCAGATGGGCACCGCTGCCGCCTTCGGCCAGAGTGACTTTTATCTCGCCGAAGAGCTGAATGCCGGCGAGGGGGCTGCGGGAGCGGCGGCTGCCGTAGGCAGCTGCCCGGACGAGGCCGTGTCCTTTGGTGTAGAGGGTGATTATTTTGTCCGCAGGACCCCAGTCCTTTTGCAGGAGGACGATGGCGTCGTCAGTGTAAGTCGATGAACTTGCCATCTTATTCTAAAAAGGCATTCGGGTCGGTGCTGGTAAGTCCGAGAGTCTTCAGCATGCCGGACTTGTTGCGCCAGTCTTTCTTTACTTTGACCCAAAGGTCGAGGTAGACCTTGGAGCCGAGGAGCGCTTCTATTTCGTGGCGAGCGCCGGCACCTATCTGCTTCAGCATGGAGCCGGATTTGCCGATGATGATTCCCTTCTGCGTCTCACGCTCTACGAAGATGGTGGCCCGGACGAAGACATCTCCTGAGGGGCGGGTCTTCATTTCGCTGACTTCTACGGCAACGGCGTGAGGAACTTCGTCGTGGGTGAGGTGGAGTACCTGCTCGCGGATGAGTTCGCCGGCGATGAGTCGCTCCGGCTGGTCGGTAATCATGTCATCCGGGTAGTACTGAGGGCCTTCCGGCAGGAGCTTCTTTACTTCGTCGAGGAGGTCCTTCAGGTTGGACTCGCAAGCGGCGGAGATGGGGACGATGGAGGCAAAGTCGAAGAGCTTGCTGTAGGTCTCCATGATGGGAAGCAGGTCGCCGGGAGTGGGGATGAGGTCAATCTTATTGATGGCGAGAATGACGGGGGCCTGAGCTTTTTTCAGGCGCTCGATGATGTAGCGCTCGCCGCCGCCGGTCTTCTCGGTGGCATCGACTACGAAGATGATGGCGTCAACTTCATTGAGGGTAGATTCTACGGCCTTGGCCATGTATTCGCCAAGCTTGGAGAGGGGCTTGTGGACACCCGGGGTGTCCAGCATGACAATCTGAGCATCCGGCTCTGTGAGGATGGTGAGGATGCGGTTGCGAGTAGTCTGGGGTTTGTCGCTGGTAATGGCGATTTTCTGGCCGATGATGGCGTTGGTGAGAGTAGATTTGCCGACGTTGGGGCGGCCGATGATGGTTACGTAGCCGGATTTGTGTACCGGCTTTGAGGTAGTCTTGTCCAAAGTAATTCTCCTTTATTCTTTTCTATCGGGAAATTCCTAGAGCCTCCATGACGACTCGCTGCTCTTCCTCCATCTCCAGCCGTTCTTCCTCTTCCATATGGTCATAGCCGAGGAGGTGAAGAAGTCCGTGGACGGTGAGGAAGGCGACTTCCCGGCGGTAGCTGTGGCCGTATTCCTCGGCCTGCTCAGCGGCGCGTTCGAGACTGAGGATGATGTCGCCGAGGACGTTTATCTCGGCGTCCTCTATCTCCGGCTCGTCGCTTTCATTGAGGGCGAAGCTGATGACATCGGTGGGACGGTCGACGCCGCGATATTCCCGATTGATGACATGGATGTGCTTGTTGTCTGTGAGGGTGACGGAGAGCTCGGCGTTGTCGAGACCGTACAGCTCAGATACTTTGGCGGCGGCGGCTTCGATGGTAGGAATGGTGATGTCGTCAACCGCTAAATCTTCCGGGTCACGGCTTATTAAAACGTTCATGATTGTTTCCTTGTAAATGATATTGTCGTTTGTAGTCCGCCTTTTTAAGGGCGGTGGTGAGTTAATTGGTTTGTTTTTTAGGAACCCTCCACCATGCTACGCATGGTTCCCCTCCCTGCACGCAGGGAGGACAGATGCCACAGCGTCGAAACGAGACGGATGAGGTAACATACAATCGGTTTCATGACCTTCTCCTATGGAGAAGGTGGCTCGCGAAGCGAGACGGATGAGGTAACATACAGTCGGTCTCATGACCTTCTCCTATGGAGAAGGTGGCTCGCGAAGCGAGACGGATGAGGTGACATACAATCGGTTTCATGACCTTCTCCTATGGAGAAGGTGGCTCGCGAAGCGAGACGGATGAGGTTAAGTCTGGCCTTTTTAAG
>JAZLHS010000163.1:0-7465 GCA_045616885.1 Selenomonadaceae bacterium | reverse complement strand
TCCCTTTTGTTGTTGGTCAAAGCTTAATGAACTACCTGCCGCTGCTGGCCATCTTTGCCCCAGCTTATCTTATACAGCTTGTAGCTGTCGCGACGATCAAAATCGTAATTGTTCTGAGTTTCGGTGAAATAAATATTCTCTACCGCATCAGTAGCAAAGCTGTCTGCCCACTTTACATCAATACCTACATCGAACAAGTCGCCCTTACTTATCTCATCTTGGAAGTCAAACTCCCAAATTCCCTCATCCGGCAGGTCGCCCATCACGAGGCGGGTACCGCGGCGAACCATTCCGCTACAGGGAGCAGCGTGCATGGTCTCGGTTTTGATTGCTTTGCGGCGGACATCCATAGCAAGGCTCTTATTTAGCAGAACCTTGACCGGCACAGAATTGATTATATCACCGCCCATCGCGGAGAAGTAAAGCATATCGTGTTTCTCGGATAGTTCCAGTGCGCAGACATCAGTCAGCTTGTTGTATACGCCGCTGGGGAAATATATCATCTGTATATTCTTTCGCAGCTCAGGAGCCTTTTCAAGGGCTCGGTAGCACTCACCGGTTTCCAGATCCAGTACCAGTATCGCGGCCGCTCCGGCGTCGGAGATAAATGCCTTGTTGGTATAAGTATCTACGCGGATATCTGACAGGAGGCTTCCGGCGGCCAGTGCATCACCGGTAATGGGATACACCGCAGCTACATTTTGTGCTCCTCCGCTTATATCAATAGAAAAGACTCTCGGCGTTCTGCCTGCTTCATCGGCGGCATCCGCCCGTCCTTCATCAAGGGCGAAGAGACGAGGCCCATTGGCTGTCATGACATAAGTCAGACGGCGAAGAGAAGCGAAGTTCACATCCTTTAGCATTGGCTCCAGCGCTCCATCCTTCACTTCAGCAAGCGAGAAATCGGCCGGCTGTGCGCCCCAATGAGGAAAGGATACAAATACTCTGCCATTCTCGGTAACCGCCAGCCCTGCCATCTGGTATTCAGATTCTACCAGCGGGAATACGCTGGCACTTTCCGAATTCATTCGGTTTGATTTATTCTTGTCCGATGCTTTTGCCGCCTGAGCCACGGACACGCTGAATGAATCATTCTGTTCCGCCGCCGGGGAAATGCCGGCGAACACAGACAACGCTGCCAGTCCGGCCACAATGCTCCGGGCTATTTTTTTTGAATATGTCATGAGAATACCTCCCTTGTCTTATATCCCGCTTCTTATTTCGTTCAGAAGTCTGTCCACCTGCGGCATGGTGTCAAGCTCCAACGGAATACCCACTTTACCGCAGACGGATTCCAGCGCCGCATAGACCTCCGCATTTCTAACGATGAGTTCTTTCATTCTGCCGTACTCCAGTACATAGTCATGAAGCATCAGGAAAGCCATTTCTCCAGTACTGACATCCGGCTCTACCGGCACCATGAGATTTATCTGATTCGACTGCTCATCAAAGGCGAGAGCAAACTGCCAGTTGCCCAGATTCCCTTTCTCATCCGGATAATCCATCGGTATCCAGCCGTTGTAAAAGAAATCAAAGTCAACGACCCGGTCATTTTGCTTTGCCCGCTTTATCCGACGCGCCATGACCTCATCATTAAAGTTGTAGCTGTGGAAGACCATCGCCGGCTCCTGATACTTCACCGGGCCGGTCATCATCCGATGAAGCGTCTCGTCAAAGTAACGAGCCAGACAATATCCTTCGTCATATTTTACAGCAATAGACTTTCTCAGCTGGTCTTGTATCGCTGTGCGCAGTTCAACCAGCGCTTCCATAATGATTTCCGCTTCCCGGTCGCTTACTGTCCGAGGGATAGTCCGCGTCGCGGCTGCTGAGAAGTACAGCCAGCTGCCTGCTCCCCGGTAAGTCCTGCCAAGCGCCTTCAATATCCGTCTGTTCTCACTGGGCACATCCTGCCGAGCCCCCCAGCGTATCAGATAGGCATCTCTGTCATACATGACAAACTCCCGCGGTACGATTGGGTCGCGGATGTATAGGACATCGTAGTCACAGAGTCCCTTCTCTCCGTGATAAAGGGCAATAGTCTTTCCCGTTTCGGCGAACGGACTGCTTTCAAAGGCAGCCACCATTTTCTCACCGTGGATACGCAGCTCCAGCATTATTGGCATAAACATCTGATAGCCGACCCACGGCTCCATTGCTGCTATTTCCTCTGCTAGGTCATAAATGGTATTCCACAGCTTCAGATTGCGACCTTCCACCAGCTTGCTGTCTCGGACTTCCTTATATACAGCCTCTGCTTCACTGTCCTTTTCAGGCAGCTGCGGACTGTTCATTTCCTCATCGGTTTCTTTTTTCCGAGAGCGTCTAATTCGCTTCATTAAATTCACCTTTATATCTCAACAAATGCTCATTATGTTTCACCGAGATTATGTCGGCAGACGGTCTTACTCTGCCAGTAATCCTATTGTATTTTACTATATACCTTCCCATGGGGTCAATGGCGGCGGGAAACAATCATGTATACAGAGATAATTACCCATTTTTGTAGATGATTACTGTGTAAATGTGGTATAGTATCAATTATCTTTAATTTGCCGGGGGGGGAGAACATGGGAAAAAAGCTACAGCGTTTTCTGCTTGCTTCATTGCTGCCGTTGCTCACCCTGGCCGCCTGGCAGTATTTCTCCGGCGGCACCGGCAGCTATCTGTTGCCTGCTCCGGCCACCGTACTGGCCACCTTTCTCAGGCTTGCCTCTTCCGGTGAGCTGGCTCGCCATGTCGGCATCAGTTCCCTTCGCGTTGCCGAGGGATTCATCGTTACCTCATTCGTCGCTATCAGTCTCGGCATTGCTCTCGGCCTTTCCCCCCTTCTCCATCAGCTATTCTCTCGCTGGCTCGAATTCTGGCGGCAGGTTCCGCCGCTGTCTCTCCTGCCGATGCTGATTCTTTGGTTTGGACTGGGGGAGCTGAGCAAGCTGGCTATCGTCATCCTCGCTACCTTCTTCCCGGTCTTTCTGGCTACCTATGATGCAGTCAGCCGTCCGGATACCGAGCTGCTGGAGCTGGGAAAAATATATGGCTTTTCCCCTCAGCAGACACTGCTTCAGCTCCGTCTGCCCATGGCGCTGCCGGAAGTATTTACCGGCCTGCGCATCGGCCTTGGCTACAGCTGGCGCTCTCTTATCGGCGCTGAAATGTTCGCGGCTTCTTCGGGACTTGGTTTTCTCATCATCGACGGAGAGGAAATGGCTCGGCCCGACATGGTGCTGGCCGGAATCATTGCCATCGGCATCGCCGGCTCCTGTGCTGATGCCCTGATGTGGTTCATCTCCCGCCGTTTCCGAGTCCTGCGCCCTACCAATGCCATGCGCAACCTCACAGGAGGTCAGCCATGAAGGACATAATCATCCGCGGACTGAATAAGTCCTTCCCTGTCAGTCAGGGAAACGACCACACAGCGGTAAACGACCTTAATCTGACCATCGTACCCGGCTCATTCAACGTCATCGTCGGCGAATCAGGCTGCGGCAAGACAACGCTTCTCCGGATAATCGCCGGACTTGAGCAGTCAGACAGCGGCAAAATAGAAAATCTTCCCGCTGCCGGTAAATGCAGTCTCATGTTCCAGAGTCCCCGCTTTCTCCCTTGGCTCACTATCTGGGAGAATGTTACTTTCTGGGAGCACGGCCACTTCTCCCCCGAAGAAATCGCTGCGGGAAAAGAAAAGGCTCGTTCCCTGCTGAAAGACTTCGGCCTCTCGGAATGGTGTGACTCATTTCCCAGCCAGCTTTCCGGCGGCATGGCTCAGCGAGCCTCTTTAGCCCGGACACTGGCCACATCTCCTGAGCTGCTGCTTCTGGACGAGCCTTTTGCCGCAGTGGATTATTTCACGCGGCTTCGGCTTCAGGATGAAGTTCTGAAGCTATGGCAGGCTCAACAGACAGCTTCTCCCCTCACTGTACTTTTCGTCACCCATGACATCAGCGAGGCTTCGAGGCTGGCTTCGCATATACATATCATGTCCGGTGGTGCCATCACCGCCACCCTGAAAAGCGACGAGCCATACCCTCGTCCCCCCGCCGCCGACCGCAGCGGATTAGAATCAGAAATTCTTTCGGCACTTAATGCCGGGAATTAATAAATCTAAAGGAGTTTCTATCGTGAAAAAATTTTTTGCCCTCGTTCTGACAATCTGCTCTCTGCTGGCCTTTGGCTGCGGAAGCAATGCCCCGGCTGCTGACAAGGCACCGGCTAAAAAGACTGAGGCCCCTAAGCTGACGGCTCTCAATCTGACCTATGTAAAGTCCCCTCTGAACATCCCCTCTATCATCGAAAAGCGCCGCAATGTATTTGAAGAAGCCTTCAAAGGCGCTGGCATTGCCATCAAATACAGCGACCTGAACGCCGGCCCCAAGCAGACTCAGGCAATGGCAGCCGGACAGATAGATGTCTGCCACGCTCTCGGCGGTACCAGTGCCATCCTTGCCGCCGCCAACGGTGTTGACCTGAAGATTGTCGGCATCTACAGCCGCGCCCCCAAAGCATTTAACATCATCACAAAAGATTCTAATATCCGTTCCGTCAAAGACCTGAAGGGAAAGACCATTGCCGGCCCCAAGGGCACTATTCTCCATCAGCTGCTTATCGCCGCTCTGAAGCGCGAAGGGCTTACCATCAACGATGTAAAATTCGTATCAATGGGCATTCCGGAAACCGCCGCTGCCCTTACCGGCGGCAGTGCTGATGCCGGTCTTCTCGCCGGCCCTGCTGCCCTGAAAATGACAAACGACGGTGCCCGTATCCTCACCACAGGTCAGGGACTTCTGGACGCAACAATCGTCATCGCCATGCGCAATGACTTCATCAAAAATTATCCCGAGCAGGCTCGCAAATTCATGGAAACCCATCGCAAGGTAATCAGCGACTACAAGCGTGACCCCAAGGGCTTCTATGGTGATGCTTCCGAAGAGACCGGCCTTACCATCCAGCAGGTCGACCTGATGGCCAAGTGGTACGATTTCGATCCTTCTATCAGCGACAGCGATATCAAGGATCTGGAAGCCACTCAGAACTTCCTCATTAATACCGGTATGCTGGAAGAAAGCAAGAAGGTCGACATCAAGAAGATTATCACTACTGAAAGTCAATTCGGAAAATAATTTGCTTACTTCATTAATAAAGGGGAGTGACATCGTGAACTCTTTCGTCTTAAAGGGAAATATCTGCTGCAGCGATACACCTGATAAGCTGCAGCTCTCTGAAAACAGCTATCTGGTCTGCCTTGATGGGAAATGCCGCGGTGTCTTCTCCAGCCTTCCGGCCGAGTATCAGAGCCTACCGCTGAAAGACTACGGCCGTCACATCATCATACCCGGCCTTATCGACCTCCACCTTCATGCTCCCCAATTCGCTTTCCGGGGCATCGGCAGTGACATGGAGCTGCTGGATTGGCTGAATACTTACACCTTCCCGGAGGAAGGAAAGTATCGGGACATCGCCTATGCCGATAAAGCCTACGACATATTTGTCGAGGAAATGCGGCGAAGTGCTACCACCCGAGCCGTCATCTTCGGCACCATCCATCGAGAGGCCACACAGCTGCTAATGGACAAGCTGGAGGCTTCCGGCCTTGTGACCATGGTCGGCAAGGTGAACATGGACAGAAATGCTCCCGACTATCTGACGGAAACAACAGCCGAGTCCCTTGCCGAGACACAGCGCTGGCTGAAGGACACCATTGGAAAATATCAGCGGACAAAGCCCATAATCACCCCGCGATTCATTCCCACCTGCACAGACGAGTTGCTTACCGGACTCAGTGAACTGTCCGTACAATACGGGCTCCCCGTGCAAAGCCATCTCTCGGAAAACCTGTCGGAAGTAGCCTGGGTCAAGGAGCTTGTCCCATCCGCCGATACTTACGGTGCCGCCTACGAAAAGTTTAATCTTTTCGGTCGGGATGTTCCCTGCATCATGGCTCACTGTGTTCACTCTCCCCAGTCGGAGCTGGAGCTGATGAAAAAGAATAACGTGTTCATCGCTCACTCCCCCGACTCCAACACCAACCTTTCTTCCGGCATTGCCCCAATCAACCGCTACCTGAAGCAGGGACTGAAGGTAGGTCTGGCAAGTGATGTCGCCGGCGGCTCCGATGTGAACATGCTACGGATGATGGCCGAATCAATCCGCGCCAGTCATCTCCGCTGGCGTCTGATAGACGACGAGCTTCCCTCTTTGACCTTCGCCAATGTATTCTATCTTGCGACAAAGGGCGGCGGAGAATTCTTCGGCCATGTCGGCTCCTTTGAGCCTGATTATGAATTCGATGCCTTGGTCATTGACGACAGTTCCCTTGCTACTCCCCGGGAGCTTTCCTTCTCTGAAAGGCTGGAGCGTCTCCCCTATCTGGCCGGCGCTCACCACATAACAGCCAAGTACGTATCCGGTCGACAACTTTTCTAAAAAAGGAGTGATGTTTTATGAGCAAGCTGCACATCGGCTGTCACCTCTCCTACTCTAAGGGCTATCTCGCTATGGGCAAGGAAGCACTGGAGCTGGATGCTGATACATTTGCTTTCTTCACCCGCAACCCTCGCGGCGGCAAAGCAAAGGATATCGACCAAAAGGATGTAGAAGCCTTCCTCGCCCTATATCATGAGCACAGCTTCGCCCCTCTTGTCGCTCATTCGCCCTACACTCTTAACCCCTGCGCTGCCAAGGAAAATCTGCGGGAGTTTGCCCGTGAAACCATGGCCGACGATATTTGTCGGATGGAACTCACTCCCCACAACTACTACAACTTCCACCCCGGCAGTCATGTCGGACAGGGAGCGGAAGTCGGCATCGACCTTATCGCTGACCTCCTGAACGACGTCCTCTATCCTGAGCAGACGACTACCGTCCTGCTGGAAACCATGTCAGGCAAAGGCAGTGAGGTCGGCCGCACCTTCGAGGAGCTCCGCGCTGTCATTGACAAGGTGGAGCTGAGCGAGAAACTGGGAGTCTGCCTCGACACCTGTCACATCTCCGATGCCGGCTATGATGTCATTGGAAATCTTGACGGGGTTCTCGATGAGTTCGACAGAATAATCGGTCTGGGACGATTGAAGGCAATCCATCTCAACGACAGTCTCAATCCGCCGTCCTCTCACAAGGATCGCCACGCCAAAATCGGTGAAGGGCATATCGGTCTGGACGCATTGAGCCGAGTAATCAATCATCCGAAGCTCAAGGATCTTCCTTTCATCCTTGAAACCCCAAATGAACATGACGGCTACAAAAAAGAAATCGCCCTGCTGCGTGCAGAGCGAGCTAAGGCCGGAATATAAACAGCTTTGAATAATGTCTGACGAAAACACGCTCTCGCTCGATTATCTGCGTAGCGGTACTAAGCTCCTGCTTCATATGCTTACTTGCAGGTCGCCAAGTACCGACGCAGATAAACGGTTTTCTTACAGACATTTTCTTCGCAACTATTATAGAGGAAAAGGCCTGTGAAAAAATG
>JAZLHS010000162.1:0-3108 GCA_045616885.1 Selenomonadaceae bacterium | reverse complement strand
GGAAATAAAAGAGCTTCAATAATTTTTGCAAACCATTTCATGATTAGTAGTGGAGTTGGTTTGTTGGTTGTGCCGGAAAGTATTGTCTCTGAGTTCAAGGGGCTGCTTGTAGCTTATTACGAGGGCAGGAATGAAAATGTAATTAAAGAGTTTTTACGGGAAAAATGTTGGCGTAAATTTTAATTCTTGCTTTTTTTAAGAAAAACTCCTAAAACAGACAGTGGATTTTGCAGTCTGTTTTAGGAGTTTTAATTTTAGCTTGATTTGATTTTTTGGAATATTTCACTCGCGTGTCAGCCACTCCGCCACGGTGCGGGTGGCACTGGAAATATTAACGCCGATTTTGTGCAGCTTTCTGCGGTCATCGGCATAGGGCATAGCGTATTGCTTTGCTTCAATTTGGGCAAGGGCCTCCTCGGCGGAGCCGTCCAGTTTGAATTCAAAAATATAAATATTGTTGTCGGTTTCGATGATAATATCTGCCCGGCCCTGACTGTTTTGCTTTTCGATTAGCGTAGTATAACAGGAGAGCAGGCGATTGATGATGTAGAAGGTGTATTGGTAATGCGTTTCAAAGTTTAAGGCACGGACATCCTTGTTGGCTTCGTAGGGGATGGAAGCCAGGAAGGATGTGAAGGCATCACGGACGGCATCAAGGTCAGCACGCTTAAGCATACGAATCAACTGCTTTACCCAATTATCCGGCATGGTTTCCGTTGCCTGAAAATATCCGTTGGCTACCAGCATGGTAAAGCCCTTGCGCACTTCGTCGTTGGGATAATCCAGCCAATATTCTCCAAACTCAGGCTCATATCCTTTGATGGTCAGATAACCGCTTTGGTACAGCATGGCCAACGGGTCCTCTACATCGGCACGATAGTCCATAAAATACTGTGCCTCATAGGGCTGCCCCAGCAGCTTGACCATGTTGATGTTGTGCCCTTCAATGAGCTTGGCCAGATAAGTAGGTGTGCCGGATTTATACCAATAGCTTTCCAAATCCATTTTGTTAAAGGCATTGATAATGCTAAAGGGATTATAGATATCCAAAAGCTGCCCGCTGAAATGATAACCGTCATACTGTTTTTTCAGGACGGCCTTCATTTCCTCTACGGTATAATCCATTTCTTGTGCCATTTCGGCAATCGGCGCAGCAAAAACGCTGTGCAGCTCTGCTTCCGTAATGCCGCAGAGAGCATCATAACGCTTGTCCATGCTGATGTCATTGGCCTGATTAAAGCCGGAGAAAACCGTAATCTGGGCAAACTTAGTCACGCCTGTCAAAAGCACAAAGCGCAGGCTGGCGTCAGCAGCCTTGAAAACACCGTAGAGGCCGCGCAGAGTATTGCGGTTGCTTTTCTCCTGCTCCTCGCCCAATACATCCAAAAGAGGCTTGTCGTATTCGTCTATCAGGACAACGGCCTTACGCCCCGTTTTCCTGGCTGCCTGCTCCAGCACATACTGAAATCTGTCATCCAACTCAGAAAAATCAGGGTTTTTGCCATATTCCTTTTCCCATGTACTGATAAAACCTTCCAGCTTATTCCGTAAGGCATCAGGCCTTGTATAGTCGCCCTTGGCAAAGTCAATCCTGAAAACAGGATACTGCACCCAGTCCTTTTCCAGCGCGTCTATCTTCAGCCCCGCAAAAAGCTCCTTGCGGCCGGAAAAGTATGCATCCAGAGTGCTGAGCAAAAGGGATTTGCCAAAGCGGCGGGGACGCGAAAGGAAGCAGACATGCTCCTGCGCAAGTTTATAAATCAAATCGGTTTTATCTACATAAACATAGCCGCCTTCAATAATTGTTTCAAAGGTCTGTATGCCAATAGGATAGCGCATATTTTTCACCGCCTGTCACTGTAAATTTTCACATAATATTTTACCATCTTTGTTAGGGGAAATGCAAAAGCAATTAATATTTTATTTTACTGGCGTAATTTTTACCGTATAGAAACATTTTTGTCCCGGTAGGACAACAAAACCTGCCGGGATTTTTGTATGATTGAATAAGAACATGCAAAGAAAATCGGCAGGACAATATTCGTATTTATGAAAGAATATATTCTATAAAGAATTAGGACTGAACTCTTGGGTGTGGGATAATAGCAATATAACGAGGCTAGGATATCCCTTTCTTCAACAGCTTGCTGTAAGTGGGGGAGCCGTACTTTAACAAGTGGCGAGCATATCTCTCGCTTCGTTGAAACGCTAGAGGGATGAAATTGCTTTGCAATTTCTTGAACAATGGCTTTATAACGACAAAAGAAGGAGGTGTGGCAGATGGGGTATACCGACCCTAAAATAGTGTTGCGCCAGCTTGGCGCAAAGATTGCATATTTCAGAACTTTGGTGGGGATTAGTCAGTCAGAGCTGGCTAAAAGAATAAACAGCACACAGTCTACCGTATCCAAAATAGAATGTGGTGCGTATAATGACAGCCTGAGCATACCCACGATTATCGCTATTGCCGATGCGCTGAATGTGGATTTGGCGCTGTTGTTGCACTTCAATGAATTTGAAAAGCAGATGTGGGAGCAGATGGTCATTAGGGAAAGGGAGGAATAAATTATGGCACAGTACAAAGTAATGTGGCAGCAGAAAAATGCCAACGACCCTAAGTCTAAGCCTGGAACCAGGCATACTACTACGGTACAGGCAAGCTCTATTATGGATGCAAAGGCTAAGGTGCAGCAGAGACTGCCGTCTTCAATTACGGTTTGTAATATGACGGCGGCGAAGATGGGGTAAAAAAGAGGATGAAGCCGATTGCGGATAAGGAAAGCGTCGCTGCGTCAGTAACATTGATATTGAATTTATGTGATAAAAAAGAACGCAATGTAATTTTAGATGAGCACGCATTGCTTTTAGGAGATGATACTATGGCTAAAGAGAATTCTAAGAAAGTACCATTTGACCCCATTGTGCCTGCTATAGCTGCTGCATTGAAGAATGTGTACAAGAACAAGGTTTTAAAAGCACATAATGATTCTTCAACGGAAAGTGTTATGAAGTGTCATTACTGTGGTAATCCGTTATCGGAAAAGGCTACCTTTTGCAATACATGTGGAAGAAGGAAGACGGGACCAATGAATAAGAATGAAGACCTGT
>JAZLHS010000161.1:0-4831 GCA_045616885.1 Selenomonadaceae bacterium | reverse complement strand
CGGTATCTGGGCTTTCCCCTTCGCCATCCGAAGTATCCGGAGCTGCCAATTACCATCGAGATGCTGTGCAGTCACACTTCCGGTCTGCGGGATGGAGTCATTTACTGTATTCCGCCGCTGTTCGGTGTCCGGGAGTTTTTTTCCGTCGATGGGCGGTTTTATGAAGATGGGGCTCATTTTTCGCCGGCAGATGAAGTGCCGGGGAAGTTTTTCGCCTACTGCAATCTGAACTACGGTCTTTTAGGTACTGTCATCGAGGTGGTGACCGGTCAGCGGTTTGACCTCTATCAGCAGGAGCATATCCTGTCACAGCTGGATATCGATGGTGGCTATCTGCCGGCAAATCTGTCGAGCGATGCCTTTTCACGCCTTGGCGGAATCTATCAGAAGCAGGCTGCCGGGGCGGACTGGCGTCCGATGATGGATATTTATGACGGACGGCAGCCGACCCGGGACACGGTGACGATGCAGAATCCCTACGCAGAGCAGGATGACCCGCGGGAGTACAGCCTGAAGGATTATGCGCCGGGGACGAATGCTACCTTCTTTGCTCCGCAGGGGGGCCTGCGGCTTTCCCTTGACAGCCTGAGTCACGCCCTTGAAATGCTGATGAACGGCGGCGTATATCGTGGGAAAAGGGTACTGAGCCGAGCCTCGGTGGAGGCAATGACAGCGAAGCACTGGACCTACCGATCGGAGGACAGCAGCGGCAGAGGCAATGGCTACACCGAGGACGGCGTGTTCCTGAGCTACGGACTGGGGCTGTATCAGATAGACGGAGGCAGCCGAGCCAGAGTCTGTCGGGATAGGGAGCTGGATTTGATAGGGCACACCGGGCAGGCCTTCGGTCTGCTGTCGGGGTTGTTTTTCCGCCCCGGCACCGGAGATGGCTTCGTATATATTATGAACGGAGAAGGGCTGCCGGAGGAGGCGCCGGAGAGTCAGGGACGCTTCAGCGGCAACTTCATCTGGGAAGAGCGGATAATGGACGCGCTGTGTCTTGCTATGACATGACGGTTGTTCAGAAGTCTGATAATCATTGGAGGATTTTATGCTGAGTTATCTGATAAAGAGAATCGGCAACTCTATAATCGTGCTGTGGGTGGTCATGACAGTGACCTTCTTCCTCATGCATTCCATTCCGGGCGGGCCCTTTACCGAGGAGAAAAGTCTGCCTCCTGCGGTGCTGGCCAATATCGAAGCCAGATATCGGCTGAACGACCCGCTGGCCGTCCAGTATAAGGATTACCTCTGCAATGTGCTGCGAGGGGATTTGGGACCTTCCTTCAAGTACGCAGGACGCTCGGTAAATGATATTATCCGGGAGAGCTTCCCGGTGTCGCTGGAGCTTGGACTTGAGAGCATTGCTTTGGCTCTTGCTGTAGGAGTGCCGGCGGGAGTGCTGGCAGCCTATAGGCGCAACAGCTGGCAGGACAGGACGGTAAATCTTTTGACGACAGTGGGCGTAGCAGTGCCAAGCTTTGTGCTGGCAGCATTGCTGGTGGAGTTCTTTGCCATGAAGCTTGGTTGGTTCCCGGCGGCCATGTGGAACAGCTGGGCGAGCCGTATCCTGCCGGCGATAGCGATGGCCGCTATGCCGATGGCTTTCATCACTCGCCTCACCCGGTCAAGTATGCTGGATGTGCTTGGTCAGGACTATATCAGGACGGCAAAGGCAAAGGGACTCGGCACGACAGCAGTGCTGTTTCGTCACGCGCTGCCCAATGCCCTCATTCCGGTGGTGACCTATCTGGGCCCTATGGCGGCGGGTGTGCTCACCGGCAGCTTTGTCATCGAGACCATCTTTGCGATACCGGGCTTGGGGAGCTACTTCGTCACCAGTATTTACAATCGAGACTACACGGTCATCCTTGGCATTACCATCTTCTACTCGGCTATCGTCATCTTTATGAACATGCTGGTAGATTTGATTTATCCGCTGCTTGACCCGCGGATAAAGCTGGGTGAGGGGGACGATTGACATGAAAGCGCAATATGATTTCTCTCCCCTGCACCTGACCTTTCAGGAGGCAGAGGCTCAGACGATGGCGCCCCCTGTGGGTTATTGGCGGGACGCTTGGCTTAGACTGAAGCGGGACAAGGTGGCAATGCTCGGCCTTGGCTTCATTCTGTCCCTGCTGGTCATGGCAGTTTTCGGGCCGATGCTGTCCGATGTTTCCTACGATGCACAGAATCTTCGGGCGGCGAATCTGCCGCCGTCGGCGGAGCATTGGTTCGGCACGGACAGTCTGGGGCGCGACCTCTTTATCCGGGTGCTTTACGGTGCCAGAATATCTCTGTCTATCGGTATCGTGGCCAGTCTCATAAATCTGGTGATAGGTGTCGTCTACGGCGGTATTTCCGGCTATGCAGGCGGCAGGACAGACCGCATTATGATGAATATCGTGGATATTCTCTACAGCGTGCCGACTCTGCTGTACGTCATCCTGCTGATGGTTGTCTTCAAGCCCGGCCTGATGAATATCTTTATTGCCTTTGGCATCAGCTACTGGCTGCAGATGGCTCGCATCGTCAGAGGCGAAGTGCTGAGACTGAAAGAGCTGGAGTTCGTCATGGCGGCGCGGAGCATGGGCGCAGCCGGCAGCCGAATCATCCTGAAGCACCTGATTCCCAACGCTGTAGGAGCAATCATCGTCTCCCTCAGCATGTCAATTCCTGACGCTATATTTACGGAGGCGTTTCTCAGCTTCATCGGTCTCGGCGTATCGGCGCCGATGGCAAGCTGGGGCGTACTTGCATCCGATGGGGTGAATTCTATCCGGGTTTTCCCCTTTCAGCTGTTTTTCCCGGCTATGGCCATCAGCCTCACGATGCTGGCCTTCAATTTCCTCAGCGATGGGCTGAGGGATGCGCTGGATCCGAAGATGAGAAGATAGGAGGGAGCCCGATGACTGTATCTGAGGAATTGCTGTCGGTAGAAAATCTGTCGGTGGGCTTCCATACCTACCGTGGCGATATAAGGGCTGTTCGGGGCGTGAGTCTGTCGGTGAAGCCCGGTGAGATACTGGGTATCGTAGGTGAGTCCGGCTGCGGCAAAAGTGTGACGATTCATGCGGTGATGGGTCTGCTGCCAAGGGAGAATTCCTTCATTGCCGGCGGCAGAATCGTATTTCAGGGACAGGATATTACCGGCTGGGATGACGAGCAGTATTGTCACCTGAGGGGTCAGGATATGGCCATGATTTTTCAGGACCCCATGACGGCCCTGAATCCGGTCATGACTATCGGGGCTCAGATGACCGAGGGGATAATGCTCCATGAGGGCATCTCCGGTCAGGAGGCCAGACAGAAGGCAGTTGCCCTGCTGGAGCGTGTGGGAATACGCCGAGCCGAGGAACGGATGAATGCCTATCCCCATGAGTTCAGTGGCGGTATGCGGCAGCGCGTCATGATAGCAATGGCGCTCATCTGCCGACCGAAGCTGCTATTTGCGGATGAGCCGACCACCGCGCTGGATGTGACTATTCAGGCTCAGATATTGGAGCTTTTGGCCGAGCTGCGGCGGGAATACGGACTGGCCATCGTGCTGATATCCCACGATTTGGGTGTCATTGCCAGCATCTGCGACCGGGTGGCGGTGATGTACGCCGGCAAGATAGTGGAGCAGGGAAATGCCGGTGATATCTTCTACCGCTCCGGTCACGCATATACGCAGGGACTGCTGAAATCGCTGCCTCGGCTTGATGCCAGCCGGGATGAGGCTCTGCCGGTGATACAGGGGCAGCCGCCTGACCTTTTGCTGGATGTGGAGGGCTGCGGCTTCTGGCCTCGCTGCCCCTATGCCATGAAGGTCTGCCGGAGCGTGGCTCCCGAAGCAGTGGCTATGGGGGACAAACATCTCGCCTGGTGCTGGCAGGCTTATCTGAAGAAGCAGGAGTCCGGGGAGGTGAAGCCGCATGAGTGAAGTCATGAGGAATGAGCAGCCGCTGCTGTCGGTGCATGACCTGAAAATGCACTTCGTTACCAAGCGTGATTTTTGGGGCAGACCGAAGGAGTATAACTGCGTTCTTAACGGCATCAGCTTCGACCTCTACGCAGGAGAAACTCTCGGCATGGTAGGAGAGTCCGGCTGCGGCAAGTCAACGACAGGGCGGGCGGTCATGGGACTGTACAAGCCCACTGGCGGACGAGTGCTGATGCACGGACAGGAGATTGACTACAGCAATGGACCCGACAGCAGAATACAGATGATATTTCAGGATCCCTACGCCAGTTTGAATCCGCGCCTTACCGTGGAGGAAATCATTGCAGAGCCTATGGAGATACGGGGGATGTACGGTGAGCCGCAGGAGCGGCGAAAGAGAATCCGTCATCTGCTGGAGCTGGTAGGACTCAGCGCGGAGCAGGGCAGCCGATTCCCTCATGAGTTCAGTGGCGGCCAGCGGCAGAGAGTGGGAATAGCCAGAGCGCTGGCGGTAAATCCGGAGCTTATCATCTGCGACGAGCCGATATCTGCTCTAGATGTGTCGATACAGGCACAGATAGTAAATCTCCTGAGCCAGCTGCAGAGGGAGCTGGGGCTTACTTATATTTTTATCGCGCATGATTTGGCGATGGTCAGGTATATCAGTGACCGGGTGGCGGTAATGAATCAGGGGCTGATTGTGGAGCTGGCGAAAGCCGACGAGCTATATGCCAGCCCGCAGCATGAGTATACGAAGAAGCTTCTGTCGGCTATTCCAATGCCGTATCCGAAAAAATGAAATAAAAAAGGAGCTGTTGCGCAAGTGTGAAAGGCCCCCATTTAGGGGGGCTGTCACTGAAGGTGACTGGGGGGTGAAAGACAGCTCGGGTGCTTCCACGGCAGTTG